>JAQXMB010000050.1 GCA_029012425.1 bacterium | reverse complement strand
CGTGCCAAGTCCTTATCAATGTTGTACCTTGCATCTTTGATTGATACCACGCAACCTCCCCGAATGCGGGAAATCACGGTAATTGGCTCCCCACTGTAACAACCCAGCGAAAACAGAAAGGATTTCAATTCCTCATCGTCTGAAGCAATCTCTTTAACGATACATTCTTCTCCTACCTTCGTCTCTGCTAAAGTCATATTCCTACCTGCCTTTCCATTCATGAATGATATCTGTAATTTCATCAACTGTTTTGTAGTTAGAATACCCTAACCGATATCGAGTTTAATATAACTAACTCAAATTGTCAACCGTTTTCCGGGATTTATTTTAATTGTCATTTCTGTTTGAAAATGATATGATAGGAAAAAAATCGGAGATAAAAACATGAATTATATCAAGCATCGCGCAGATGAGTCAGTAGAAGATTATTTAGAGACCATCCTTTTATTACATAAAAAAAACGGACATGTCCGTTCCATCGATATCGCAAACGAAATGAATTTTACGAAAGCAAGTGTCAGTGTTTCCATGAAAAACCTTCGTGAAAAAGGATATATTACCGTGGCAGAAAATGGCTTCATTACCTTGACACAAACCGGTAATGCCCGCGCGGAAAGTGTGCTCGAGCGCCACACCATCCTTTCCGATTGGCTGATGAGCATCGGTGTGAGCAGGGAAACTGCGCTTGAAGATGCGTGTCGCGTCGAGCATGATTTAAGTGTTGAGAGTTTTGAAGCGATAAAAAGATATCTCAAAAAATAATTGTGTGGATTAGATTCCTTTTACATCCACTTCATGCAGGTTGTTTCATCCTATGTCAATCAGTTGTTTCTACCGGCAGGTAGACAGAAAAAGTATTTCCCCTTTTTATGAGGTGAGGTTCATCTGCAAAAATTTCAGCGAAACAATCGAAAACCCTGCAGTTTCCATTTTTATCAACATCAAAACTTCTCTGCAGCTCCACAATCAGTCCCAGCACGAACCCGTGGTAAAATCACTCCGGCTCCTCTCCGGACGGATGGTTTGCACGCCAATTCTTAGCACTGCCACTTTCTAATTTCAAGCAAACCGGGTACAAGCTCCCTCGCACTTGTTCTTAGGATGATACGACCCTTTTCAGCAGTAGCTCCACAAGGATCTCCTCCGATTCCAATGGGTTTTCCGTCTTTTGTCTTCCAGTCCTCGGATACCCAGCCAATTGATACACTTCCGTAGGGAAGCAGTGCTTTGTTTTGCGCAAAAGACTGTGGAATTCCGGCTTCGCTTGTTTCCAGCTTGACCAAACTCTCATCCACGGCCATGACCATGGATGTCTCCATCTCTCCACCGTGGAAGTCCCAGATATTTCCCTCTGAAATCGTAGCCTTAACATCCGGATGTGAAAATGCGCCGGCAGAAAGGATAAACGGTGAAATTCCAAGCTCGCTACGCAGTTCCCTGCTTAACACCTGCACAATCGGAGCATTTCCACCGTGGCATACAAGAAATGCCAGCTTTTGAAACCCATGATGCGCAAGACTTGTCGCAATATCATAAAGCATATGATAATAGGTGTCCGGTTTCATCGTAATAGAACCACAGAAGTTTTTGTGTTCCGTACTTAATCCAACCGGAATGACCGGAAAAATCAACATCGGAAAATCTTTTTCTCCCACTTCCTCCAGTGCTTCGGTTAAATACTCGCACATAGCTTCTGCAATGATATCATCCGTTCCCAGTGGTGCCTGATTTCCATGTTGCTCAAGCGCCCCAAGCGGAATTAATACAATTGTTTCCTTTTTATCAACGGCTTCCATCTCAAGCCGTGTCAAATCTCTGTAATTACGAATCATGACATAATCCCCTGTTTTACAAAGCTGATTTTTGTCAAACGATTATATAGCAGATAACCTACCAGATAATTCACTCCGATTTTCAATATATTGAACGGAATTGTTGCCAGTACAATAAAGGTTGTCAGGTTATGAATTGAAGGGTTTACTGCTGCTACAATCTTTATCACTCCATCTAACGGCATCTCCATCGCTTTTGCGTAAAGCGGAAGTGTAATGCATGCATTGCAAAAGCATGCAAACGCTACACGCAACGGAACACTTACACACATGGCGATGATTCCTGCACTTGTTGTCTTACCAAGCTTTTTGAAAATAAACCAAAGCGGGAAGATGTACATGACAATTGCAATCAGATTTGCCAAATCGCCGACAAACGCGGAGCTTGTTCCGATGGTAACCAGCTTGATCAACACTTTCATGACTTCCACACATACAGCCTGAACCGGTCCCATCAAAAATAATGCAATCAAAGAGGGCACATCGGAAAAATCCAACTTATAAAACGGCGGCATCATCGGAAGCGGAATTTCGAGTGACATCAATACTCCTGCCAATGCCGCAAGCATTGCGGTTACAATCAGTGTCTGTGTTGTCCATATTTTTTTCTTTTTTTCGTTCATGTTAAGAACCTCCATAAAATATCGTAATCGTTTTGTGATCAGAAGTCCTAAATTCCATTAAGAATAAGAATAAAAAAATCCCAAACCATCAGGGTTTGAGATTTTTGACATTTCATTGAATTACTTGTGTAGCCTTGGTATCAAAACTTCGTCATACACAGATTCCATGAATTCTCTTCTCTCATCCAGACTGTAACTGTCGGTATCGGAATTCCTTTTTTCAGGTCACCGATTCATGCCATATCAAAGCCTCTGCTTTTTCATAGGCTCGCGGACTATACCGCCGGTAGGGATTCTCACCCTGCCCCGAAGAATTTATTCGTTTCTGTTCTTTTTGATAGTAACACTCGTGTTGCATTGTGTCAACCATGCATCATATGATTTATCCTTTTTGTTACTTTGGTATTCTTCGGATGCATACTCACATTTTTATTGTTCACACAACTTAACAGGCGTTTTTTTCTCAAAATTTGTTTGCATCGTCCAGGTTGTTGCTTCGCAGTTCCTCATAACCAATACTTGTAGCAAATCTGCAATTCCCATTTCTTTCCATGCCTGAAGAAACTTTCTGGATGGATGATTAAAGATTTCTTCCTTCAATTTCTCATCATGTACCACTTCAAGTGATCCCGTCACTCTGACCTGCCTGCCGTTTGCATTAAAGCAAAGCTCTGCTTTGGGATTATTGGAAATCTGCTTAAACACATCCTTGGTTGAAGCTGTATGAAAAATAATACCATTTTCATCAGCCCGAAAAAGCATCATTCCTCTTACATGAGGCTGATCCCCATCGACTGTTGCCAAATAAAACGACACTGTTTCATTCATAAAATCATAGTATTCCTGCTCTGTCATAATTATCCTCTCTTTCGCTCACTAATATGGATGTTTCTTCCGATTCATTCTTACAAAATAATGTATAGATATATATCTATGTATATAAATACCATATACATAGATGTTTGTCAATGTATTTTTTATAAAATGAGCGTCTATTCAGAGCCACGCGCAAAATCGCAGTTTCATAACTTTACTTATCAATATTCTTTGCCAGCTCATAAGCCTTTTGTGAAAACTCAGTGATCCGATGTTCCCTGTTTTCGTCATTTCCATAACCTCTGGTCATCTGATCAAATACATACACTTCGCACTTTTTCGCACGATTTCTAATTCGGTCCCCAACCATGACGGTTTTCATTGCTTCAAGCTGTGTTCTTCGAATCTCATCATTTAACGAACCACCCATTGTTATCAGAAACAACGCTTTGTTCAATTGTTTCATTTTCGGCTCATCTCCATATGCAAAGCCGTATGTCCATACTCTTTGAAACCAGCCTTCAAGCATTGCCGGCGCAGCAGTCCAAAAATCAGGATAGATGAATACGATTACATCTGCATTGTTTATTTTCTCCTGCTCTCGTTTGACATCCTCTGCGATTGGGCTGTCCAACTGATAGAAGCCTTCTCTTGTATATTCTTCTTCTGACATGACCGGATGAAATCCATCTGCATATAAGTCAGAAATCTCATAGGAATGACCGGCTTCCTGAAGTCCTCTTACAAAAGACTCTTTTACAGTATGTGTAAAACTATTTGTACTTGGATGGCAATACACAATTAAGATTTTCACTTTGTTTCCTCCTAAAAAAATCGTATTCACATATTCTGCATCATAGATTATCCGTTGAGTTTACAGCATATGCGTTCTAATTCTGACAGCACTGCCGCTTGTGACACATCACCGATTACATATTTCGTCACTTGTTTTACCTCAGGTCTTGCATTTGCTACGGCATAGCTTTCTTCTGCCTGCATGAGCATGGTTATGTCATTGCCGTTATCACCAAAAGCTATCGTTTCCTCTTTTGCAATTCCCATGGTTTGCTGTAAATAAGCAACCGCGACGCCTTTATTTACACCCGGCATCATAAAATCTACCCAACGCTCTCCGGAAACTGCTACACTCACCCGTTCACCAATCCTTTTCATTAATGGATCTGCAACTTCTTTTGCGTCTTTTGTACCGGTGTGAATGGCGACCTTGATAATCGGTTCATCGACTGTGAGCAGATCATCGACAATCGTAAGTTCCTGATGATATCCCTCGCGAATCCACTTGATATATTGCGAATCATTCATGTCTGTATATACACCTCTTGCCGCAGAAGCCATCATCCATACATCCGGCAGCTGTCTCGCCATCCAGACGATTTCTTTGAGCAGTTCCTTCGGAAATCCTACGCAGTGAAGCGTCTGACCATCTCTTGCGATATGCCCGCCATTATCTGAAATAACAGTCAGTTCCTTTTCGATTTTTCCAAAGATACTCATGACACTCTCATAATTGCGCCCACTCGCCACAACAAATGTCACACCCTTCTCCTGTATCTGGCGAATCAGTTCATAAATCTTCGGGTTAATATCTGATGTTGCCTCCGGAAGTAGCGTTCCATCTAAATCTGACGCTATCATTTTTATCATCCTGCCAAACCTCAATTCTTTCCTATTTCAAAATATGCTTTTCAGCGGGCAAAGAACTATTCACAGTTCCAATGCCATTCCATCCTCCCAGTCATGACAGTAACGCAGATACTCCGCTTGTGTGTTAAGAAAACTCTCTGCATTTTTCGGCAGTACAATCGGTTCAATCGTGTTTACCCCATAATTGCAGACATAAATCGTCTTCACACAGTTCAGAAACACCCAATCAAAGCGTTTTGTCTTTTTCTCCTGTGTATATCGCATATATTCGAACAAAGCACCCGCATCAATATCATTCTCGTCTTTTGGATGCAAAAAAAGATATAATCCATTATAACGCTTATGTACATAATTTGTGTTCAGCTTTTCCAGTTTTCTGTCAAACCGGTATTTCGCCTTGGATAAGTAATCCTGCTGTACTGTACAATCCGGTAAAATTGCCCAGAACCTTCTGTTATAAAAATACAACCGGTCTTTGTATTTCTCGAATGCTTGTGCCGGCAGCTCCTCTTTCAAACATCCGAGATACTGTTCAATGAAGCTCTCCTCCTGACCATCATCCGGCAAGAGTGCCTGACTGACCTCAAGCCCAAAGTCCATTGCTTCATTGATCCAGTCAGGTGATTCGCTTTTGATAAAGCATGGCTTGTATTCTTTCCACAAATACTTTAGCGACACCGCTGCATAGATTTCATTTAAAAGTTTTTCATAAGCCATTATTCTCACCTGCCTTTATGGTGTGCTTGTTTACCAAACAGCCCTCTCGATATACCAAAAGCTGATTCGGTAATATTGTAGCATGGCAGAAACCTCCTATCAAGATAGTTGGCACATCAAGGCAGCATCAAGGCAGCTATGTGATAGCATATCTACATTTTGCAGGCTATTGATCAAATAACGATAATTGCTCTCCCGCCTGTTTGTCCTCAAATCGATGCATATACGCAAACAACGCTTCTGACCGCCATTCAATACCATTCTTT
>JAQXMB010000049.1 GCA_029012425.1 bacterium | reverse complement strand
ATTGAGAAGAAGCTTGCGATTCTTTCCGATTCACATACAGGAGCATTTGCGGTGATTTGCGGGATGATACTGATGCTTTTGAATCTTGGCTTATGGTCAGAGCTTTCCCTTGCAGGTGTAGAAGTTATTTGCTTTGGTTTTTTGATCAGCCGTTGCATCAGTGGATGGTCGGTTGCTGCGTTGCCTTGCGCGAAGGAGAGTGGTCTGGCGGCAACCTTTCAGAGCGCGGCGCAGAAACGAACAGTGAAGGTAATCTGCATGATTGAACTGATAATTGCAGGTGTGATTTCCTGTATCATTCAGTGGGTAGGAGGTGTCCTTCTTCTTTTGGCGGCAATAATATGTGCACTGTATTATGCATACATGTCAAAAAAACAATTCGGAGGAATCACCGGTGACTTGGCTGGATGGTTTTTACAGACCGTCGAATGTGTGATGGCGATATTTGTTCTGGTAGGAGATGTTGTATGGTTTTAATCGTAGGTGGAAGAAATCAGGGAAAAGCGGAATATGCCAAAACCTTTGGCAAAGAAATTATTGCGGATTATCACATAATAATCCGCACATTGATGCAAAAGAATGAGAGTCCGACAGAATATACGAGACAACTGCTTACGGAGAAGACAGATTGTGTCATTACAATTGATGAAGTTGGCAGCGGACTCATACCGGTGGATGCCTTTGAGCGCAATTATTCTGAAGAGGTTGGCAGAATTTCCTGCGATCTTGCGGCGCATGCACAGGCTGTTTATCGGATGGTGTGCGGGATTCCACAGAAGATAAAATAGGAGCAGACGATGAGCATGATACGATGCAGACTGCTTGCAATCGCTATTGCAGGGTTGCTTGATTTTGTGATTGGAGATCCACATGGAATCTGGCATCCGATTCGATTGGTCGGAAAACTGATTAGCAGATTGGAGCATACAATTCGAAACATATTTCCGAAATCCAAAGGAGGGGAGCGTGCCGGTGGAATCGTTCTTGTTATACTTGTCGTACTTATGACAGCCGGCAGCGTATTACTTATCTGCCTGACCGCTTACACGATTCATCTGTATGTGGGCATTGCGGTTGAGTCGATACTGTTATGTTATTCGTTTGCAGCGACATCGCTCGCAAGAGAGTCCATGGCTGTAGGAAAAGCGTTGGAAGAAGACCTCAACCAGGGAAGAAAAGCTGTTTCCATGATTGTCGGAAGAGATACGGATCGGCTAGATGAAGCCGGTGTTATTTCGGCGGCCGTTGAGACGGTAGCGGAAAACACATCCGATGGTGTAATTGCCCCGCTTCTGTTTGCATTTTTGGGCGGTGCACCACTTGCATACGCATATAAGGCAATCAATACGATGGATTCGATGGTCGGTTATCGCAATGAGCGATATGCCTATTTTGGAACTGCTGCGGCGAAAGTGGATGATGTGGCAAACTTCGTTCCCGCGCGCCTTAGCGCAGTGCTTTTAATCGTGGCAAGTCTGTTTGGAGACGGGAAAACAGCAGGACTGTCGCATACGATAAAAATATTTCGAAGAGACCGATTAAAACACGCAAGTCCGAATTCTGCACAGACAGAAAGCGTGATGGCAGGTGCATTGGGACTTCAACTCGCAGGACCGACCAGTTATTTTGGCAGGCTGCATGACAAGCCTTATATTGGAGATGCACTTCGTGCAATTGAACGGACAGATATCGGGCGGGCGGTAAGGCTGATGCGCATTGCATCCGTTTTCTGCTGGCTGATCGGGTTAGTTGTGCTGGCGGTTATCGTAAGATTTTGGTAGTAGATGAAAGTGAGCATGAACGATGCAAAAAAAGATGTTGTGTCATGGCGGTGACAGATATCGCCATCCGAATACAATCGATTTTTCGGCAAATTGTAATTGCTTCGGAATGCCGGATGAAGTAAGAAAAGCGGCAATAGAAGGGGTAGAACAAAGCATATACTATCCGGATCCGGTCAGTGAGCAGGTGCGCAGGGCGCTTGCGAATTACGAATCAGTGGAACCTGCTCAGGTGCTTTGTGGGAATGGGGCTTCTGAATTAATCATGACATTAGCCAGAGCATTGGAAGTAAAACGGGTGCTTCTCATTTCACCGGATTTTTCAGAATATGAGCGTGCATTTCGCACTGCAAAAAGTGAAATCGAATACTTTGAATTAAAACGGGAAAATGCATTTGCATGGAGTGACGATTTCTTACAGGAACTGAAACAAACAAAGGCTGACTGTGTTGTTTTCAGCAACCCCCACAACCCAACCGGCGGTGTGATGTCTCCGGCGATTCTCAAGGAAGTAATTATGCTTACGGCAGAGCGGGGATGTCGTCTGGTAATTGATGAGTGTTTTATGGAATTTGCAAAAAGCTATGAGAATTACTCGGCGAAGCAATTCCTGTCACAAAATAAGCATCTGGTCATTCTTAAAGCATTCACAAAGACCTTTTCCTGTCCCGGACTTCGCATCGGTTATCTTTTGAGTGCGGACGGGCAATTGATTGACCGATGTAACGATAATCTTCCGGAATGGAATCTCTCTCTTGCGGCACAGTATGCAGCGATTGCAGCAACCGGTGAAAAAGAATGGCTGCTCAAAACGACAGAAATAATTCGCGAAGAGAGAGTCCGGGTTTCAGGGAAACTCCGGGAGTTGGGATTAACCGTATATGACAGTGAGGTCAATTATATCTTTTTCTCCGGTCCCAAAGGGTTATACGAGAAAAGTCTCAAACAGGGCTTTCTGATTCGTGACTGTGCGAATTACAGAGGGCTGACAGATGGCGATTATCGGATTTGTGTGAGAAAGCAGGAGGAAAATGAAAGACTTCTTATGATGTTTGCGAAGGAACGAAAAAGGAAAGAATAGATTATGGCAAAAGTAATTATGATACAAGGAACGATGTCGGGAGCCGGGAAAAGCCTTCTTGTTGCCGGATTGTGCCGCATTTTTCATCAGGATGGATACCGGGTGGCACCGTTCAAATCACAGAATATGGCTTTAAATTCTTTTATCACACGCGAAGGACTTGAGATGGGAAGAGCACAGGTACTTCAGGCACAGGCAGCAGGAAGAGAACCTGAGGTTGCAATGAATCCGATCTTACTGAAACCGATGAGCGATGTCGGTTCCCAGGTGATTGTAAACGGAAGAGTGCAGGGCAATATGAGTGCAAAGGAATATTTTTCCTACAAAAAAAAGCTGCTTCCAGCCATAAAAGAAGCCTACGATAAACTTGATGCAGAGAATGATATTATTGTTATCGAAGGAGCCGGTTCACCGGTGGAGATCAATCTCAAAGAGAATGATATTGTCAATATGGGAATTGCCGACCTTGTTGATGCACCGGTATTGATTGTCGGTGATATTGACAGAGGTGGAGTGTTTGCGCAGCTTGTCGGTACAATGGTTCTGCTGGAGGAAGAGGAAAAGAAGCGTGTCAAAGGACTGATTGTCAACAAGTTCCGAGGAGACCGCGCCATCTTAGAACCCGGACTTGCCATGCTTGAGGAGAAAAGTAACTGTCCGGTTGTCGGGGTAATTCCTTTTGTACCGCTTGCACTTGAGGATGAGGATTCTCTGACAACGCGTTTGTCACAACAAAAGACAGACGCAAGCT
Source organism: bacterium (assembly GCA_029012425.1). Classification (GTDB taxonomy): domain Bacteria; phylum Bacillota; class Clostridia; order Lachnospirales; family Lachnospiraceae; genus W0P33-017. Next base: position 12,784 of record JAQXMB010000049.1, on the reverse strand, counting down.
TGGATGTTGCAGTGATTCGTCTGCCTCACATTTCAAATTTTACAGATTTTCTTGCGCTGGAGAATCAGGAGGAGATTGGACTTCGCTATGTTGCACGCCCGGAAGAACTCGGTGTGCCGGATCTGATCATTTTACCCGGAACCAAAAATACATTTGATGATTTGCGTTGGCTTCGCGTGAATGGTATGGAGACAGCAATTGAAAAAGCAAAGCAGGCGGGAACATCCATTTTTGGAATTTGTGGCGGTTATCAGATGCTTGGAAAAACACTATACGACCCGGATTGTGTGGAGTCTGGCGGACAGATGGCAGGGCTTGGATTCCTTCCGATGGAGACCGTCTTTTCAGCAGAAAAAGTAAGAACCCGTGTGCATGGACAATTCGGTTTACTCACCGGTTCGCTGGCAAAACTTTCCGGTAAAACATTAAGCGGCTACGAGATTCATATGGGGCGGACCATTACACTGAAAGATGAGACACTTCCAATCGTAACCAATCTGACCGATGATGCGAGCGGGGAACAAAAAGAGGACGGAGCGTATGCATCTGATGTATACGGAACCTATGTTCATGGCTGTTTGGATGATGCCTCCGTACTTCAGGCACTGATTGAGACGCTCGCTGATAAAAAGGGAATCTCATTTGAAAAGCGGGCGGTTCGCTCTGCCGAACAGATGCGCGAAGAACAACTTGATCTGCTTGCGAATACGGTGCGAAACGGACTTGATATGGATGCAGTTTATCGTATTCTTGGAATCAACCGGGAGAATAAATCATGAAGGAAATAACATTGGAGCAGATTGCTCCGGCTGAGATAGAAAAAAGAAGTTTTGAAATCATCGGAGAGGAACTGGGGGAGCTCCAATTAGATCCGAAGCTTGAGCCGATTATCAAGCGCGTGATTCACACGACCGCAGACTTTGACTATTTGGAAAATCTGTATTTCACCCCCCGTGTGGTGGAGCATGCGATTGACTGTCTGAAAAATGGCTGTTGCATTGTTACCGATACGAAGATGGCAATGTCCGGAATTAATAAATCGGCTCTTTCCATGTTGGGCGTGAAAGTGTATAATTTTATTGACGATGAGGATGTTATTCGAAAGGCAAAAGAGCGTGGACTGACGCGCTCGGCAGTTGCAATGGAAAAAGCAGCAGGCCTTTCTGAAAAAGTTATTTTTGCAATTGGAAATGCGCCGACTGCACTGGTAAGCATCTGTGAACTGATGAAAAAAGGGCAGCTTGATCCGGCACTTGTGATTGGAGTTCCGGTTGGATTCGTCAATGTGGTACAGGCGAAGGAGCTGATTATCCAGTCGGGTGTTCCGGCGATTGTCGCAAAGGGACGAAAGGGCGGTTCGAATGTTGCAGCCGCAATTGTAAATGCGATTTTGTACCAGATAACCAGAAAACAATAAAAGAACAAGGAGGCTCACAGATGGAGCAGAGATATAAATATTTTCCGTTGTTTGTCAAGATGGAAGGTGTACGGGTGCTTGTTTTTGGAGCAGGGGATGTGGCAACAAGAAGAGTAAGAGAACTTGCAAAATCCACCTGTGAACTGACCGTTGTTGCACCGGACTGTTCCAAGGAGATGGAAAAGCTGATTCAGCAGTGGGAAGGTCGTATTCAGTATGTCAACGATGTGTACCGTCCGGGCTGTCTGATGGAAGAAGACATGGATCTGGTTCTGGCGCTTACCGATGATGAGAAAGTAAATGAGACAATTTACCGGGAGTGCAGACATCGTGATATTAAGGTGAATGTCGCATCGAACCATGAGCTGTGCAGCTTTTACTTTCCTGCAATTGTCGATGTTGCAGAGTCGGAGCTTCTCGTTGCGATCGCATCAGCAGATGCGACAAAAGAAACACATGTCAAGGTGCGCGCATTACGAGAGCAGTTAGAGGCAGAATTAGGAGAGCGTGGGAATGAGTAAAACAATCCGCATTGCAAGCAGAAAAAGCGAACTTGCGTTGACGCAGACAAAAGAAGTCGCAGACTATATCAGAAAGCATACGGATTTTGAAGTTGAGATTATACCTATGAGCACCAAAGGCGATCAGGTGCTTGAGAAGAGCTTGTCGCAAATCGGTGGCAAGGGATTGTTTGTGCAGGAATTGGAGTCGGCATTAAAAACAGGAGCGGTTGATTTGTGTGTGCATTCTTTGAAGGATATGCCGATGGATGTGGATGAAGCCGTTCCGATTATCGGATATTCGAAGCGGGAAGACGCAAGAGATGTACTTGTGCTTCCGGAAGGAATTCGCGAGTGGGATCGGACAAAACCGATAGGTACCTCAAGTCCGCGAAGAAGACAGCAGTTACTGCAACAGCATCCATCTCTTACAATTGCTTCTGTGCGCGGAAATATTGCAACCAGGCTTCGCAAGCTGGATGAAGGTCAGTTTGGTGCGCTTATTCTTGCGGCAGCAGGCTTGCATCGTCTTGGATTACAGGATCGAATTAATAAATATTTTTCGATACAGGAAATGCTCCCGGCAGCAGGTCAGGGAATTCTTGCCATTCAGGGACGCCTTGGTGAAGACTATCGCTATCTGGAAGGTTTTTTTTGTGAGGAAAGCAGGTTGGCTGCAATCGCTGAGCGGGCGTTTGTGCGTGAACTTGGAGGAGGCTGCAGTGCCCCGGTTGCAGCACATGCAGTCGTGGAAGAAGACCGCATGAAGCTGTATGGATTTTGCGACAGCTACGATGGTTCGTTTCAAATGGAATGTGCGAGCGGACCGAGTGAAAAGGCGGAACAGACCGGAATTGGGCTCGCCCGTTACATGAGAGACGGAATGTAAAAGCTTTTCGAATAAAAAGCGGAGGATTGCAAATTATGAGAATGATATACGAAGCCATCTGCGAGGGCAGAGACATTCGTGCCAATTTGATAGTACTGAAAAATTGCTGCAAGGAGGAAGCTTCAGTGAAAGAATTGTACGCCTTGCAGCCTGATTGGAAGTTTTTAAGCAGTTTCCTGTCAGACCCCGATGCGAAGGTGCGGAAAAATGTTGCGTTACTTTTGGGAGAGACAAACGCTCCAAATGCTGCAGCTGATTTGATGAATGCATACCGCACAGAGGAAACCAGATTTGTGAAACCCGCTTATGTGCAGGCACTTTCCATGGTATCAGTGGAGGACTATCTGGATGAATTGCAGGAGGATTACAATCGTCTTCTTGCCATGACACCGGAAGCGGACGAAGCAAAGCATGTCAATGAAATGAAGCAGGCACTTGCGAAGCTTCTTGGAAAAAATGATATGCTTGAGCACCATGTTTTCCGTACAGACGGTAAGAAACATGACTTGATTCTGACCGCCGAAAAGGCATACCGGGATGTTCTGCTAAAACAGGTAAAAGCATGCTGTGACAGCGATGACCAGATGGTCGTTCATCCTCTGGGAGTAAAGGTTCGGACTGCACAGATTGATAAGATTACGAAACGGGTACGCATGTATCGGGAAGCGTTATTTGCGCTGAAAATCAAAGAACGGTTAAGCGGGAATGAGACAACAATGGCAAAGAAATTGATTGCGACAGATTTTCTGAAGCTGTTAGAGGATCTCCACACAACAGCGGATCCGTTTTATTTCCGCATCGAGTGTAAAAGTGGCATGACGCTTGAGGAAAAGAGTGCTTTTACCAAAAGACTCGCGGCGGCAATCGAAACGGAGTCTGCAGGAAAACTTCGCAATTCGACCGGCGACTATGAAGTAGAGCTTCGCCTGGTTCAGACTGCGGATGGAAGCTTTTTTCCTTGTGTGAAGCTGCACACGATGATAGATCATCGCTTTGCTTATCGAAAGGTGCAGACCGCAGCATCCATGCATCCGTCAACTGCAGCAGCAATCGTGGCACTGCTTACACCATATTTGTCACAGGATGCAAATGTGTTGGATGCGATGTGTGGAGTCGGAACACTTTTGATTGAGCGCTGTAAGGCAATGAATTGTATGGGGCGTTACGGTGTGGATATATACGGCGAGGCAATTGCAGGAGCAAATGAGAATGCAAAGGCGGCAGGAATTGCCTGCAATTTTATCACCAAGGATTTCCTCACATTTACAATCAGGCATGAGATGCATGAAGTATTTGCCGATATGCCAAGGCGCGGCAAGAAGTCAAAGGAAGAGTTAGATGAGCTCTACCGTGGATTTTTTGATAAGGCATCCGAGGTGATGGCTCACCACGGATTTTTGTTCATCTACTGCGATGAGGAAGGATTCGTAAAAAAGAATCTTCGCTTACACACAGAGCTGGCGCTGAAAAAAGAATTTGAAATCACAAAGAAGCATGGAATAAATTTGTATGTCATTGAGAAAAAATAGGAGATAGCTATGGTACAAAGATATGATGTGGCAATTATTGGAACAGGACCTGCGGGACTGTCGGCAGCAATAACCTTAAAGATACGAAATAAAAACATCATTCTGTTTGGAAGCCGGAAATTGAGCGATAAGCTCCTTAAGGCGCAGGAAATTCAGAATTACCTTGGAATGGCAAGTGTATCCGGAAGTCAGTTGGCAGAACAATTCCATAATCACTTAGAGCAGATGGATATTGCAATCACAGAAGAGCAGATTACCTCCGCTTATGCGATGGGCGATTATTACAGCATGATCTCGAAAACGAATGAGATTTATGAGGCGAAGGCTTTGATTATTGCCAGCGGTGTGAGCTTTGCAAGACCCTATCCGGGCGAAGAGCAATTCCTTGGCCGAGGCGTCAGCTACTGTGCAACCTGCGATGCACCGTTGTATAAAAACAAGACAGTTGCTATTGTTGCTTCCTCAAAAAAGGAAGAGGCGGAAGCGCAATTTTTGGCAGAGCTTTGTGAAAAGGTCTACTATGTACCGCTTTATAAGGACGAGGTATTGCTACCGGAGAATGTCGAGATTGTCCGGGATGTTCCGGTATCGGTTACAGGTGGTCTGAAGGTTGAAAAGCTGGTGCTGAAAAATCGTGAAATTGCCGCGGACGGCATTTTCATCCTTCGCGACAGTGTGATGCCCTCACAGCTTTTATCGGGGCTTGCGATGGAAGAAAACCATGTGATTGTCAATCGGAATATGGAGACAAACCTGCCGGGTTGTTTTGCCTGCGGTGACATCGTAGGTCAGCCTTATCAGTATATCAAAGCAGCCGGAGAGGGCAATGTCGCAGCCCTCAGTGCAGTGAAATATTTAGGATAGAAAAAATTATCGTTCTGATTTCCCTTGTGCAAGTACGCCAATCATAAGAAGAATCGGGAAGATAACTGCAAGCAGAATACCCATTTTCAAATTGTCGCCAAAGGCACTTGCAAACAGTCCGACATAAGTAGGACCACCGGAGCATCCGACATCACCGGCGAGTGCAAGCAGTGCAAACATGGCAGTACCACCACGCGGAAGTGTTGCAGAGGCAAGCGAAAAGCTTCCGGGCCAAAATAAGCCGACGGAAAATCCGCAGATGCCACATCCGATCAGTCCGAGAATGGGAGCGTGCGATAAGCTGATTAACAGGTAAGAAAACAGGCACAGTGCACCGCTTAAAAACATACATTTCCGAAGCGGCAGTTTATCGCCAAGCTTGCCATATATCATTCTTGAAAGACCCATCAAAATTGCAAACATCATCGGACCGGCCAAGTCGCCGACTGTTTTGGAAACATGAAGTCCCTGCTCGGCAAAGGTAGAAGCCCACTGACTGACTGCCTGTTCACAGGCACCGGCACAAATCATCAGCAGAATAAAAATCCAGAATGCTTTTGACATAAAAAGCTCATGAAGGCTCATGCCGGTCGTATCCTCCGGGAGAAGTGGAGCAAGCGGAACCGTACATACGACAATCAGATTCGCGAGCGGAACAATTGCCCAAATCAGTGCGAGAATTCGCCAGTTCTGTATTCCAAATACTGCAAAAAACAGCGTGGACAACAGTACAACACCGACATGACCCCAACAGTAGAAGGAATGAAGAAGACTCATGGCCTTTTCTTTATTCGGAGTCGGGCATGATTCCATGACCGGACTGACAACAACCTCTAATAGTCCGCCACCGATGGCATAGAGGATGACCGCGGATAAGATTCCGATGTACGAGTTGGAAAAACAACCGGGAAGAAAGGCAAGCGATGCGAGCCCAACGGCACTGAACGCATGAGCCAGTATCAGTGATGCGCGGTATCCGATGCGGTCGACCATTTTTACTGAGATTAAATCAACGAGAAGCTGAACGGCAAAATTGATTGTCACAAGAAATGTAATCTGCGAGAGCGGAATGCCGTAGGTATGGTGAAATGTCAGAAACAGCAGAGGCACGAAATTATTGACAATTGCCTGTACAATGTATCCGACAAAACACGAATAGACAGTTTTTTGATATTTTTTATCTTCCATAATATGTAAGAGCCTTTCTTTTGTTTAGGGAATCGGAAGAAAATCCGGTTTCCTGTTTTTGAATACTGTATAATAAGAAAATCCTGCTTCACGAAGTATCGCAGGTACTTTTTCAAAATCATATGCCACATGCTCCGGTGCGTGTGCATCGGCACCGATGGTTATTATTTCTCCGCCGAGCTTTCGGTAGCGCCGGATGATTTCCTCATTCGGATTTGGATGACCAAGACCGTATTTAAATCCGCCGGTATTGATTTCAATGCCTTTTCCCATCGAAATCAGTTTTTTCAAAATCGTATCAAGAATATCCCCATAGGCATCATAACTGTAAAAACGATTCGTATTCGGTCCATAGCGCACGACATAGTCAATGTGACCGTATACATCAAAATCGCTAAAAGAATCCAGCGTTTCAACAATCGATTCAAAATAGCGAAGATAGGCGGTGTGTTCTTCTTTTCCCAGATAGAAGTCCTTGTAATACAGATCATATCCGTCCACAACATGCGAAGAACAGATAACCTGGTCAAAAGGAATATCAGTCACCACCTGATGGAGCTTCTCATACAATCCGGGCTGTACGCCGATTTCGATTCCGGTGTGAATGGGAAGTTGATCTGCATATTGTTCCTTTAGTTTTGTTATTTCATAATAATAATTTATCGGATCAAGCACGAATAAATCGGGTGGATCTGAGGGAAAATCATAATCGAGATGATCGGTAAAGCAGACGCCGGGCAGTCCCTTCTCAATTGCCGATGCAATCATTGACTCAGGAGAAGCATCACTGTCACCCGAAAAACAGCAGTGCATATGTGTGTCCCATAGCATGGTTATCACTCCTTTTCATTTATCATTAGTTATTTTGATAGCTTTTGCCGTTCCTGTCAATCAAAAGATGGCAAAGATTGATAAAAAATAAACAATCATTGAGAATGTACTTGAAATTTTGTTTGTTTTTTAGTACAATGCAAACAGATTGGGTACAAGCCCATACAAATTAACAATTTTTTAATTATTCTTAGGAGGAATACAAAATGGCAGTAAGAGTAGCAATTAATGGTTTTGGCCGTATTGGTCGTCTTGCTTTCAGACAGATGTTTGGAGCAGAGGGTTATGAGGTAGTAGCAATCAACGATTTAACAAGCCCTAAGATGTTAGCACACTTATTAAAGTATGATTCATCACAGGGTAAGTATGCATTAGCAGATACTGTATCAGCTTCTGATGATTCTATCACCGTTGACGGACAGACAATCAAGATCTACGCTTTCCCTGATGCAAACAACTGCCCTTGGGGTGAGTTAAAGGTAGATGTAGTATTAGAGTGCTCTGGTTTCTACACCAGCAAAGAGAAGGCTCAGGCTCATATCAATGCCGGCGCTCGTAAGGTTGTTATCTCTGCACCTGCAGGAAACGATCTTCCTACTATCGTATACAATGTAAACCACACAACCTTGAAGCCTGAAGATACAATCATTTCAGCAGCTTCTTGTACAACAAACTGCTTAGCACCTATGGCTAAGGCTCTTAACGATTTAGCAGGCATCAAGTCTGGTATCATGAGCACCATTCATGCTTACACAGGAGATCAGATGATTCTTGACGGACCTCAGAGAAAGGGTGATTTAAGAAGATCTCGCGCAGGCGCTGTAAACATCGTTCCCAACTCTACCGGAGCAGCTAAGGCAATCGGTCTTGTTATCCCTGAGTTGAACGGAAAGTTAATCGGATCTGCTCAGCGTGTTCCTACCCCTACAGGATCTACCACAATCCTCGTAGCAACTGTTGAGAAGTCTGTAACTAAGGATGAGATCAATGCAGCTATGAAGGCAGCAGCTACCGAGTCTTTCGGATACAACGAGGATGAGATCGTTTCAAGCGATATCGTAGGAAGCACCTATGGTTCAATCTTCGATGCAACCCAGACAATGGTTGGAGAGGACAACTTAGTACAGGTTGTTTCTTGGTATGACAACGAGAACTCTTATACTTCACAGATGGTTCGTACAATTAAGTACTTCTCTGAGTTAGCATAAGATGGATTGTTAATTGACTCAATCAGGGTCCGGTCTTTTGAGGACCGGACCCTTTTTTACATTTAAAAGTATTTGGAGGCTTATCATGGGATTAAATAAGAAATCTGTTGATGATATTAATGTAGCTGGAAAGCGTGTTTTAGTAAGATGCGATTTTAATGTACCCTTAAAAGATGGAAAGATTACGGATGATAACCGTATCAAAGGTGCTATGCCGACCATCGAAAAACTGATCAAGGATGGTGGAAAGGTAATTCTTTGTTCACATCTTGGAAAGGTAAAAAACGGACCCAATGAGGGTGAGTCACTTGCTCCTGTTGCAGTAGCTCTTGAGGAGAGACTTGGCAAGAAGGTTACATTTGTAAATGATGATCATGTAACCGGTCAGGCTGCTACAGACGCTGTTGCAGCAATGAACGACGGAGATGTAGTTCTTCTTCAGAATACCCGTTTCCGCGGAAAAGAAGAGACCAAGCCTGCTGATGCAGGAACAGCATTCGCAAAAGAGTTAGCTGATCTTTGCGATGTATATGTATGTGACGCTTTTGGTTCTGCTCATAGAGCGCATGCATCTGTTGCCGGTGTAACAGAGTTCGTTCGTGCAAAAGGCGGCGATTGCGCAGTTGGATACTTAATGCAGAAAGAAATCGATTTCTTAGGAAATGCTGTTGAGAATCCGGTTCGTCCGTTCGTAGCTATTCTTGGCGGAGCAAAGGTTGCAGACAAGCTTAATGTTATCGACAACTTACTTGAGAAGGCTGATACATTGATCATCGGTGGTGGTATGGCTTACACCTTCTTGAAGGCTCAGGGATATGAGATCGGAAAGTCTATGTTGGACGATACCAAGATTGATTACTGTAAAGAGATGCTTGCAAAGGCTGAGAAGCTTGGTAAGAAGATTCTTCTTCCGGTTGACGCTGTTACAATTACAGATTTCCCGAACCCGATCGATGCAGCAGTTGAGACAGTTATCGTTGATTCAGATAAGATGCCTGCAGACCGCGAGGGTTGCGATATCGGACCGAAGAGCCGTGAGCTGTTCGCTGAGGCAGTTGCATCTGCAAAGACTGTTGTATGGAATGGACCGATGGGTGTATTCGAGAACCCCACACTTGCAGCAGGAACACTTGCAGTAGCAGAGGCACTTGCAAACTCAGACGCAACCACAATTATCGGTGGTGGAGATTCGGCAGCAGCAGTTAACCAGATGGGACTTGGTGACAAGATGAGTCACATCTCTACCGGTGGCGGAGCTTCCTTAGAGTTCTTAGAGGGCAAGTCACTTCCCGGTGTAGCAGCAGCTGACGATAAGTAGACCGAAAGCAACTTGGCGATTGACAATATATTCAGTGTATTAAGGAGAAACAAAAATGGCAAGAAAGAAAATTGTAGCCGGCAACTGGAAAATGAACATGACTCCGAGCCAGGCAGTGAAATTAGTAGAAGAATTAAAACCATTAGTAAAGAGCGATGACGTAGACGTTGTTTACTGCGTACCTGCAATCGACATTGTTCCGGTTGTAGAAGCTGTAAAAGGAACAAACGTTGCAGTTGGTGCAGAAAACATGTATTTCGAAGAGAAAGGTGCTTACACCGGAGAAATCTCTGCGGAAATGTTAGTTGACGCTGGCGTAAAATATGTAGTATTAGGACATTCTGAGAGACGTGATTACTTCAAAGAGTGTGACTGCATGATCAACAAGAAAGTAAAGAAAGCGCTGGAAGCCGGACTTACTCCGATCCTTTGCTGTGGAGAATCTTTAGAGCAGAGAGAAATGGGCATTACCTTAGACTGGATCCGTATGCAGATCAAATCTGACCTTGCAGGCGTTACAGCAGAGCAGGTTGCATCCATGGTTATCGCATATGAGCCGATCTGGGCGATCGGAACCGGAAAGACTGCTACTTCTGATCAGGCAGAAGAAGTTTGCGGCGCAATCCGTGCATGCATCAAAGAAGTATACGGCGAAGCAACAGCAGAAGCAGTTCGTATCCAGTACGGCGGATCTGTAAATGCAGGAAATGCAGCTGAATTATTCGCAAAACCGGATATCGATGGCGGATTAGTTGGTGGAGCTTCCTTAAAGGCTGATTTTGGTAAGATCGTAAACTACAAATAAAGAAAAATTACTGTCATGTAAAAAATAAAAAAGAGGATAACCGGGGAAACTCGGTTATCCTCTTTGGTTTTGTGAATAAAATATTGTGAAATCCTTGACAATAGTGTATAATGTTTGCGGTAATCAAAAAGTAGTTTAAACAGTACCGGACATTATGTGCCGGGAGAACCATAAAATAACGATCAAAGAAAAGAGGAAAAAGATTATGAGCAAAAAACCAACCGTATTGATGATCTTAGACGGATTCGGCTTAAATGACAAGACAGAGGGAAATGCTGTCGCACAGGCGAACACACCGGTCATTGACAAACTCATGAAAGACTATCCGTTCGTAAAGGGATATGCCAGCGGACTTGCAGTAGGACTTCCGGAAGGCCAGATGGGAAACTCTGAAGTAGGTCATATGAACATGGGCGCAGGAAGAATCGTATATCAGGAACTGACCAGAATCACAAAAGAGATCGGAGATGGCGATTTCTTTAAGAACGAAGCACTGTTAGACGGCATGCAGAATGCAAAGAAAAACGGTTCTGCGCTTCATCTGTTCGGACTGTTATCCGATGGTGGTGTACACAGCCACAATACACACCTGTATGGTCTGCTTGAGATGGCAAAAAGAGAAGGCGTTGAGAAAGTATATGTACACTGCTTCCTTGACGGACGTGATACAGCACCGACTTCCGCAAAGGGATATGTAGAAGAACTTCAGGCAAAAATGAAAGAGATCGGTGTTGGCGAGATCGCTTCCTTAGAGGGACGTTACTATGCGATGGATCGTGATAACCGCTGGGATCGTGTGGAAAAAGCATACCGCGCAGTTGCGGAAGGCCAGGGAGAAAAGGCAGAAGACGCACTGGCAGCACTGGATGCTTCCTACGCAAAGGATGTAACTGATGAGTTCGTGGTTCCGACCGTGATCGAAAAAGACGGAAAACCGGTTGCAACGGTAAATGACGGAGATTCCATTATTTTCTATAACTTCCGTCCGGACCGCGCAAGAGAGATGACAAGAGCATTCTGCGCGGATGAATTTGACGGATTCGACCGTGGAGCAAGAAAGAATGTAAAATTCGTTTGCTTTACCGAGTATGACGAGACCATTCCGAACAAAGAGATTGCTTTCAAGAAAGTGCATCTGACCAATACCTTTGGTGAATATCTTGCAAAGAATGGCAAGACACAGGCAAGAATCGCTGAGACAGAGAAGTATGCGCACGTTACATTCTTCTTTAACGGCGGTGTGGAAGAACCGAATCAGGGCGAAGACCGTATTCTGGTAAAATCCCCGAAGGTTGCTACCTATGATCTTCAGCCGGAAATGAGCGCACCGGAAGTATGCGACAAACTGTGTGCAGCGATCCGTTCTGATAAGTATGATGTCATCATTGTAAATTTCGCAAACCCGGATATGGTAGGCCATACCGGAATCATGGAAGCTGCAATTAAGGCAGTTGAAACCGTAGATACCTGTGTTGGAAAAGCAGTAGAAGCATTAAAAGAAGTCGGCGGACAGGCATTCTTATGCGCAGACCACGGAAACGCAGAGCAGCTCATCGATTACGAGACAGGCGCTCCGTTTACCGCACATACGACCAATCCGGTTCCGTTTATTCTGATCAACGCAGATCCTGCATATACGTTAAAAGAAGAAGGACGTCTTGCGGACATTATCCCGACCATGATCGATATGATGGGAATGGAGAAGCCGGCAGAAATGACAGGCGAGTCCCTTCTGATCCGCAAATAGCACAGACATTCCGGAGGAACGTATGAAGTTAAAGAAAGTGCTGATCCCTTTGGCTTTAACGATTTGCTGTAGTTTCTATTTTGCGGCATTTGCGATCATCTGCGCGGCAAGATCCGTTTCCGGTATGGCATTAACGCTCGGTATTCTGATACCGGCGATCGTGGTACTGGTGTCGGTCATCCTGTTTGTGCGCGGTTATTTCGAGATCCGGCGTGAAGCGGAGGAGTCCGAGAAGGAAAAAGAAAAGCAAAAATAAAAGAAAGCACGGTTCACTTGAAAGCGAGTGGATCGTGCTTTCTCTTTCTATTATGAAAACACTTCTCAATTATAAGAAAAACTAATGAAACAATGAAATTATACAAAAATATTAATAAAAGAACATCTTTTTTCTACATGCAAAAGAAGTGGATTCGGGCGCTTCGCATTGACGAAAAGGAAACGGGTGTATTATAATTTTAACAATGGATAAATTATCTTAGCAAGCATTG
>JAQXMB010000048.1 GCA_029012425.1 bacterium | reverse complement strand
AATAATTTAAGTTTGTTCTGGTCATTCAAAAGCTTGGCTTTTGTTTAACCGTTCTTTACTGTTATAAAAAGATCGTTCTTTAAGAACTCTGTTTTAGAATCTTTTCAAGGTTATTTCACTGTTCAGTTATCAAGGTTCTTTTGTTGTTGCCGCTTTGCGACAGCCTATATATAATACCAAGGTTTCAATCGCTTGTCAACAACTTTTTTATCTCGTCGCGTCAGTGTTTCTCTCGCGACAGCTAAATCAGAATATCATCATTTATTTCAGTTGTCAACACTTTTCTTAAATTATTTTTAAGATTTTTATGATGAACCAGAATACAACACTTCCCTTAACTAATCCCGCTATGATTCCAAGCCATCGGTTCACACCTTTAATAATAGGCAAATAGTCAATAATATCCAGAATTTTCCCTATACAACCCAGGATTCCCATAACAACTGCAAATGTGATCAGACAGCTGGCGGGGGTTGCGATTAAGCGAAGCTTTTCTCGAAAAACAAGTACCACACCGATTGCTACTATTATAGAAAGAATCGAATAGATTGTTTTTACAAATCCCTGCGCATAACCTATGATTGCGCTGATTAATAACCATATTAATGCCACTACTATTACAATATTGTTCATATGTACCTCTATTTTAATTTCACAAGCTGAGTTTGTCCTTCTATAATGAGTGTATACTCACTGGAAACTTTTTCCGGAATAATCATATAAAGGTGCTCCGGGAATGAATATGAAAATTTCTTTGTTCCTCTCAAGTTATAAATCTCACAGTCATTCTCATTTCTTATGCAGATCTCTTTGTTACCAAGAATCTCCACTGTCGTGTAATCCATATCAAACAGAATTTCTAATGCTCTGCTTCCTGTTTTTTCATATAGCTGCGCACAATACTGTTTTCCGGTTCCTTCCCCATCATATATAACACCAAAATAATTCTCATTATAGAAGATACTTTTTATCTGCTGCTCAAAGCGTATATTTTTTTCTTCTACAGGCTTTTGTTCTCCTGTAAAAAGAAGGACTCGGTCGTCACCGAAGCCAACCATAATATCTCCTGACAAATATTCTATCTGAGGTATCATAACATCTGAATAGGAATAGGAACCGACAATCTTATCAATCGAGTTCTGTCCTACGACTCCGAAATTGTAAAATGCAATGGTTGTTTTAACATTTCCTTCATTAATATCAAGAATTGATACCGCAAGCTTTTCACCTGTTTCAGACAAGGCAATGTCCAGCGGATATCCACTATTTTGAACATGCAATTCTCCTGCAGCAAGCTGATTGCCGAGCTTGTCATACAATTGCAGGTAACTAACGCCCTCACTCTCCATCAACACTGCAACGGTTCCCTGCTTCGCAATACTCACTTTCTGAATTGGCATACTTGTATGGATACTTCCTTGTAAGTTCACGGTATCCATAATATATATCTGGTTTCCATTTAACTCGTAGATTGCCACATAAGAATCTCTCATTGCCAGCATCGGGCGATCCATCTCATAAGTCTGATTCCATACCAGATTTCCATTTCTGTCCGTATAAACAGCACCATCATTTGTATACTTCAGCAAATTGTTATGAAATATCCGAAATTGTGCCGCACTTGTATCTGCTCGATCGGTTGCAGTGATGACCTCGTATTCATCGTAAGTCTTACTCTGAGCGTAGATATACAATGCAATTCCTGCTATCACAATTAGCAAAAATGCAAGTAGCATTAAAATCGCTATTCGCTGACGATGCCTTCTTATTTTTTTATTCAGTTCGTCTTTATTAACTTCTACGGTATGAAGACCACGCTTTTGTATTGTCGCCATTTGCGTCTGTCCTTTCTCTATCGTAAAAAGAATGCGCTTTACGCATCCTTGCGGAGCATTTTGTTTCATGGGAAATTCGGCGGAATTTCCTATGAAATAAAATACTATTTCCCCAGGCTCCAATTTCTCTTCCGTGCAATTGTCAGTGTTTCATTATAGCACTATTCTTCTAATAATAAAAGTTTTTGACCGGCATAGATTTTATTTACATCATCCAATTCATTTAATTTACACAATTCCTCCGTGTAATCCGCTCCGTATATTTGCTGACTGATGGACAATAAACTATCTCCTTTTTTTACAATATAAAAGCCATTTTCTTTTGCTGTTACTGCTGCCGGTTTTACTTCTTCACTCTCTGTCTTTTTTTCCTCTTGAGGCTCAGTAGTTTTCGAATCGTCTTCTTCCTGTTCGCGCTTGCCCACATCTTCCGGTTCTTCTTTCTCTATATCTGTCTTTTCCTTATCATCATCCGGTTCTTCTGATGATTCATCATCAGATGCCGTTTCTTTCTTTATCTCGGTACTCGCGACATCTGCTGAATGGTTTTCTTTTTCAACTTCTTCTATATTTAAATCTACAATATTTGCTACGGGTGTAACCTCGGATTCAATATGTGGTGCATTTGTTTCTAAAAATGATACCGCATTTTTAAGTTTCATAGATTTTGAAGATCCGGTTATCATATTTACCCCTATTGCGGATATTCCTACAAGCAATACCAGACAAATCGCATATGCCAGTCTTTGCAATCCGCTTCTCGCATGTCTGCTTTTCTCTTGTGTGATTGCACGATAATTGGCAACCAGCTCCTGTTGCGGATCCTTTTCAATTGGCGCCTCCTCGGTTTGAACAGACCTTAACATATATTCGTGCATCTGGGGATTTTTTTCATAATAAATATAGTATCCATCTCTCCTGCGCAAATTGTTCTTTTCATTTACATAGAAAGTTTCTTCGTTTTCTACAGAATTCTGCAGATAAATGATTTTATCCCCTCCGGAAAAAAGCTGCCGATGGATTCGCTCCAGCTCTCCTGTAATTTTTGTTGTAGCTGCCGCTACATCCATCCCCCAGCCAAGAATCTCTACATCTTCATAAAATTGTTTGATTTCCCGATAGGTTTCTCCCCACATCTCATCTGTAAAATCTGGTTGTCCTTCTTTAAAATACTTGTCCGATATTCTGATCAACCCGCTGATAAACAAATATTTCTGTCCATTTTCATGCTGTTTGTTTCCCAGTAATATACATCCCTTTTGCTTCCAATCGTCCTCTTGTCTGGTACTGTGCAAATATGTATACACATAATCTTCCATATAGATTTTTACAGAACCTTGTATGTTTCCCATTTGTCGTATATTTTTCGGAATACGAAATGAATACTTATCTTCTTTTGTTACTGAATCTGTCGGATATCCTGCCATTTTTGCTCCCTCCTGTGCTTTTTTCATACTGTAGCATAGTAATTTTGCAAAATTTGCCGAATACTGGGATTTTCAAAAAAAAGAGCCGAAAACGACTCTTTTCAAATACTACTATAATTCTGTTCTACCTTCCAAAGCACGAAGCAATGTGACCTCATCGATGTATTCCAAATCACCACCTACCGGTACACCACTGGCAATTCTCGTCACCTTAATACCCGTTGGTTTGATTAATTTGCTCATGTACATCGCCGTTGTCTCACCCTCAAGCGAGGAATTTGTTGCGATGATCACTTCATCCACATCCTTCTGCAGGCGTTGCATCAACTCTTTTAAGCGAATATCTCCCGGCCCGATTCCTAACATCGGAGAAATTGCTCCATGAAGCACATGATAAACACCATCATATTTTCCGGTTTTCTCATATGCGGCAAGATCTCTCGTATTTTCCACAACCATTATCACCTTATGATTTCGCTTGGCATCTTTACAAATAGGGCACAATACATCATCTGTCAATGTAAAGCACTGCTCACAGTACCTCACATTTTCGCGTGCATCCCGAATGGAATCTGACAACCGTCTTGCATCTTCTTTTGGCATGCTAAGAATATGAAATGCCAGTCGCTGTGCGGTCTTGGCACCGATTCCCGGAAGCATGGACAATGACTCTACTAATTGATTTATTTGTTTACTATAGTAATCCATTAAAAGGGTAAGCCTCCTAAGCCACCACCGATTCCACCGGTAATCTTAGACATTGATTGCTGTGAAAACTCTTCCATCTGGCGAAGTGCCTCATTGGTAGCTGCCATAATCAAATCCTCAAGCATCTCTACATCATCCGGGTCTACAGCCTCAGGATCAATCTTTACTTTGGTAACCTCTTTCTTTCCGGATACAGTTACTTCTACTACGCCGCCACCTGCTGCCGCAGTAATCTCTTTCTCCTCAATTTCTTTTGAAGCCTCTTCCATCTGACGCTGCATCTTCTGAGCCTGCTTCATAAGATTATTCATGTTTCCGGGCATTCCTCCCGGAAATCCGCCTCTCTTTGCCATTTCTAAAATCCTCCTTCATCTTCCTCTTCAACAATATCCATCTGTATCAGGTCCTGCAGATCGGGGTAGGTCTCCCCAAACGGCTGGCCCGTCTCGTTTGTTACTATTGTTATGTCAACGGCTTTCCCAATCGTTTTTTCAATTGCCGTTTGAATCTGTTCTTTTCGCTCCGGAACATTCAAAAAATCCGTCGCTACCGGGTCATCTAACATAATCAGCAGAGAATTTCCATTTCCCATTGTCAGATTTGCCTTTTTTAAATAATTACGCGGTAATCCGCTTAAATCTCCAAGTACCGAATTCCAGTTTTTTACGACTGCCTGTATATCTTCCGGTATTGCCTTGGGCAGCTCAAGGCGTTTTGCAATAACCGGCGTATTCGTCGTTTGCACACCGCCAGCAGTTCCTCCGGAAACAACAAACTCACCGCTTGCCAGCCTTTTTTCCAAATCATCAATTCTTTGAATCAAGCTGGAGATATCCTTTTCCATTGCCGGTTTGCATAACTTTATTAAAGAAATCTCAATTAGTATTCTCTTCTGTGTACTATATTTTATTTGACCACTCAGTTGTGAAAAAATATGAATATAGCGCATCAGATGCTCCGGCTTCACACGATTTGCCTGTTCTTTCAGCACGGCAAGATTTTCACTCGAAATATCAAGAATCTCCTCCATTTGATCTGCACTCTGAACTAATAACAGGTTACGCAGATACCAGGTAAAATCATTTACAAACTGTCCGAGCTCACGACCTTGAATGATTACCTCTTCGAGCAATGAAATTGCACCGGTGATATTTTTTTCAATAATACAGTTTAATAAGGACGAAAACACTTCTGTATCGACCGCACCAAGCACCTCTAACACATGGTCATAGGTCAGTGTCTGTCCCAGATAAAAGGAGATACACTGATCCAGCAGACTGAGCGCGTCTCGCATGGAGCCATCTGCAATTTTTGCCACATATCGAATTGCCTTCGGCTCTACAGACACCTGTTCTTCCACCATCAGTTCATTTAAGCGATCTGCAATCGTATCAATAGAAATACGCCGAAAATCATATCGCTGGCACCGCGAAAGAATTGTGATCGGTATCTTATGAACCTCTGTCGTCGCAAGTATAAATATTACATATGAAGGTGGCTCCTCTAAAGTTTTTAGCAGCGCATTGAATGCTCCTATGGAGAGCATATGCACCTCATCAATAATGTAGACTTTGTAGCGCCCTTCGGTTGGTGAATAATTTACCTCTTCTTTAATCTCTCGAATATTATCGACACCATTGTTGGATGCCGCATCTATCTCTATGACATTCATGGAACTGCCGGCCGCGATCGCCCTGCAGGAAGCACACTCGCCACAAGGACTTCCGTCAACCGGCTGTTCACAGTTGACTGCTTTTGCAAAAATCTTTGCCACGGTTGTCTTACCGGTTCCTCGTGTTCCGCAAAACAGATATGCATGTCCGATTCGATCTGCCTTTATTTGGTTTTTGAGCGTTGTCACGATATGTTCCTGGCCCTTAACATCCTCAAACTCACTGGGGCGGAACTTCCGATAAAGTGCCGTATATGCCATGTTTAATCACCAAAACTAATTCCTACATATTTTGCCTGCTTAATAATCTCAGAATCAGGTTCAACTGTCTTAAGCTTGCCTGCCACATCCTCAAGCGGTACACGCTTAATTTTTCCGTTAATCATTGCAATCATATTTCCATAATCTTCTTCTACAATTGCTCTTGCACCTTCTGCTCCTAATCTTGTACAGAGCACACGGTCATACGGGCAGGGGCTTCCTCCGCGCTGTGTATGTCCGGGAACAGTCACGCGTACTTCTGTTCCGGTCTTTTCCTGAATCATTGCTGCAATCTCATAGGATACAGAAGGATACTTGGAATTTTCAAGCTTTTTCTTATATTCCTTCTTCGTAAGCTTTGCATCATCTTTTGAAATCGCACCTTCTGCAACAGCAAGAATTGTAAATCCCTTGCCGGCTTTTGGTCGCTTATCAATTGCTGCAATTACCTTATCGATATCGTACGGAATCTCCGGCAAAAGAATGATATCCGCACCGGATGCCATTCCTGCATAAAGTGTCAGCCATCCTACCTTGTGTCCCATAACCTCAACGATAAATACACGATTATGAGATGCTGCGGTTGTATGGATACAGTCAATTGCATCACATGCGATGTTGATTGCGCTCTGGAATCCGAAGGTCACATCGGTTCCGTAAATATCATTGTCAATTGTCTTGGGCAAATGAATGACATTCAGTCCTTCTTCTCTCAGAAGATTTGCTGTTTTCTGAGTCCCATTACCACCTAGAATAACCAGACAATCCAGATTCAATTTATAGTAATTCTGTTTCATGCCCTCAACCTTATCGAGACCATTTTCATCCGGTGTGCGCATCAGCTTGAACGGCTGGCGTGATGATCCGAGGATGGTTCCGCCCTTCGTCAGGATTCCGGAAAAATCAGCCGGTGTCAGCAATCTGTAATTGCCATAAATCAAACCCTTGTAACCATTCAAAAATCCATATACCTCTAACTCGTCTACATTCTCACAAAGTCCTTTTACAACACCTCTCATGGCAGCGTTCAGTGCCTGGCAGTCACCACCACTTGTCAGTAATCCGATTCTCTTCATCATTCTTGTTCCTTTCGCGTGATATATCCTTAGTGTTGGTCATTTGTCTCAGATATATCCATTATAAACCATTTCAATTTACCGCTCAACAAAAAAATCTGATTCCCCGCACAAGTATACATGCGAAAAATCAGATGATCTTTCATTCAAAACCGGGCATTCTGCTTTGAATCCCCACCATAAACGTTACCCTTGCAGTTAACTCAGCCCAGGCACCCTCGCGGCACATAAGAGGTCCTGTTTAGTGCTGCTTCATTCCTGACCTGACACGGTTCGCAGGTTCCTATTGCGCAAGACCCAGACTTCAACGCCACTTTCAAGGGGCTGCTTTACAGTGAAAGACCCGAGGCAGAATATCACTCCAGCTATAGCGGATTGCTGGTACAGGGTACCGCTAACACCCCAGCTGCCCGGAGATTTAATTATAGACGCTCGCCCCATTTTTGTCAACCGACAGTCCTTTGCTCAAGTACAGAATCTGCTCTTATCGGCTTAACTGCCAAAATGCCACAGCACTTGCCGCCGCAACATTTAGTGAATCTACACCGTGAGTCATTGGTATTTTTACTGTATAATCGCTGTTATGAATCGTCTGCTGACAAAGGCCATCCCCTTCCGCTCCGAGCAAAACCGCCAATCGTTCCTCTTTCTGCAATCGTTCATCGTCAATCGAAAGTGTATCGTCGCAAAGTGCCATTGCTGCAGTCGTAAATCCCAATTTATGAAGCAGATGAATGCCTTCCTCCTGCCACTCCTCAGGAGAATTTCCGATGTAAGTGTATGGTATCTGAAAAATATTACCCATGCTGACACGAATCGCTCTCCGATATAACGGATCCGCACACCCCGGTGTAAACAACACCGCATCCATATTAAGTGCTGCTGCCGAGCGGACAATCGCACCAACATTGGTTGGATTTACAACATTTTCCAATACGGCAATTCTTCGCGCACCCTCACATATTTCCTTGGGACTTGGCAGCTGCTTTCTTCTCATGGCACATAACATCCCACCAGTGAGATGAAACCCGGTTATTTGTTTTAATACCTCCAACGATGCTGCATATATGGGAATCTCTCCAAGACAATCCAATATCTGTTCTTCCTCTGCTTTTCGATTTCTCTGCTCTAACAGCATAGATACCGGTTCATAACCGGCTTCCAATGCGCGTCTGATTACTTTTTCACTTTCCGCGATAAATAATCCGCCATTTGGTTCGTAATAATGAAGCAGCTGTACTTCCGACAATTTTCCATATACGATTAATTCAGGATCTTCTATATCCACCAGTTCAACAATATTCACTGCCATATACCTTTCTTTTTTCTCAAAATGATACTTCTAAATCTGTTGCATATTGTTCGTGTTTTGCTCATATGATAAAAAAAAGATGCAAACAGGAGTATCTATGTCCGAATATCAGAGATTCTTCTCTTATATCTATGCCTACGAAAACGGACAAAAGAAAACCAATGTCGGCTTTGCAAAAATTCAAATTAAAGGTGCCTCCTCATCAATCGAATTACATATGAGAAGTATTTCTTTTACAAATACATCTGCGGAATTGTATCTCGTCATTCGAAATGATCATCACCTTGATGGTCTTCTGTTAGGTGAAATCCCGTTTGTCAATGGCGGAACAGACCGTCGCTTCTCTTGGAATAACAACGATTCTTCTCAGATGATACCTGATATTACAACTGCTGCCGGAATAGCAATCGTTTCCGACGGTAAGCTGTCCTTTTTAAGTCAATGGGACGAAGCTACCATTGATTGGAATACTTTTCAGCCCGTCTCTCAGGCACCTGACGGAAAGGAGTCTGCGGATGATTTCTCTGAAACCGTTTCTCCTTCACTACCCGCGGATGACAATCAGGCGGCTGATAACTCGGTAGAAAAAACCATTCACTCCGCTGAACTGAATCTTTCAAGAGATCTTTCCGTTAACAGCTCATATCATCAGGAAATGTTTGCTACCTGGCAGGAGACATGGGAGTATCTTCTTGCAAATTACCCCGTTTTACATCCTTTTTCAGACGAAAGCATTCGATGTGTGCGGATGGAATTGAAAGATCTTCGTCGGCTTCCTGCCTCAAACTGGCACCTATGTAACAATAGTTTTCTGCTTCACAGTTTTCTAACCTATCGACACCTCATTATTGGTGAAATCCCCCGTGCTAAGGATCATCACTGGTTTGTGGGCATTCCGGGAATACAATATCGTCAGGAACATGTTATGGCTGCAGTCTTTGGCTTTATGGATTTCTTCCCTGACAAAGACAGTTCTTCTTCCGAGAACCCGTTCGGCTACTGGTATCGTCCTATGGACGAAGAAGACTAAACAGCAAATGATCCTCGTACTGACCACAAATCTGTGCATAGGAACGAAGTGTACCTTCATATTGGAAATCTAAACCTTCCAGCAAACGGATGGATGTTGTATTATCAGGCATACAACATGCCTCTATCCGATGTAAATCCATATCATAGAACGCAATATCAATTACCTTTTTTATTGCTTCACGCGCCAACCCCTGATGCTGATAAGCGCTGGATAATTTATATCCGATTTCGCATTTCTGATAGGAACCTCGCATGATATTTCTCAGGCTGATGGTTCCTATAATTTTGTCCGGTTCTTCTTTTGGATAAATCCAATAACGGACGGTTGTCCCTTTCAGGGTAAGATTATATTCATAATTCAGCACATAACGGTGATACTCTTCTGTGTAAAAATTCCTTGTCCTGGCAGGTTCGTATTTTTCAAACAATTCTTTGTCATTCAGATAAAACTGTAGTGTCTCTGCCGCATTTGTTCCATTTAAAATACGAAGCTGAAGTCGTTTTGTTTCATAAATAAAATTCATGTCCATTCTCTTCCTGTTGTGGTACACTGATAATATTGTAATAATGATACCATACATGAAAGGATTTCAACAGATAGATGAAAAAATTATCACCGGATGAAAAATACATGAAGGCTGCACTTCGAGAAGCAAAGAAAGCGTATGCCCTCGGAGAAGTTCCGATCGGCTGTGTGCTTGTTGCGGATGACAAGATCATTGCCAGAGGCTACAATCGAAGAAAAGTAGATCATAATACGCTCTCTCATGCCGAGCTGAATGCCATTCGTAAAGCAAGTAAGAAAACCGGTGACTGGCGCTTGGAGCAGTGCACGATGTATGTCACACTTGAGCCCTGCCAGATGTGTGCCGGTGCAATTGTTCAGGCTCGAATACCAAAAGTAATTATCGGAACGCCAAATATGAAAGCCGGCTGTGCCGGATCTGTCATAAACATCCTGCAGTTTCCAAAATTCAATCATCAGGTTGAAGTTGTTTGGGATGTGTTAAAGGAAGAGTGTTCTGAATTACTCACCGGATTCTTTTCAGAAATGCGCGATAAAAAGAAAAAAGGACTGATTGATTAGTCATATATGTAAACGGATACCCAAGGGTATCCGTTTCTTTGTAGAATCTACTTTGTCGTTTAACCGACCGTCCCCGGTCGTCTGTAAAATAAATTTATATTAAGCAACCGCGCGATTGCGGATTGTCATGCGACTTTTTCTTCATAACATAATATACGCGCGGTTACTTTTTTCGTGTCTGTCTATCTCTTATGGGAAAGATTACTGTCTTTTCGATAAGGGAAATGTGTCATGGCAATACTGTTGCGGGAATGCTTTTTTACTTCATATAAGCACTCATCTGCCGAATGCAGATAATCTTCCATCGTGTCAGATTCTTTCGGATAATCCCAGCAAATCCCCTGTGAGATTGTCACATAGGGGGCTGCCGGAGAAAAAGCATGCGCCATTGCCTGTTTTGTAATAGCATTCTTCAGGTTCTCCGCAATTTCTTTTACACGCTGTTCCGGAAGATTTTCGTATGTCACGACAAACTCGTCCCCGCCGTAGCGGAATACATTTACTCCGTCATTCATAGCAATTGTTTTTAATTCGTTTGCAACTGTATGGATACACTCATCTCCACGCTGATGACCATAGTTGTCATTAAACTGTTTAAAATAGTCAATATCTAAAATCTCAACTGCCATTGATGTATGATTTTCTGCAGCTCGCAAAAATGCTTCCCTGCTCATACGGGTTAAGCAAAAACGATTGTACAAGGTGGTCAGTGCATCCGTCTCTGATTTTCTTGTAAGAGCTTCATTCTCTGCTGCCATCTGCTCTCGCTTCTCCCGCGCCTCTTCCAATTCCAGACGATTATTCATCATATTCAGAATCATTGCACGGTTGGAATTTTCCATCTTCATCGTATCTTCGTAAAACTTTGCTGTCTCATGAAAAACCGCTGCTTCATCCTGTCTTTTCTGATAATATTGAATTTTGAGTTCTCGAATACGCCTCTGAAGAAATGTAACCTTTGCGCGCATCGCAAGCATTTCCAAAAAGTCAATGAGTCTCTGGAATTCTTCTATCTTTTCAATATCCAACAGAAGCGCTGCATACTCATAAAAATCATCAAAGAAATCCATCAGCGGAAGCTGCTCATCCAAACTATTCTGCAAAATCTTAATATATTCATCTCTGGCTTCATAATTGCCCATCTGATGATATAGCTGAACCTGAAAAACATAATAAGTGTAGTTTTCCACATTCATATAAGGTGCACATTCACGATGAATACGGGCTGCATGCTGCCTTGCATTTTCAGTATCACCACGATGCAGTGCACAACGGCCTAACCCTATTTCACTGATCAGACGGTAAAAATACTGTTCCTTCAATTCGTCATTTTCATTCATAAGTACGATTGCTCTGCTAAAAAAATCCTGAGCAAAATCGTATTCCCCATAATTGTAATAAAGTGTTCCGATATTAAGTAATATAATCGTCTCGAATCGAATCAGCTGATGCTTTCTGCAACATACCAATGCATTCATGTAATGGTCCATCGCAAAAGATGCATTTCCGATTGATTCAGAAATGATTGCCTCCAGATTGTACGCTCTTGCCATCAGTTCCCATTCACCGGCACGCTCTAAGCAATCAATTGCCTTATAAATGCAAAGCAGAACCATCTCGACATTGTTCAATGTATAATAGGCCTCGCCACTGTAATAGTGCGCAAAGCCTAAATACTTATCATTATTTGTCTGTTCGCCATAGGAACGGATTTTTTCACAATATGCTAATGTCTCTTCCGGTTGCTTTCCAAGATGTTCAATGACCTGTTCCATCCAGGAAAGTACTTCCTCTTCCTGTGAAAACATTCGGTTGCCTCTCCTTCTATTCTATGCAATTAAGTATACATAGAATAACCGGAAAAAGCAAGTTGACGCTAGTTCAAATAGTCTAACGGATTCGTCGGTTCGTTATCCTTTGTCATAGCAAAATACAGGTTATTTCCTTCAAGAGAATAGTATTTTGACGCTTTGGCAACTGTGCCAATGACATCTCCTGCCAAAACAGACGCTCCTTCTTTAAACCTCAGTTCCTGCAGCTGACCATAAGTCAATTCATATCCGTCACCAATGTCCATAACAACCGTTGTTCCTGTCTGTGCATCATCGAATACTTTTACAATTGTTCCCGCTGCTGCCGATGAAACTTCATCACCGATATTTGCGCTGATAATCATTGCCGGATTATATTTGTACTGATCCAAAGTCGCAAAATATATGGAATGATCCATGCTATAATTCATAAGCACACTTCCCTCTACCGGCCATGCAAGTTCTCCTGAAAATGAAATCTGTGGCTGAACCTTCTCCATATTTATTGCACACCCACCTACCGGCTGTACATTTTCTTCTGATTTCTCGTCGTCCTCTGTCTCTATTGGCTGGTCTACATCCATATCGTTATTTAGTTCATCAGCCAGGACCTTGGGCTCAACAGTTACTTTCTCCTGCTTGTTTACCTTTGGAGTAATCACAGAATCCACTTCTTCTACCAGAGGCTTTTCTATCTGTGCTTCCTTAAGCGCTTCATTTTTTGCAAGCTCCAATTCTTGATTTTTCTTATCAATATTTTTGGCTATCATAAGACCGGTCAGACAAGTCGCAAGTATCAATATCATACATGCTGCTACAGCGATCTGCTTTTGTCCCGTCCATCCGTTGGTTTTTCTCTCCTTCATCCTGTCACCATCCATCCTTTTTAGTTTCGATATAGATAGTGTTGCCAAGATTATTCTACTTATTCACTCGTTTTTTGAATTCAACTGTAAAGAACAACCAACATAAAAATATTTCAATATTTCATCATAGCTTTTATTTTCATTAGCCAGTTGCATCGCATGATACTGGCTAAGACCAATTCCATGGCCAAGCCCTTTGTTTACCACTCTTATTTTGTCATCAATTGCTTTCATATAAAAAAAAGTTGATGGTAATTCCAAGGCAGCTCTCAATTCATCACCGGAAATGATTTCATCATCTTTTTGAATGAAAATCAGATAGCCGGCATCATCGGTTGTTACAGAAAATGTCTTCAATAAATCTTCTGCGCACATGTTTTCATCTGAATCATTGAATTGCAAAGCTTTTTCGATCTCTTTTGTTGAAAAATAACGAACGGATAGAAAATCCGGTGAAAGCATATCGCTTCCACAGCTTACAGATTGAAGATATGGGGTTGCCTCACCGGAAAGTGACGCCACACTTCGCGTCATTCCGGCACTTACCCTATGATATGCCGGTTGAATCAGTTCTCCTTCGTAAACAAGAACTTCTCCGGCAGTTGTTTCGACTGCTTTTTTTGCCCTTTCATAATACACTTGCAAATGGTTGCTCCCCCACAGTTCCTCCAATTGACACATGGTACAGGATTCTTCCGGTTTCATCCCAAGCTTTTCTCTTCTTGCATATTCAGTCCGTACAATGACGGCCTGTGCCTTGATTGCTTCCATCGGATAATCCATGGATATCTCATTTGCTAAAATGCCAATCAACACCTCAGTCGGAGCAATATCCATCTTGTCTGCAGCAGGTACTCCAAACTCGAAAATTGCTTCTCCCTGTATGGCATAAGTGATGACATAAGGCAAAAGAATCAGAATCATAATAACTGCAATAATTGTTTTTATTCGTTCCTTCATGCCGCTAACCGTAACTGCCCAGTACCTTCACGGTCTTGGCAAAAAATGCTTTGACCGGTTCTGAATAGTTACTGAAAACCTTTTTTCTTATTTCTTGGTACAAGTATATGCAGCATGACAGATGCGATATGATTACAGCGAAGAAAAATACTCACTCAGTGCAGCAAACTGTTCCAGCGATAATGCTTCTCCGCGAATCGTAAGCGGCAAACCGAGTGACTGAATGGCATCTTCAATCTGTTCTTTTGTATATGGAAGATCCGATGCATTTTTTAACCCATTGACTAAAGTCTTTCTTCTCTGATTGAAAGATGCACGAATCAGACGAAACATCAGTTTTTCATCACTGACGCGAACAGGCGGCGCAGTGTGTCTGGTTAAACGAATCACAGCGCTTCCAACATTCGGTCTCGGCATAAAGCAGTTCGGAGGGACATTGGCTACAATTTCAGGTTTTGCATAATACTGTACCGCCAATGACAGCGCTCCATAGTCTTTTGTCCCCGGGCCAACCTGCATACGGTCTGCCACTTCCTTTTGTACCATGACCGTTATGCTGTCAATCGGAACATGGCTCTCAAACAATCCCATGATAATCGGTGTTGTGATATAGTATGGCAAATTTGCCACTACCTTAATCGCCCTTCCGCCGTTCTTTTCTTTGGCAAGCTTTGCAATATTCACCTTTAAGATATCATCATTGATAATCTCCACATTATCATACGCACTGAGTGTATCCGACAAAATAGGAATCAGATTCTTATCAATCTCCACTGCTGCCACAGCTTTCGCACGCTCACACAGATACTGCGTCATCGTTCCGATTCCCGGTCCGATTTCAACGACAAAATCGTCTTTCGTCACACCTGCCTGCTCAATAATTCTTTCCAATACATGTGTATCAATTAAGAAGTTTTGTCCAAATTTTTTTTGAAAATGAAAATTATATTTTTGAAGTACCGCTATCGTCTGCTGCGGTTCGCCTAAATATGCCATAGCATCTCCTATTCCTACCGATTCATACGGAATAATGCACATGCATTGTTCCAGGTTACCTCTTCGACCTCCTGCGTTGAAAGCCCTTTTATTTGCGCAATCTTTTCAACTACATAGAAGAGTTTTCCGGAATCATTACGCTCTCCGCGAAACGGCTCCGGAGTCAGATAGGGACTGTCCGTTTCAAGCAAAATCCGATTAAGCGGTGTCTGCTCAACGGTGGTCACCAACTTTTTTGCATTCTTGAAGGTTACCACTCCTCCAATTCCTAAATAATATCCCATTTTCACATATTCCCTGGCAAGCTCCGGCGAATAAGAGTAACAATGAATGACAGCATCTAACCCGGTTGCATGCTCCTTCATAATCCGCATCGTCTCTTCCGCCGCATCTCTCGAATGAATAATTACCGGTAAATCGACTGCTCTTGCAAGTGCAAGCTGTTTGATAAACCAGTCCTTTTGATTGTTCTGTGCTTCTTCATCCTTCTCCCAATAGAAATCGAGACCAATCTCTCCGATTGCGACAACTTTTTCGTCTGCTGTCAGCTGTTTCATATGGTCAATAACATCATCTGTCATTCCCTCCAGCTCACTTGGATGTACACCAACAGATGCATATACATGCGGGTATTCTTTTGACAGCTTCACACATACATCGATCGACTCTATGGTTGAAGCTACATTAATAATTCTTTTAATGCCAAGAGTAGGGAGCTGTGTTAACAGCTCCCCACGATCCTCGGCAAATCGCTCATCATCATAATGCGCGTGTGATTCAAATATCATGAATTTCTCCTATATCATCACTAGCAGATTTCTGCACCTGCCGGCATATCTTTCTCCGGTGAAACGACTGCCAGTTTTCCGTTTTCATCTTCTGCACAGAGAATCATTCCCTCTGACAGCACTCCGGCTAACTTTGCAGGCTTTAAGTTCACTAAAACCATTACCTTCTTGCCAACCATCTGCTCAGGCTCATAATCCTTATGAATTCCTGATACAATCTGACGAACACTGCTTCCGATCTTTACCTGTGAGCAAAGAAGCTTCTTTGATTTCGGAACTGCCTCGCAAGCGATAATCTCGCCAACCTGGAACTGCATTTTCTCAAAATCTTCGAATGTAATCTCTGCCTTCGGCTCGATATCAATCACAGGTCCTTCTTCTTTTTTCTCCTCCTCGATTGGCGGATGAAGTTCGTTCACACGGGCCATCACCTCATTGATATCCAAGCGGGCAAATAAAATCTCAGGAGTATCTGTCACCTTTGTTCCACTTACATAATGTCCAAAAGAATCAAGCTCATCAAATGCTATTTCCTTTGCATTTAACTGTGCAAGAATCTTTGCTGATGTCTCAGGCATGAAACTCTTTAATAAAGTTGCACCGATTGATATTCCCTCTACAAGATTATAAAGAACCTCTGCCAAACGCGGCTTGGTTGCGTCATCCTTTGCAAGAATCCAAGGTGTTGTCTCATCAATATACTTATTACAACGCTTAAACAGATTGAAAATCTCTGTCATCGCATCTGCAACACGAAGATCCGCCATCTTTGCTACAACCGTATCTTTTGTAGCGGTTGCCACCTTCTTAAGTTCCGCATCAACATCCTCTGTCACACCGGTAGAAGTAACGATGCCATCAAAATACTTGTTACTCATCGAAATTGTTCGGTTCACAAGATTTCCCATTGTATTTGCAAGATCCGAGTTGATGCGCTCAACTAACAAATCCCACGAAATCACACCATCATTATCAAAAGGCATCTCATGCAATACAAAGTAACGAACGGCATCTACACCAAAGAAGTCAACAAGTTCATCGGCATAAAGTACATTTCCTTTTGACTTGCTCATTTTGCCGTCGCCCTGAAGCAGCCAGGGATGACCAAATACCTGCCTGGGCAAAGGAAGGTCGAGTGCCATCAGAAAAATCGGCCAATAAATCGTATGGAATCGAATAATATCTTTTCCAATCAGATGTAAATCAGCCGGCCAGTTCTTATGAAACTGCTCGGTATGATTTCCATCGCAGTCATATCCAATTCCTGTAATATAGTTTGTTAATGCATCCAGCCATACATAAACCACATGCTTCGGATCAAAGTCTACAGGAATTCCCCATTTAAAAGAGGTTCTTGATACACATAAATCCTGTAATCCGGGAAGAAGGAAGTTATTCATCATCTCGTTTTTACGGGACACGGGCTGGATAAACTCCGGATGGGTATTGATATGCTCAATCAGACGATCTGCATATTTGCTCATCTTAAAGAAGTATGCTTCTTCCTTGGCAGGCTTCACTTCACGACCACAATCCGGACATTTTCCATCAACAAGCTGAGATTCTGTCCAAAAGGACTCACAGGGTGTACAATACAATCCCTCATAAGAGCTCTTATATATATCGCCTTTGTCATAAAGCTTCTTGAAAATCTTCTGGACCTGCTTCTCATGATATTCATCGGTGGTACGAATGAATTTATCATAGGAAGTATTCATCAAATCCCAGATATCCTTTATGGTTCCGGCAACCTGATCTACATATTTCTTCGGTGTTGTGCCCGCATCATTTGCCTTTAACTCAATTTTCT
This sequence comes from bacterium, assembly GCA_029012425.1. GTDB lineage: Bacteria > Bacillota > Clostridia > Lachnospirales > Lachnospiraceae > W0P33-017. The sequence continues at coordinate 5,520 of JAQXMB010000048.1, read as the reverse complement.
GACCATGCTCATCTGTTCCTGTCTGGAAAAATACATCATAGCCTTCCTGTCTTTTGAAACGCGCAATGCTGTCTGCCAATACGATCTCATAGGTATTACCAATATGAGGTTTCCCTGACGCATAAGCAATCGCAGTTGTAATATAATACTTACCCTTACCTGCCATTCTACTCTTCCTCTACCATGTCATCTGTTGTCTGGACCGGCTCTTCTGCCGACTCGTCTTCTACCGGTGCATCTTTTACCTCGGCGTCAACAACAATGTCATCCTCTTCTACTTTTGCTCCGCATTTTCTGCAATATGCATCTCCTGTCTGAATTTCTTCTCCACAGCGATCACAGGTTTTTGTTCCCTTGACTTCCTGAAGATGTTTTTTCAGATTTTCAATTGTCTCCATATATTCTTTAATTTTTTCCATCTGCTCGTATGCGGGTTCAATATCATCTTTATGCTCTTTATAATACTGCTCACCGATCTCTGCATAAAGCCTGCGAACACAATCTTCCTTCGAACGAATATCCAATGATAATTTTGCTGTTTCAGATAAATCTCTTGCTTTCTGACTCATATCTTTACTTGCACTCATAATTGTCTCGCTAAACTTATCAAAAAATTCCATCTTCCTGTCTCCTTTCAGAATTAGATTAACATTCCTTGATTATACCCACTTTATACGGTTTTTGCAACTTTTCCGTGTTTTTTTCTTGACAAATCAAAACCCGCTTTTTATAATGAACACGCAAAGGCTGTGACAAGAACAAGTAGTTAAGTAAGAACACCTACAGAGAGACGCCGGCTGGTGAAAGGCGTTGGCAGTTGATTTAACGAATACATCTTTAAGCTGCGCACCGAAATGCAAAAAGTAGGCTGCGACGGATTCCGCCCGTTATCGTGGTCAGATGTTGGTGGACATCTGAATGAGACTGATTATGTGAGTAATCAGTGAAAAAAGGTGGTAACACGATTTTAATCGTCCTTTTTCGTGACTGACACGAAGAAGGGCTTTTTTATTTCACCAAATATTATATAGAAAGAGGGTAAGATTATGACACTTTATGATGAACTGGTTGCCCGTGGTCTTATTGCCCAGGTAACAGACGAAGACGAAATCAAAGAATTGATCAACAACGGAAAAGCTACCTTCTACATTGGATTTGATCCTACCGCAGACAGTCTGCATGTCGGACACTTCATGGCTCTGTGTCTGATGAAACGACTGCAGATGGCAGGAAATAAACCAATTGCCCTGATTGGTGGCGGTACTGCAATGATTGGTGATCCGAGTGGTCGTTCTGACATGCGCCAGATGATGACTACTGAGACGATTGCTCACAATGTGGAGTGCTTCAAAAAACAGATGAGCCGTTTTATTGATTTTTCCGATGATAAGGCAATGCTTGTAAACAATGCTGACTGGCTGATGGATCTCAATTACATTGAGATTTTAAGAGAGGTTGGAGCTCATTTCAGCGTAAACCGTATGCTTTCTCATGAATGCTACAAGCAGCGTATGGAAAGAGGACTTACTTTCCTTGAGTTCAACTACATGATTATGCAGAGTTACGACTTCTTTGAGTTATATCAGAAATATGGATGTAACATGCAGTTCGGAGGAGATGATCAGTGGGCAAATATGCTTGGCGGTACAGAGCTGATCCGTCGTAAGCTTGGCAAAGACGCTTATGCCATGACTATTAATCTTCTTTTAAACTCAGAAGGAAAGAAGATGGGTAAGACACAATCCGGTGCTGTTTGGCTGGATCCCAATAAGACTTCTCCTTTTGATTTCTATCAGTACTGGAGAAATGTCGCAGATTCAGATGTATTAAAATGCATCCGTATGTTGACCTTCCTTCCTCTTGAGCAGATTGATGAAATGGATAGCTGGGAAGGAAGCCAATTAAATCAGGCAAAGGAAATTCTTGCATACGAATTAACAAAACTTGTTCACGGCGAAGAGGAAGCGAACAAAGCACAGGAAGGTGCCCGCGCATTATTCTCCGGTGCCGGCGATACCGCAAATATGCCTACTGTATCTGTAACTGCAGATGATTTTGCAGAGCGCGATATGGATATTATGGCAGTTCTTGTAAAGGCTGGTCTTTGCGAATCTCGTTCGGATGCCCGCCGTGCAGTTTTACAGGGTGGTGTTACGGTAGACGGTGAGAAAGTTACCGATATCGCTGCTTCTTACAAGCTTGATGATTTTTCCGGCGATGGAAAAGTTGTAAAGCGCGGTAAAAAGAAATTTGCTAAAGTTGTTGCTGAATAAAAAAGGGGTTGTCGCATGAATAAACTTCACGCGACAACCCTCTTTTTCTAATAACTACTTCTTAACTTCATCTTTGTTGATAATTGTAATTCTACCCTGTCCGGCAGGATCTTTATAATCATTTCCTACTACACCATTTAATACTTCTGTAATATAAGTGTACAGAACCTGATTATCAATCATTACATCATCCTTAATTACTTTACATCCGCTAAACATTGAGAATCCATCTCCACATGATTTAATCGTGTAATTGATTCCTGCAAGCTGATATGTCTTCTTCAAATCAAGCTTCTCATATTTTGATGTTTTCTTATTCCAAACCTTGATATCCTTTACACGGTATGCGCCGTCAACCTTTTGGAACATTCCCTTTTCGTCAACAACAACACTGCTGGGGACAGCTGCATCAATCGTGTACTTCAAGCCAGACACCTGAAGGAATCCTCCATTCTCATCCGGATAATTCTTTGCACCCATCTCTAAGGCATCTTTCATCTGCTGACCGGTTACCTCTACTACACATCCCATATTTCCCCAAGGATATACAGAAAGTAAGTCATTATATGTAATATCTCCGGCTGCGATGTTTGCACGAATTCCACCACCATTCATAATGGCAAAATCAGCATCTAATACATAGCGGGAAGCATCTGCACACAAATCACCAAGGTTTGTCTCCGCATTACGAACTGCGCGCTTTCCATCAGCACCAAGTGTTGTTAAATCTACCTTTGTTTTACCTAATACTTTTCCTAAAACAGCTTTATTTTCTTCTTTAATTTTTTCAACATATTCTTTTATGTATGAACATTTATACTCTTTCTCTGATGTAGAAATGAGCTTTGTTGAAATGGTTCCGTCCTCAGAAATGATAAGCTGTCCAACATTACTTAATTTTGTTCCTGTAGATGAAATAATAATATTTTCATCTTTGGCATTTTTTACTTCCATTGCAGGAACTACACTGTGTGAATGTCCATCGAGCACAACATCAATACCATATGTATTTTTAACAAGAGCCTGAGAGCTATACTGCTCTTCTACACCTTCAGTACCAAGATGTGCTAATACAACAACATAATCTGCTCCATTTTTACGAGCAGCATTTACAGTATCCTGTACTCTCTTGTATAATTTCTTTCCACTCTTATCTCCACAGAAATTGTAGATAAATTCACCTTTACTATTCTGGAAATAAGTAGGTGTTGATTTTGTGAAAGTCTCCGGTGTAGTCACACCTACAAAAGCAATCTTCTTCTTTCCATAATATTTTACAGCATAAGAGTTGTATAACGGTTTTCCGGTTGAATCTTTAACAAAGTTTGTTGATGTAACCTGTGCATTCAACTCCTTCATCAGTTTTTTCAGCTGTGGAATCTGGTAATCAAATTCATGATTTCCGAGTGTTACTACTTCATAACCAATCTGGTTCATAATCTTAATAATATTCTCACCTTTTGATATAGAACCAATTACTCCACCCTGTGAAAAATCACCACAAGATACAAGTGAAACATATCTTGCTTTTTCACTCATCTCTTCCTTGATTGCTGCAAGTGCCTCATAACCATCGACTTCGCAATGTGCATCGTTTTCGTACAGAATTACGATATCATTCTTTTTGACATCTGTTGTTGCATCTGCAGCAAATGTTGTTGTTGCACCGGCAGAAATCATCATTGATAATGCCAGCACAAAAGACAACAATTTTCCGTACATTTTCTTCATGTTACTAATTCCTCCTTTTTTATAAAGTAAAAAATGGACTGAAATCAGATATTACTATCAAAAATTTCAGTCCATAGAGGCGACTAACGGATTTGAACCGATGATCAGGGAGTTGCAGTCCCACGCCTTACCACTTGGCTAAGTCGCCTTACTCAATACCTGTACATTTTATCAAAATTCATATGACCCGTCAAGTCTAAAACAGCAGATTCACAAATCCCATCAACATACCTAACAGACCTCCCAACCAAACTAAAGCGTTCAATTCTTTTTTTGAAATTGAAAGGATGATTTGTTCCAACTGATTCACATCATAACCATTAATTTTCTCTTCTACAATCTGTTGAAGATTTAATTCACGAATCAACGATTGTGATTTCCTCTCGATAAAAGAAATATACTTATCCCAAACAATTGCAACAATTTCTTCTTCTCTCTCTTCGATCAGATAAGCAAGATCGCATATTTTTTTATCCATGAAATCGTCATATTTCCGATCGATATAATCTTCCATCATATGTTGTCCACGCGTACGAATTATCTCTTTTGTGTTATCAACAATCTGAGGCTTTGCTGCTTCCAAAGGATTTTTTGCAATTTTTGCCATCAATGGGTTCATTTCATTTTGCACAGATATTATCGCGCTATCAATCAAATCATCTATGACATCTCCTTCTGTTACAGACTTTATGACATATTCACAAACAGAATTTCGCATATTAGTTTTCACATGATCCAATTGATTTGCAAAGTTCTTCTGGTCAGCAAATTCTTTTAAAGAAATTGTAACCTGCTTCATTCGCTCCACCAGATGATGGATGTATCGAGATGCTTTTTCTTTTATTTTTTCATCACAAATTGCTTTTTTGATTGTAACATCATCTAAAAGATATTTTGAGATTACTTCCCCAATCGCATTTGCAATGCGTTCTTTTTCCTTTGGGATTAATCCCGGTGTAAATGGAATATGAAGTTTACCAATATATATTGCGCGATGAGGACGAAATAACATTTTTATTGCAAGGGAGTTTGTAATAAGTCCAATCAATCCTCCAATTACAGGAGCCATGACCCATGATAACTGCATATTCTACCTCTATTTCTTCTCAAATCGTATCATCATTACAATATACATAATAACAAAAAAGAGAACGAATTCCAACAGAAATTCATTCTCTTATAGAGGCGACTAACGGATTTGAACCGATGATCAGGGAGTTGCAGTCCCACGCCTTACCACTTGGCTAAGTCGCCATATAGTGACCCCAACGGGAATCGAACCCGTGTTACCGCCGTGAAAGGGCGATGTCTTAACCGCTTGACCATGGGGCCTTATGTTGATTCCCTCATTTTATATATGAAAAAAACTCCCCAAGTAGGACTTGAACCTACGACACTTCGGTTAACAGCCGAATGCTCTACCGACTGAGCTATTGAGGATTATTTCATGAAGTAATGTACCTTCAAAATTTCACACAGATTAAACAAACTCTAAGGAAGTTCGATTCACTTCGTT
>JAQXMB010000047.1 GCA_029012425.1 bacterium | reverse complement strand
GATAACCGATATTTACAAACGGATCGAGTCCATGCACGATCACCTTCGGCGGCTGCCACGGTGCACAGGTCTTTGCGCCATATGATGCAGCAGAATACATACCGCCATAGCCCCCTGCAATGCCTTCATCTGTCGCAGGGAAAGGCACTCCTCATTCCACAGACCCTTCCCGTAAACCTTTGCTCCAAAAAAGATCAAAACGAATACAACCCCGATAATAATATAATTCATTACATTCTCCCTTTTTGTCATGCTGATACACGGTCATACATCTTTTTCCATTCTACTCTTACCCATCCCAAAATGCAATCTCCTATGAAAGAAATAAAAAAGAATGCGCTTTGCGCATCCTGCCGGAGGCTTTTCTCGTGTAGGTGACAAAGTTTCCTACACGAGAAAGAAAGCCGGGATGCAACGCTTGCCTCCCGACTTCTATGATATTTACCACAACAGTCTGACGATTTTATTGTGCAGCAACGCGTACCTGCATCGCCCGGTTATCACGGCTCTGGTAGTAGATGCAGATAAGCAGCGTCAGTGCCTCCGTAACCGGTGCAACCAGCCACACACCGGTCATTCCAAACAGTACCGGCAGCGTAAAGATACCGACAAGAAGCAGCACCAGACCTCTTGCAGCTGAAATGACTGCGGACTCCTTGGCTTTTCCGATAGCGGTAAAGTAGAAGGAGCTTACCGCGTTAAATCCGCTGAACAGGAACGACACCATGAAAATCATCATGCCGGACTTCACCATCTGCTGAACTGCCTCATCACTTACAAACAGCCTGCTATACCAGTTGCTTCCGAAAAGTATCAGTACAATCGTAAGCACACCTGCGCCGAACACAAATGAGATTGTCCTGTTTCGAATATCCTTCGCAAGCGCACGCTCCTTTGCCCCATATGCGAAGCTAATGAGCGGGCAGATGCCCTGTCCGAATCCAATCACGATCATACTGAAGATGTAGCACAGGTATCCGACAATCGTGAAAGCGCTCACACCGTCCACGCCGATTCTTCGCATGATCACATAGTTGTATGCAAACATCGAGATGCAGGATGCCATCTCACCGATAAACTCCGAGCTTCCGTTCAGGGTCATCTCCGTAAATACCTGCCTGTCGAATACTGGCTTTCCAAAATGATAGACATCCGAACGCTTTATGAAGAAGCATACACTGCAAAGAAGTGATATAACCGCTGCAAGAAGTGTTGCCGCTGCGATTCCCTTCGGTCCCCACTGCATCACGGAGAAGCTGTAGTCAAATATGATGTTGAGCACAACATTTAGGATGCTTATCAGCATGAAAAACTGCGGTTTTCCTTCACCGCGAATGAACACGCCGAGCGAAGAGTTCGTCACCATCACCGGCAACGCCAGCAGCATGAGCTGATAGTATTCCATAAAGTATGTTGCAACCACACCTTCTGCATGCAGCACATGCGATATCGGTGCCAGAAGAAAACACATGATTCCACTGAGTGCACACACTGCAACGACAACCGTTATCATCGTCTGTCGAAAGACATCATTGCACTTTTCGATATCCTGTGCTCCAAGTGCTCTTCCGGAGATTGCCATACCTCCGATTGCAAACATGAGACCGATGCCCAGGTATAGATAGACAATCGGAAGTCCAAGGTTTACTGCCGCAAGTCCCTCTTTTCCACCATAGTTTCCCAAAAAGTATCCGTCTGCTACCGTAACCAGTGAGGTCAACAGCATCGCAATAATCGACGGTATGGAAAACTGTAGAATCATCTTTACTTTGTTCGCTTTGATATTTTCCAGTTCCATAAAAAATTCTCCCTTTCCTGAATTGATTGTTCGGCTTCATTTGCCAGGCATCATTCAGTATAGGGAGAATTGTTCATAAAATCTTCTGAATTCGTGCTCTCATTCCTCTTACTTAATCGGAACATAGAAATCGATTACCATATACATGTTTTCCGGATCAACAAAACGGTAAATATCAAAGCCGCATCGCTTGTCAATCTCATATCCGCTTTTTGCAAACCAGATTCCAAGAAGCGCCTGATGTGCAGGGTAGATTTCCCACAGATGTCCCTTGAAGTGATAGACAATATACCGTCCACCTTCAACAGTTCTTGTATTCTCCAGCGTACAGCCTAAATCCACGGACAGACACACATCAAACAGGCAGTTGTCTGCATCCGTAATGGACGGATCATCATAGGTAATCTCTAACAGCAGGGATTCTTCTGTCATATAATCCTGATATTTCCCAAGAAAATCACACCATACCTGCTTTAGATCGCGATAGTTTCCCTTATACCTTTCATAGATGACAAACAAATCATCCAGCACCTCGATCGTGACATTCTCATCACATTCCTCAAATGAGGGCATATACTCCGGGACCCTGTCACTGTACTCTTCCCAGTTCGGATTCGCTGAGAGCGCATGCTCCAGAATACTTTTTCGGAAATCAGCCGGGGACATATGATACTGCTGGCGAAAGGCAGAGCTGAAATTTGAGGAGCTGTAGCCATAATCACCGCTGATATCCGTCACGCTCTTTTGCCGTTCGACCTTCAGACGAAAGGCACTCTGCTCCATCTTCGCACGCTTGATAAACGCATACACACTCTCGCCGGTCGCTTCCTTAAACATGCGATTAAAATAAAACTTCGAGAAATGGCAGTGATCCGCCACATCCTCCACGCAAATCTCCTCGCCCATATGGTCTATGATATAGTTGATTGCTTTGTTGATCGCTTCATTTTCTATCATACAATTTCTACTCTTTTACGGACTCCTTCATTGCAGTTGCACATGCGAGATCTCCAAGTACATTGACACAGGTAGCACCCATATCAGCCAGTGTATTTACAGAGATATATACACCGAGAATTGTCTCAAGCGGAAGCCCTGCCATCGGTGCAAGCGCTGCGAATGCTGCAATCGCACCGCCAGGAACACCGGGTGTACCGATGGATAACAGAACATTCGCTGCCAGAATGGTGACCATCGTTCCAACGCTCAACGGTACACCGCATGCAGAGGCAAAAAATGTGATCATAAATGACATCAAAATAGAAACCGCATCCATATTTATGGTTGCACCAAGCGGAAGTGCCAGAGATGATACCGCATCCGGGATTCCAATCTTTCTTGCACAATCCATGGAAATCGGAAGTGTTGCTGAAGAGGAGCAGGTTCCAAATGCATTCAGTCCGGCCGGTGCCACCTCCTTGAAGAACTTCACCGGGCTGTATTTTCCGAAAATCTTGACGATTGCGCCATAGAATACGATTGCATAAATTGCATAAGTAACATAAAGCGCAATCATAACGATTGCAAGCTCCTTCATGGTTGACGCACCATTGGTATATACAACTGTAGCGATACAACAGAATACACCAATCGGCGTGAGCATCATAACCTTGCCGACGATAAAGATGGAAAGGTCATTGACACTTGTACAAAGCTTCGAGAAAGGCTCTGCCTTCTCGCCAAGCCCCAGACATGCAAATCCGATAATTACTGCAAACACAAGTACCTGAAGCATATCTCCGTTTGCAAAGGATGCAATCGGGTTGGACGGAATCAGATTGGTGAGTGTGCCAAGCAAGCCGTCAAAGGATGCTGCTTCCACCGTTGCATCGGTTGCAGCAATCTTGATTCCCTCACCTAAATGCAAAATTCTCGGAAGCACCAAACCGAGTGCAGATGCAACAAAGGTCGTGATGGTATACCAAAGAATGGATTTTAAACCAATCTTTCCGGTCTTTGTGATATCGCCGATTCCAACAATACCGACTACAATACTACAGAACACCAACGGATAAATCATCATGCGCAGTGCAGACATGTAGATGGACGCAACAACTGATAACGGGGTATACAGCCACTTGGGCATGATCAGTCCCACCACTACACCGAGCACTAAGCCGATGAAAATCAGCAGTGTAATATTCACTTTTTGTTTCTTCATAACAGGTTCCTCCTTTGTGTTATTCCCTATTATATGTTTTTTCATCTGTAAGATATCATACTATATCAATTCACAGAATGCACGCGCTCTTTAAAAAAAGACTTGACTTTTTATAGGTAATATATTACATTATCAAAAACAGTAATATCTTACATTTAAAAAGGAGCGTTACTATGATGATTCCGGATTTTTACCAGAGCATTGACAATCTTAATTTTGGAGATATCACCTCCGGTCCGTTCCTGCTCGGACTGCTCAGTGCATTCAATAACCGCTATCAGGTGGTGGCAGACGCTTCCATCGGTGAAATCACCTGGAAACAGTTTTTTGCCATCGTCTGTATTAACCTGTGCGAGGAGAGCCCGACACTGAATGAACTTGCTGATATTATGGGGAGTTCCCATCAGAATGTGAAGCAGATTTTACTGAAGCTTTCGAAGAAAGGATTTGTCCAGATCGTCCCTGATGAGAAGGACCGCAGAAAGCAGCGTGTCATTGTTACCGATAAATGTCGTGCATTCTGCAACGATAGTGATGAGAAGAGCCATCAGCTCATCAATCAGATTTTCCGGGATATCCCGGAAGAAGAACTCGCTATTACGATAAAAACAATCAGTCAAATGGAAAGGAATTTATACACATTATGAAATCTTTAATTATTTACTCATCACAGACAGGATTCACGAAACGATATGCCGAGTGGCTGAATGAGCATCTCAAAGGTGACTTATTAACCGTAAAAGAGGCGCAAAAGAAAGATGACGGATACTTCAATCAGTACGATTGTCTCGTATACGGTGGTTTTTCGCTTGCCGGAAAAATCAACAAGGCAGACTGGTTTACTGCAAAAATGAATCAGTGGAAGGGCAAAAAACTGGCATTATTCTGCGTCGGTGCAAGCTGTGTTGATCAACCCGAAGTAGCGCAGGCCATGGATGCGGCATTGACCGATGAACAAAAAAAATACGCCAAGGCATTTTACTGCCCCGGCGGAATAAACTATTCGAAGCTGCCGCTCCCTTCAAGACTTGTACTGAAAGGCTTATCCTCCATGTTAAAGAAAAAAGCAGATGCAACTCCAAGCGAACGGGATATGGCCGAAAAACTGACCACAACCTTCGACATCTCAGACCCGGCCTATATACTTCCGATTGTCGAGTATTTAACACAGGAATCATAGACTCCTGCGAGCAGCAGGTATCCATCGGATTACTTCGTCTTTTTCCGGTGTATCCGGCGGCTGAGTCCGTACTGTACACATGCGAGCGCTACAATACCGAGCGCACTTGCCGCTATTACACTCAGCACAAACAAAAGCCCGCGGTCGGGAATATTCATGATTCCATAAATCCAATAGCCCGATGCGTAACCGTATATAATTACATAAACCAGATAGACAAGCGGGAAAATCAGTGCGCTAAGTACGGTTTTCCCTTTTGTTCGTTCCTCCGGTGTTGTGCACAAGAAAAAAACAATCGTTGCAAGGATTGGATTTGTAATATTTAAGAACAGATACGAACCCTTGAAATTAAACTCAGCAATAAAAGCCATACAAATGATAAACACCA
>JAQXMB010000046.1 GCA_029012425.1 bacterium | reverse complement strand
GCATTTGCGTCAATCGCCTCACGCTGGGCGTCGGTCAGACTATTATAAATATCGCCGTTCATACAGAAGAACAGGCAGTCATAGTATGCATTCCAAAGTGAGATGTAATCCTGTACCTCCTGTACAGATGCGGATGCAATTGCGGGAAGCGGGTTTTCCTGTCCCTCAACCGTATTCTGCTGTAATGCCGTGTAGGTCTCAGACCAGTTCATGTTGGTGGCGTTTGCATCCCAGTTCTTATATGACTCCATGAGCAGGTTCGAACCGGCCACACGAACCTTTAATCCCTTTAAATCATCTACAGACTTCACTTCCCGTTTGGAGTTCGTCAGCTGACGGAATCCGTTCTCAGCCATTCCAAAGCACTTAAGGCCCATATCATCGAGAATTTTCTCAAGCTGCTTTCCGCCCTCTCCGTCTAACTTCGCGTCAACATCATCATAATCTTCAAAAATATACGGCAGTGATACAACATTAAATCTGTCATCCAACGCTGAATAAATCAGGTTACTGTGCATAGAAAGCTGCACCGGGTCTCCTTCGATCAGCTCTCCGATTCCATCCTTCTGAGAACCATTGGTCAGCTGATCAGAGAATCCATCAACTACAACCTTTACCTTTCCACCACTGGTCTCATTCATCAACGCTGCAAAGTAGCGACCTGCTTTTGCCCAGGTAGAAGTCTCTCCGGTTGAACATGCATAATGCCAGGTTACCTCTTCCCACTGCGCATCATTATAGAACGCATCCTCTGCGGGATCGTAGGTCTCGTTATCATATGCCACAATCTTCGAGCTGTCAGTTGCTACATCTGCCGGAGCATTTGTTGTGGTCGTGTAAGCTGCACGCGGGAAGTATGTAAATACGACCAATACAATCAGCGCTGCGGCTACCATCGGCATAACCGCCTTTGAAATCTGCTGTAATGTAACTTTTGCCACATTCTTAACCTTCAAACTGATTGCCACGAACAGGTTGACACCTACCGGAGGAGTAACCTGACCAATTGCAAGGTTTAAGGTTGCCATGATACCGAATGCAATCGGGCTGAAGCCAAGTGCCTTGCAAATCGGGAACATGATTGGAATAAAAATATACATTGCTGAGTTTGCGTCAATAAAGCATCCTGCAATCAGGAAGATCACATTACAAATCAGCAGGAATACAAATTTGTTTGCGGATACATTTCCAAGTAATGTTGTTGCCGCATTCGAAATGCCAAACAAAGTACATACATAAGAAAACAGTGTTGCAGAAGCAACAATTAGCATGATACCACCGGTCGTCTTTGCAGACTCGATGGTAATCTCAATGAGTTCCTTCCACTTAATCTCACGGTAAATGAATACACCGACAATCAATCCGTATACTGCAGCCACTGCAGCAGCCTCCGTCGGGGTGAACACACCACCGTAAATTCCTCCAAGAATGATAACCGGCATCAAAAATCCCCAGAAAGCATCCTTAAAGGTCACCCATCTCTCCTTCCAGCTTGCCTTTTCGCGTGAAGACTGAATACCCTTCTTGCGAACCTCAATCATTACAACAACGATTAATGCAAGGCCCATTAAGATACCGGGGATAATACCTGCAATAAACAGATCTCCTACATTCTCACCGGTAATTGATGCGTATACAACATAAGCGATACTTGGCGGGATGACAATCGCGATGGAACTTGCCGCCGCCATCAGTGCCATTGCAAACGGTGCACTAAATCCGGCCTCAATCATCGCCGGAATCAGAATTGCTCCAAGTGCTGCTACTGTTGCAGGGCCGGAACCGGAAATCGCGCCGAAGAAGCATGCCACGATAACACACACGATTGCAATACCACCGCGTCTATGTCCGACGCAGCTGTCAATAAACTTAATTAATCGTTTTGAGATTCCGGCCTTAGCCATGATGTTTCCTGCAAGAATAAAGAACGGAATCGCAAGCAGCAGTGTTTTGGCAATACCGGTATAGGTATTGGTTGCCACTACTGTCAAACTCTGACCTGCTGTCAGAATTGCAGCTACCGAAGATGCACCCAGACAAATTGCAATCGGCACATCGAGAATGAGCAACGCAAAGAATACGACAAATAAAACCGCTGTAACCATTATTCGTTGCCCTCCTTTCTGGCCTTCACGAAGTCGAGCGTATTCTCAATAAAATGTAATACCAAAAATACACCGCACACCGGAACAAATGCCCAGAAAATCCAACTCGGCCAGTGCAATACATAGGTATGCGCATTCTGGGTAAACTCAGATGCCGCACGGCCTACACCCTGCCATGTAAGAATTACACAATAAATAATACTGAATACATTTGCCACAAGCTTCTGCACCATTTTGGCAGGACCCTTCAGGCGATCAGAAACAAGACTTAATCCTACAAGTCCACCGTCTTCCCTACATGCAAGGGCTGCACCCATCAGTGAAATCAGAACAAAAAATGCCACAACCAGCTCGTCTACCCATGTCAGTGAGTGGTTAATCAGTTTTCGTCCGATTACATTTGCGAAGGTCAATACTAACGACACGATGAGTGTAACAGCCATAATCGCATTTTCGACTTTTACAACACCGTGCATGATCTTCTTGTAAGTGTTCATATCTAATCCTCCTCTTCTTTTGTTCGTGTTGCATTATCTGCAACATCTATCATCAATCAAGTGCTCCCTTGATTGCTGCCAAAAGCTCATCATATGTTTCAAACGCAGGCAACTGCGGATAATCTGCCTTAATCTGATCTGTACTCTTGAACAAGAAGCCCGCCTTGCTGGCAAGAATCATTCCAAGGTCATTGAAACTGTCACCACTTGCAATTGTCTCATAACCGATCGACTGCAACGCCTTCACCGTTGTAAGCTTCGACTTCTCACATCTCATCTTAAAACCGGTAATTGTTCCGTCAGAGGCCACCTCAAGCGTGTTGCAGAAAATTGTCGGCCATCCAAGCTTCTTCATAAGCGGGGTTGCAAACTGCGAGAATGTATCACTGATAATAATTACCTGAGTAAGCGAACGCAATTCGTCCAGAAACTCCTTGGCTCCGGGCATCGGATCTATGGTTGCAATGGTATCCTGAATCTCTTTCAATCCCAATCCGTGTTCTTTCAAAATATCCAGACGATATTTCATCAGTTTATCATAATCCGGCTCATCACGAGTGGTACGCTCAAGCTCCGGGATTCCCGTTGCCTTTGCAAATGCAATCCATATCTCAGGAACTAAAACGCCTTCCAAGTCTAAACAAACAATATTCATCTTTTTCATTCCTCCAAAAAACTCATTACTTCGGAACTGTTCGAAACAGTTACATTGCTTCTATACTAATATAATTTTTTTGCATCCGCAAGCATTTTATCAAAATAAAGTGCTAACGCAAAAAAGGGAATTCCTACCGGAATCCCCTTTTTATGCTTCGAAAGTATTTAGATAATTAAATTAAGAATTACCTTTTGTGGCCATTTTGATAATTCCTGTAATTGCACCAAACAGAACACCTGTAACAGGCCAGATAATCCATGTGATATCCCATCTTCCGGTCAGGAAGCTTACACCGAGATAAATTGCGGTAATCACAGACCAGAAGATGCTTGAAATCGGTTCAAGTGTCTTGTTGGTTTTTTTCTGTTTCCGTGTGTAATCACCTTCCTGAAGAAGTTTCTCGTAGCTGCCCCAAACCATTTCTACACGAACAAAAAGGTTCACAGCAACTGCAACAATAATTAACAATACACCAACCATTGAACACACTACTACATCTGAGTCAGTAATTATTGAAGATAAAATAAGCGGAACGACGCTTAAGATACACATGATCACACCGATTGCAATACTTACGATACGGCGCTCACGCATTTCTTCCTGCAATTCTCTTACAAGTCCCGATACACCATATGCAGTCTCAAACTCCTCCTCGTCAAAATATCGGTATTTTGTAAGTGAAGATCCTGTTACGATAAACACAAATACCGCACCTGCAACAAGTCCAAGTAAAGCAAGCAATCCGACACCGACAGCAATCGCCTCCGAAATAATGAATCGGCTGTTGTCAGCCAACGCTGACAATACAATTAAAAGCACTGGGCTGACAATACATGCCGATACCGCATTTGCAATCTTGGATGAAGCCCGTTCTGTTACAGATATGTAATCATTCGCTTCTTCCATTGACACTTTGCGGATGGAATTACTTCTTTCAGAATAAGTTACCGGCACATCGCCTGACACGGAAGATGCTTCCGGTTCGATTTCATCCTTTAACAAATAATCGGTTGTAACGCCGAACAGATCTGCCATTTGGATAATTCGTGATAAATCAGGCACCGCCTGCGCGCTCTCCCATTTTGATACGGATTGTCTGGATACCGCCAGCTGTTCTGCAAGCTCTTCCTGCGACCAGCCGTTCTTTTTTCTCTCCTCAATTATCTTATCTGCTAAAATCATTAGACTCCTTTCTCGGGTAAACATTCCCTACATCTGTTTTTCATTTTTCTCAGGCATACCATATCAAATTCTCAGTTTTCTGACTATATATTCGTCTTTGCAATTTGTCAACTGTCTGTTGCAAATCATGTTGTGCGGAATAGTCCTTGTTATATCGCGCATAAATTCATATAATTAATTTTACATTTAATTATTCTTGCAAACCGGCAGTTACGGATTATCCTCTGATTTGCCACCTTCAGTGGACAGTTCCGCAGGCATCTGCGGTTCATCGGCAACCGGTATGGGCAATTCATTTTGCTCTGTTGAGCCCTCCGACATATCATCCGGCGAAGCATCCGGTGTATCTTGTGACGGGAGCGTCTCCTCCTGATCAGGAATCTGATTTTGAGTCTCGCCTTCATCATGCTGCTCCCCGTTTACAGCTTCATCTGAAATATTGTCCTCCACAGGTATATCGTTTTCTTCTTCCTGATTCTCATCACTTACATTTTCAGGTTCTTCTCCGGAAACCGCTTCGTTCTCAAGCACTTCCTGTTCAAGTCGCTCTTTCTCAAGTCGTTCCTTCTCCAACCGTTCCTTCTCCAGTGCTTCTAACTCCTCCTCCGTCAGTTCTTCCTCAATATCTCCCGACTTCGTAAAGTGGAACACCATCCGAATCTTCAAATCATTCTCACGCCACAGATGCTCCGTACCGCGGGCAATCACACCTCTGACATTCAAAATCGCCATGTCCGGCGTAAGCTCACGCGATGCCTCAAAGCCCTGCGATTGCACGGTCAATTCATCATCTTCTTCGCATTCACTTTTCTGTAAATCAAAGCTCATTACATCATATGCATCACCTTCCGGAATAACATAGGATTCTTCCGATCCGTTTGCACGAATGAGATTCAAAGATAAGTCACATCTTTTTTCCATATCTGTATCGGGAGCTTGCAAATGATAAACCTCTCCGGCATCATTTCCGAGTTCGATGACCTGATTCGCAAGCACAACCTCAGGAATCTCCGGATCAATGGAAACAGATGAATGATCCAAGGAAATGGTAACCGGGAACCCGCTTCGATTCTGCACATAAAAATCTTCTCCGATCACCTGATATTGATCGTTTTCCGGAAGAACAAGCAGCTTAAAGGTTGTCGGAAGTACAACTGATACAATTTCCGATTCTAACGCACTCATCGTAAAACACTTATGTCTGGCATTTCCCGCATAATCCTGTACAGTAATATCAAATTCATGTTCTTCCGCTCCCGTCAATGGCAAATCAAACTCTATGATCGTCGGCACACTCTGACCACTAACCAGAGAAATACTTTTCTGAACAATCTGGCTATCTACCGTGGCTTCCTCATCATCCATAAAAACAGAGAATTCACGAATTCCTGATTTTATCTCGCCTTTTTCTACAAGCGTCACATGCACATAAGACGCTTCCTCCGTCTCCATCCGTTCAAATACAACACGGGGAGCATCCGTTTCATTTACGACATATTCTTCAACAGCGGCCCGTTGCTCGCCATTCTCATCACGATAGAAAACCCGCAGTTTATCATTTACATCACCTGAAATCGGAATTGTTGCGATACCGTTTTCTACAGTCACGACCCCACTGATACTTCCAAGACAATATTCAATCTCAGCAAGGGATTCATCTACTGCCACATAATAGCAGGCTTCTCCCATTGCAAAGAAGGTTTCTCCCATCGAATAACCACCGGCACGCTCAAGTACCTGAATCAGCGTATGATCAAGCTCCAGAGCCGGTTCCTCTTCTGTCTCTTCCTTTTCCGGCTCCTCTTTTTCGAGTGCATCTTCCTCCGTCACTGAATCAGTCTCCTCAAACACATAAGGAAGTGTATAGGCCGCTTCTATCTCGGCAACTCTTAATGAAAATGCTTCTACGAGCATCTGCATCGTGTATTCTTCTGATAACTGTGTCCGAAAATAGATGGTTGCTCCCGGCTCTAATGTATCCGGCAAATTATATTCATCAAATGAAACACCAACAAATTCGGCGTACTCTATTAATTCCTCTGTAGGTTCTTCCTGCGGCACTTCTGCACCGGGCACTTCCGGTACCTCAGTGGTTTCCTCATGATTCGTATCAGAATTATTCTCCGCTTCCGATTCATCCCCCAAATCCGGTGTTTGATCCGGTGTTGCTTCATTTTCCGAATCTGCTACCGGCTCCTCCGGGGTCTGTGTATCTGTCGGCACTTCATCTGTAGGTTGCTCAGAAGCACTGTCTTTCACTTCTTCCTCTGTCTCATTCTCCTCCGGCAGCTCCTCTTCGGCGATATCTTCCGACTCCACTTCAGAAATAAAATTCCACGGAAGAAACTCTCCAAGCGGATCCAGCGCATACCACAAATCGAAGCCCTCTGCTGCCACACTAAGACCGGTCAACGGTTCCTCGCCGGTATTGGTTACCTGAATGTCGACTGTCGGAATAAAGTCCTCCGGATATTCAAGATTTTCATCCGGTGCTGTTACAATAATTGAAAGATTATAAGCATTCGGATCAGCTTCTTCATCTATCTCATTTTCAAGCTCCGCATCTTGCTGGTTTTCCTCTTCCGTTACTTCTGTTCCGGAATTTTCCTGCGGTTCTTCCGTATTTTCAGGCTCAACCGTTTCCTCCGGTTGTTCAGGAGCATCTGATTCTTCGGGTTCAACACCCGGCTCTTCACCTGTCGTCTCAGATGCTTCCACCGGGGCCAACTCGTCCGCTCGCACTAGATACGGATTCGGGAGCGCCAAAAGCATTGCCAGCATCATTGCGATAACACGCTTCGGATGGTTCATCTGTTTTCTTATATTTCTATACAAATGAAGGCATAGCAAATACACTGCCACAAGCACAATACTCATTGACCGTGCCAAGACACTGCGATGCGATGCCTGTTTCATTTTCGTCCATATGATCTGTTTTACATCCATGTAAGTCATATATTCTCATCCCTTTTCAAAAACACACCGTTACTTTTCATTCCCCTCTTGATTCTGAATCGTACAAAATACATAAAGGTTCGGTTATCAATATTATCGGCATGCCTTCAGATAAAATCAACCCCCGTGCAAAAATATTTTTAATTCCTATACCTTCTGTAACTGCTGCAATCTATCGAAGATTGTGTGTTCATCTACACCCGGTGCAGACTCCCGAATCACTTCAACGATTTCACGAATCTCATCCTCTGGTACCTCCAAATCGTCTGCTATTCGCTCAACGGGCTGCCACTCGGCCCACAACTGATCTGACCAAGAGATATAATCCTCATCTCCCATGATTTCCCGCACCTCCTCGTTCACTGCTTCGTCTTTCTTCCGCAAGTAGTCCTCTACATTCCTTAACGCTTCCAGTAATTTCTCGCATTCACCTGCAGTTATTATACCATCCGTTTTAAGTTTTGTCAGATGATATTTTGCTGTTCGATGATATTCTACCAGTTCTCTTGCCAGTCGATGTCTTGTTGCCTCTCTTAAACGAATCTCGCCTATACAGTTCTGTCCTAGTGTTTTCAGTTATTTTCTCTTTCAGCAACCAATGGGTGGCAATTCCTTTGAAAACCACCTTTTTACGAAAGAACGAAATTATCACATAATTATCCGATTCTTCGCGTTTTTTTATAAATATGTATACATTTCCTCTTATGTTTTTGCAGTATGATTCTATAAAATAATCTGCACCTATGAAACTTCCAAATGATTGTGCCTGATATATTCTCATAAAATCACTCGAGTCAAGACATTTTTCCAAAAATCTCATGTCTGAAACTCGTTCTTTAACACTTCCCATATAAGGCAGAATTTCCTTATACATTTTACTTTTATTAAGCTTATCATCGGTTATCTTTTGTGGTGTTTTATTCAAAATAGCGTCTATTAATCTTACAGGATTTTTTTCAATCGCAATATCGGTGTTTTTCTCTAATTTGATAAAATTATTCGCACTTTCGTATATTGTATCCATCGTCCCTCATGCATAACAAAAGCCTTGCAGTGATTTCTGCAAGGCTTTGTGTTCTTTCGTCATACAACTTTCTTTCACCGGAGCTAAGATGGGTTATGGTTAGTTGTCACCTTTCTCAATCCTCCACAGTCACCGCCTCCCATCACGGGTTCTGCTTCATCGGTAATGAATGCATTTTAATGAGTATGCGTCTCAAAAGGTTTCCCTTTTCTTAATACTACTCAATAGCCTTACTGTTGTCAATATATAATATAATATCCGCATTATATCCAACACCATCTGCGATTACCAGCCATAAAACATCACAGTTCTGAAAAAATACAATTCAATACAATTGTGCATTTTTTCCGTATGAAACATAAAGCATTACCATTTTCATCCTTATAAATATGTGCTTTGACACTCCCCATAGCTAAAGCAAGGGGATTCTTGTTTCATCCACTACTGCATTGACTAACACCTTACGGTATTGCAATGTCTCACACAGTGTCCACAAGCTAGATTATACTGTTCCCGTATGCCCTACGGTGCAGTCTT
>JAQXMB010000045.1 GCA_029012425.1 bacterium | reverse complement strand
GTCTGATTTTAATGTGTACCATTATATCTACCTGCCGTTCGGTAGTCAATATGCTTCTTTTATTTTGTAATGGTTTCATCGAAAAACGATACGATTATGCGGCACCCGGAATCAGAGCCTCTCCAAAAAATAAAAGACATCACCCGCATGCACATATTTCCAGGTGCTTTCCGTCACTTCAAAGGTTGCTCCTTCACCATCATCTGTGATTCGAATCAATCCCTTCACATCTACACTGTCATCTTCAAATTCAAATAGATTTTCATCAATCCGAACGGCTTTTCCATCAAAGGTGGTGAGGCGGTAAAGACCGATGGATGCCAAAAATTCCTCTCCCTCAACCTGATCTAAGGTCAGCTCACTATAGATGTCCGGTGTTCCCTGACGATCCACAAATTCGATCCGATTTGCCCCCGACAACTTCGGCTCGAATGGGATCCCCTTCACCTGTGCCAGATATTTCGCCAATTCATAGCAACGCTTTGCTGTCAGATCACTTCCCATGGAGTTCACAACGCTTGGCGTGATGGAACCTCCCTCGCATTCTTCCTCGACGCGTTTCATTTCGGCCTCTTTATTTTTTATCCACTCGCGCTGTTCTTCGAGCACCTTCGCCTTGGTCTGCTTATCTGCCACTTGCGAAAATCTGCTCCAAAGGCTGTTCAATTCATCATCCCAAAGCTTATAAATATCTGCACTCGCAAGATTCATATCCAACTGGGATGCACGGTCAGAAAGTGCATCCACAATCCGATTTTCTTCTTGCTGAATCTTTGCAAGCTCCTCTTCCAGGCTTTCAGGCTCTGTATCCTTTTGCTCAGGCTCTTCTGTTTCCGAAATCGCCTCCGGCAAATCAGTTTCCGCCTGTTCGTCTTCCGAATTCATATCTGTTTCGGGAGCTGTTTTCTGCAAGGTAGTCTCTTCCGGTGTATCTGATTTCATCTCTTCCGTTTCATCCAATGAATTCGTAACACTTACACCTACCATGGATGTTCCATTTCCGCAACCGGTCACCATGATACTCGCTGCCATTATCGCAAGCGCAATCTTACTTTTCATAGACTTTTTCATCATACATACTCCTGCACATTCTTTCTGCCTGTTCCCAATTTTTCTATTCTGATCTTCTCATACGCCCCATCGCCTCTTCGACAGACATATTGTCAACTTTTAATCATAAATCAGATTCAGTATCAGATCCACTAAAAGTTTCATTGTACGGTCATATCCCTGGGGATGAAGTTCATTTCTTGCTTGTGAACTAATTGTAAGTATTTTTATCAGATTAAAAAGAACCGGCAAATCAATCGTTTCCTTCGGGTGATCCATGTACTTAAAAAGTGCTTCTAATATTTGCCGTTCTTTTTCTATATCCGGCGAGAAAGCATCTACATATTCAAAAAGCTTTGCTTTGTCTGTCAGACTTAAGTTCGCATACACACTATTTTGGCGGTCTATCAGCAGCTCAATCACATGCCGCACCTCATCCTTCGATAGCTTTCTTTTGCCGTTTCTTATATCTTCCGTTATCACTTTTGACAAAAGCATCTCACGACGATATACAATCAGTTGATAAATGTACTCTTCTTTAGACTTAAAAAAACGATAAAATGTGCCGGTTCCGATTCCCGCTGCCGCAGCTATCTTTGGAATCGACATATGTACCAAACCATATTCCTGCAGCATCGGAAATCCAACACTTAACAGCTTTTCTCTGATTTCCTTTTTTTCATCTTCACTAAATACTCTTACCGGCATCCTGCACTTCCTTTGATTACATATTATTTCTTCCGCCTTGACCCAAGGCTTCCAAGGCTTCCTTGCGATACCACAATTATAAAGCAATGAAAGCCAGCAGTCCATAGGCTGCAAGTCCAAGACTTGCAGCACAGCAGCTGGGCGCATCAATAAAACAGGGAAGCCCGGTTGCACGAAGCAACAGTCCGACAATCTGGAATACTACCGGATTCAGGCAGATACACCATAACGGTGCTGCAAGGATTCCCGTAATAATCGCATAAATGATCATGACTGCCGGAACAACAACCAACATGATGTAAAATGTGAAAAACGGTAAGTATATCTGACGAAACACTCCATGAATGACTTTATCTGCAAGCTCATACGGCGCTTCTTTCGTGATGATTTGATACATCGTGGGGCAAATGGTAAGAAATGTGTGAATCATAAATCCTCCCATCGCGCCCATAAGTGCAATCGCCTTAAAAACAGCAGCAAAACCCGGTGAGTTTTGTGCGAGGATATTTGCTAATGCAAGGACTCCGCCACAATACATCGGAACTGCAAACATTGCAAGAATTGTTGAAACAACAAATCTGTAATGTGGCATCTCTCCCCACATACTGTCGATAACCTTAAGCTTGCCAAGCTTTTTATTCTCCGGTCCCTTCAAATCCAAAAATAAATCTGCCACTGCGCATATTAATCCGCCGGCAATCCCGATCATTGCTAATATTTCATTGCTCATGACTGAACCTCCTATTATGTGAATGTTTTTCGTTTTCATTCACATAATAGTCCCGGCCCGGGTTAAAGTCAATACTTTTTTTGGCAATTCCTAATCTTCTTCTACTGTCTTGATAAGATTTTCGTAACTATTCAGACCGCATACGAGGCTTCTTCATGTGAATAAGTTTTAACATTTTATCCGAATGTGTCGTAAAACCACTTGCTTTAGCTATGGGGATATAAGACACATCCATCGAATTTACGCAAGTAATTGAAGATGGACAAATATGCACTTGTATTAGTTTTTGAGTTGCAGTATAATACGAGCATGAATACAACATATAAATCTAACAATAATATCGTCTATTCCTGTAAATACCATGTGGTATGGTGTCCTAAATATAGGCGAAAAGTATTAACCAATGGTGTAGATAACCGATTGAAAGAATTACTCCTTGCGTATGCTACAAATCTTTCTGTAGACATTTTGGAAATGGAAATCATGCCGGACCATGTACACATACTGATGGAAGTAGACCCTCAATTCGGCATACACAAAGCTGTAAAGTCTTTAAAAGGCTATACTTCTAAGATTTTAAGGCA
>JAQXMB010000044.1 GCA_029012425.1 bacterium | reverse complement strand
TTCTGCTCCTCGCTCAATGCATCATAGTAGTTCAGCACATGAAGCTGATCCCATTTTTTCAGTTTTTCGTATGCCTCATGATATGTCATAAAATCCTCCCAAATATGTTATTCTTTTTGCCGGCTTCGAATATGGCAGTGTTGCTATCAGACTGCTCCGGTTGCCTGTCGGTACTGACGAAAACTGTCATGCATCTTTCCGGCTTCGCTTGTGACAGTCTCACCATCAGACTGCTCCGGTTGCCTGTCGGTGTCTCGCTGTCCCTTCAGCCTCGACTCGATGTGTCCTATTCGCACACATAGTCTTCGGCTTTCAGCTGTGAGGTGCACAACACTTTCGATTCGCTCGCACTTCGCCAGGCAAATGTCGCTGCTGATGGGAACTGCCACGAACCTTGCCGGCGGTTTATGGCACGCTTTTGTTCACAGCGTGGACAGGGAGTGCGATACACATATATCCAGCAGGTACTTTGAAGCGGCTGGTACTTAGCGTCCGTATTTTGGGCGCTTATGTACCACTGCCAGCGACAAGTAGCGAGAGCGTGCCTGCGCTATATGTTGCCATGCATCCGAAAGAAGCTGCCGGTGGCAGGTTCTGTAGGTGTAGCATGACCGTGCCCAGTAACCCAAAAAGACAATATTGATGGTGACGCTGCCACAACCGAAGCCGGCTCAGTTACCGGCAGCTACCGGCAGTTCCCGCCAGGCACTACTACAGTGCTTCGATATCCGAAAGCAGCACATCCACATCCTCTGTGTTCGTACTCCAGCTTGTACAGAATCGTACAACATGATGCACATCATCTAACTTTGACTCATACTCGAAAATATGCTTTTCCCCAATCTTATCCATCTGTTCATCGGTCAAAATCACAAACTGCTGATTCGTATTGCTTTCTATATAGAAGGGAATGCCCTTTTTACGGAACGCATCGCGAATTCGCATTGCCTGCACATCAGCATGACCTGTTATATCAAAATACAACCCATCCTTAAATAAGGTATAGAACTGTAATCCAAGTAGCCATCCTTTTGCAAGAAGCGCACCGTTCTGCTTCATATAGCTGCGAAAATGATCCTTGAGTGCGTCATTTGCGATGACAAGTGCCTCGCCAAACATTGCCCCACATTTCGTTCCACCGACATAGAATGCATCCGCAAGCTTCGCAAGATCCGCCAGTGTGACATCGGCCGAGTCTGCGCCGAGACCATAGCCCATGCGCGCACCATCCACATACAGATACAATCCGTATTCATCACATACGCTGCGGATATCGGTCAACTCCTTTTTGGAATAGATTGTTCCGTACTCTGATGGATGTGATAAGAAAACGAACTTGGGCTGTGTAATGTGCTCCTGCACGCCGCTGGTTCGATACCCTTCTGCTTCTGCACGAATCGCTTCAGCCGTCAGCTTTCCCTCCACTCCGGGAAGTGCCAGAATTTTGTGTCCGGTATTTTCCACTGCTCCGGTCTCATGCACATGAATATGCGCGCTGTCCGCGCAAACAACTCCCTGATACGGACGAAGTGCTGCCGCAATCATTGTATAGTTCACCTGCGTTCCGCCAATCAGGAAATGAATATCAACCGCATCATTATCCAGATACTTCAGGATTTCTTTTCGGGCAGCCTCGCACGGCTCATCCGTTCCATATCCGGGATATGCCGTATCATTCGTCTGCTCAAGGCACTGTAAGATTGCCGGGTGCGCTCCGTGATTATAGTCATTATTCCAACGCAACATCTTTGGTATCTCCTATCTTTATTACATATATTATCACTTGCTATATCGTACCATATCTGCGCATTTGCGTACAGTTTTTTACCAAAATTGTATCTTTCCGGCTTTGGTATTTTTTAAATATCATGAGTAAAAATACATCTTACCAATAAAAAATGCATTTCACCGTCAGTTTTGTTGCCGTAAACTGACACAGTTACTATACTGACCTTATCAAACAGATAGGAGAAAAAACATGAACATTGTATTATTATTGTTACTAATCACCTGCGAACTTGTACTCGCAATTTTTACATTGAAAACAAAACCTACCAAAACAACCTGGCTCGGGGCTCGTGCAATCACAAGCTGCACACAGCTTGTCGGATATCTCATTTTCATCCTGTTTCCCGGCATCGATTTTGGGTTCCGTTTTAAGGTACTGTTCATCATTTTATTGATTCGTGCCATCCTTTCAGGAATTGTGTATGCACTGAAGCATCACAAAGCATCCGACGAAAAGCGTCCCGCTGCAACAATCGTAAGTGCGCTGCTTGGAATCATCCTGATTTCAGTCAGCATGGTTCCCTCATTTCTCTTCCGCGACTATACAGGCCAAAAGCCAAGCGGTTCTCATGAGGTTGCCACAACTCAGGCGATTCTTGTAGACAGCAATCGCATCGAAGCGTTTGAAACAGACGGTTCCCATCGTGAGGTTCCGGTATACTTTTTCTATCCTTCAGATATGGGCGATACTGCAAACTGTCCGCTTGTCATCTTCTCTCACGGTGCATTCGGCTACTACCAGAGCAACATGTCAACCTATCAACAGCTTGCAAGCAACGGTTATGTGGTTGTAAGTCTCGATCATCCGTATCACTCTTTTTTTACAAAAGACACAGACGGAAAGACCATCACAGTAAGCCCCGAATTTTTCCAGAATGTAATGTATATCAACAGTGACACGGCTCCGGAAGAAGAAATCTGCCGGTTATCCGGTGAATGGATGGACCTTCGTGAAGATGATATGAATTTTGCCCTTGACACCATTAAGCAGGCAGCAGAGAACAATCAGCTAAACGATGTCTGGAAGTATGAAGCGTCAGAAGATTCTTCTCTGAAAAGCGTGATTTCCGCCATCGACTGTGATAAGATAGGTCTGATGGGACACTCCCTCGGCGGAGCTACGAGTGTATCACTTGGTCAGATGCGCTCAGACATCGATGCGGTCATCGATTTGGATGGAACGATGCTGAGCATGCAGCGTAATCTGGTAGACGGAATGTATGTGATTGACGATACCCCCTACCCCGTACCACTTCTTTCCATTGATAACGAGGAGCATCACTTCGCACGAATTGAGTCGAAAGAGCAGGGAATTCCCTATGCCAATAATGTCGTTCTTGACAATGCACGCGAAGGTTTTGACACCTATTTTGCGGGCGCCGGTCATATGAACTACACCGATCTTCCGCTTTTTGCTCCTTTTCTTGCAAACATGCTTGGAACCGGAGAAATCGACAAGAACTACTGTGTAGATACGATGAATGAATTGGTATTGCAGTTCTTCAACTGTTATTTGATGGAAGGAGAAGCATTTACCGTACAGGAGTGCTATGAATAATTCAGCATGGATATCAGAGTAAAGCAGATTAAACCCGAGGAAAAAGAGCTTGTAGCCATATACTGTCATGAGGTGAACGACGAGGTTGTGGAGATTGTTGATTTTGTAAAGTCCAGACAGGGAACCGTAGGCGCCACCTCTGACGGTCGCAGGTATGAGATTGCGGTGACAGATGTTTTTTATATTGAGGCCATCGACAACCGCACCTTCCTCTACTGCAAAAATCATACATACGAGTGCCGCCAGAAGCTCTACGAACTGGAAGAAGTTCTCTCAAACAAGAGCTTTATTCGAATTTCCAAGTCTGTTCTCGTCAATCTCATGAAGATTCAGTCAATTTCGCCTGCGCTAAACGGCAGATTTCTGGCTACGCTTAAAAACGGCGAGGAAATCATTATCTCAAGAAAATATGTGCCGGACCTAAAAAACAGACTGAAAAAGCACTGATTCAGATGCGAATGATATTGGTCATCATCTACAGAACCTGCCACCGCCAGCTGCTTACAGATACATAGCAGTTCATATGATTTCAGGAAAGGACGCGCCCCATGAGCTTTAAGGAATATTTGAAATCGGAAATATCTTCTTTCTTTATCGTAGTCACACTTGTCAATATCGCAACCTTTGTACTCGGAAGCATCTTCCAACCGGACGCCCGCTTTGGGTATGATGCGTTCCTAAGTCCGCTTGTGTTTGGAGTTCTTAGCATGATTCCAACATTAATTACATATTGCTCACATGAGCTGTCAATGAAACAAATGCTTGTGCGAAAAATCCTTCAGTTTTTCTGTCTGGAAGTCATTCTGATCTTTGCCTGTTTTGGACGAAAAGTATTCGAACCCGAATACCGGCCGACTGTTATTGCATTTGCAGTCAGTGTGCTCATCATTGATCTACTCGTCCATATGATTTGCTGGTTTCTCGATAAAAAAACTGCGGATCAGCTTACGCATGACCTGCAGTCTTATCAGGATTCTGTGGAATAGCTCACCAGTTTTGCATGATTCGTCCAGGGGTCACGGTTCTCGTAATCGAAAATTACCCATTTGGGCGAATCGCCACAAGTAAACAATTCAACATGAC
Source organism: bacterium (assembly GCA_029012425.1). GTDB lineage: Bacteria > Bacillota > Clostridia > Lachnospirales > Lachnospiraceae > W0P33-017. The sequence continues at coordinate 4,416 of JAQXMB010000044.1, read as the reverse complement.
AATATCGTTTATCCAATCCGCTCTCGCGCAGCAGATTCGTTATTTCTTTCTTATAGGGTGTCAGATCCGGTGCCCATGCGGGACGGCGCTTGGCATTCTCCCGAATGTACAAATCATATGTCAAAGCCTCTTCATATTCCTTTGCATGCTCCGGGTCTTTTTTCAGCGCAAACGCATAGAATATCTCACTTCTTGCAAGCCTCGAATGCTTTCGCTCCAGAAGATCTTCTTTCACATAATACGCTCCCAGTTCCTCATACATATCAAATGGATGTGCATACTGTTTTTCCAGAATGCCCAATGCTGCCTCAAACTGCCCGCTGTTGTAATGAACCTCGAGCATTTCTTCCACAAGCTTAAGCTTTCGCATCTGTGCATAGCTGATCCATCGGGTAGCCATCACCTCATACGGAGGCATATCCCGGTAGAGCAGGCCATACGCTTTCGCCTGTTCATACATATAGGAACCGCGCAAAACCTTTAAGAATCCTAACTGCAGCTGTTGTGGTCTGAGTGAATATACCGCATCAAACGATTTCTTGAAGGTCTCATAGTCTTCAAACGGAAGTCCGGCAATCAGATCCAGATGCTGATGAATATTATTTGCCCGGTGTACGCGCATCACAGCCTCTGAGAGTCTGTCAAGATTCATCGTCCGGCGAATCTCGTGAATTGTTGGTTCATGTGTCGACTGCACGCCAATCTCAAACTGCACGAGACCGGGGCGCATCGTCTCAAGAAGCGCAAGCTCATCCTCGCGAAGCAAATCTGCCGCAATCTCAAAATGGAAATTCGTCACACCGTTGTCGTGTGCTTTCAGATACGACCAGATTCCCATCGCATGCCCGTGGTCACAGTTGAAGGTTCGATCCACAAATTTTACCTGCGGAACCTTATGGTCGAAAAAAAACTGAAGTTCCGGGTATACGAGCGAAAGACTTCGCATCCGAAGCTTTTTGTCTACCGACGACAGGCAGTACGAGCACGAAAACGGACAGCCTCGGCTTGTCTCATAATAGATGATTCGATTTTCAAATCGCTCCAGCTTCTCATAGCAGAACGGCAGGTCATCCATTGAAAGCAACTCCCGCATAGGATTCTCAACAATTTCGCCATCTTCTCTTCGCCAGACAATTCCGGCTACTCCATCTATTGATTTCTCGTTCTCAATGCACGCACACAGTTCGACAAAGGTCTGCTCGCCCTCGCCAATCATGATTCCGGTAATCTGAGGATACTCACTCAGAAGCTCTTTTGCACAAAAGGATACCTCCGGACCACCCAGCCAGATCGGAAGCTTGGGACGCAGCTTATATAGTTCTGCCACCAGTTCTTTCACATAAGAAATATTCCAGATATAGCAGGAAAAACAAATCACATCCGGATGGTGCTCATAGATGGAGCCTAAAATCTCCTCCACCGAATGATTGATGGTATACTCGGCAATCGAGGCGACATAGCCTCTTTTTGCGGCATAAGCCTGAAGCGAATAAACTGCCGGATTCGAGTGGATATATTTTGCATTGATGGCTGTCAGTAAAATGTTTTTCATAATACCTCTAAACTACACAAGATTTCGAATGCTGTCGCAGATGCGTTTTGCAACCGCAGGATTGTTCATCGTATAGATGTGCACGCCGTCCACATCGTTGGCAATCAAATCAACCACCTGATTGATGGTGTATGCAAGTCCCGCATCGAGCAATGCAGCCTTGTTATCCTCATATTTGCGAAGCATCTTCTCAAATTTCACCGGAAGCGACGCACCGCACAGATTCACCATGCGCTCAATCTGTGCCTTATTTGTCACCGGCATTACACCTGCATCAATCGGTACATCAATTCCTGCACAGCGGGTCTTTTCATAAAAACGGTAAAACAGCTCATTATCAAAAAATAGCTGTGAGATCAGGTGACTGGCTCCTGCATCAACCTTTTTTTTGAGGTTGCGGATATCGGTGATGGCATCCGTTGCTTCAAGGTGTGTCTCCGGATAACAGCCGCCGCTGAGCGAAAAATCTCCCTGACTTTTGATAAAGCTCACCAGATCACTTGCATAGGTAAAATCATTTTTGGTCGGATAGTCGGGATTTCGGTCTCCGCGAAGGGCAAGAATATTCTCAATGCCTGATGCCTCAAGCTCCTTTAACAGTTCCTTGATTTCTTCTTTTGAATAATACAGACAGGTCAGATGAACGACCGGCTCCACACCGTAGGTCTCCTTGATTTTTCTTGCAATTTCAACTGTCTTGCTGTTTCTGACACTTCCACCGGCGCCAAAGGTCACGCTGATAAAATCCGGCTTCAGATCACACAACATCTCAAGCGTCTCATCGATATTTTTCAGTGTTTCCTCCTTTTTCGGCGGGAATATCTCAAAAGAAAACGACGGCTTTCCTATCTGCTTTTTTTGCTCAATAATCTTGGGTATTTTCATCTTTGCTCCTCAATCTTCATTCTCATACAGTCAAATCCTCTGTATTGTCCACTGTGCGCAGAGAATACTGTTTTTTGCATTTATTCTATCATAGATTGTTTATTTCGGAAATCAGTTTCTCCACATATTCATAGCAAAAGCTTCCATCCTGGCTTCGAATTGCATTCTCATCTGACAATTCCTTTGAGTAGTCCTCAAAAAAGTATGTGGTGACTCCCCCGAATCCCGGGCTCACATGGGTCACCAACGGAAGCATCTCATAATCTGATATAATGACTTTCTCCTCTTCGCGGGTGATTGTTACTTTTGCCATGCCTCCAACCATGCGATTGGCTACGCCGCTTCCGGTTCCCGATGTCCAGTTGACAAAATTTCCAAGCGAATAATAGACAAGCATCGGTCCATTTTCACCCTCGACCATCTCGACCGGCTCGAGGACATGTGGATGTGTACCGAGCACCAGGTCTGCACCACCTTCAGAATAGATGTTTACCCACTTCTCCTGCTCCGCCGTCTTTTTTAATGAGTATTCCGTGCCCCAGTGTGGACATACAACGGTAAAGTCCGCAAGCTCCTCTGCTTTTGCCAGGTCTTCTCTCACGCGGGATTCCTTTAGCAAATCAACTGCATACGGCATGTCGCCCGGCAAGGCGATTCCATTCGTTCCATAGGTGTAGTTCAGAATCGCAATTCGCATGCCCTCGCATTCCTCGATATATATTTTCTCTTGATCCTCCCTGCTGTCATGAATCCCAAGCACCGCAATATCCGGGTAGTTCTCCTGCCAGTAGTTCAGACAATTTATAAGTCCCCTTTTTCCCTTATCAAGCGCATGGTTTGTCGCGTGGCAGATGACATCAAAGCCTGTATCAACCAGCTCATCTGCCACCTCATATGGTGCATTGAATGCTGGATATCCTGAAATGCCAAGTTCCGCTCCACCAATGATGACTTCCTGATTGACCAGTGCGAGGTCGGCAGCCGCCACTTCATCCTTTACATTTGCAAAAATCGGAGCAAAATCAAAGGAGCCATCCTCGGTTGTTGCACTTTGTTCCACTCTCGTATGCAGCAGAACATCTCCGACCATAAGAATCGTAGCCGTAGGAGGTTCCATCTCCTGCGGTTCAGTCTCCTGTAATTCAACCTCCTCGGGTTGCTCTTGAATCGGTTCATCCAAAGATTCATATTCCACACGAACCTCATTTCCGTTCTCTTTTGTGTCACTGAAATCCACCTGCTCACTTTGCGTTTCTTCTGCAGGTTCCACAGACTCCGTTATTGGCTTCGCCTGACCACAGGCCAGCAGAAGTGTCCCTGCAAGAACACATACTATCATCGACACCCTATTATCCACCATATCTACTCCTTTATGGACCTGGGGTACGGGGTTATGGTGCCATTTTTGAACAGCTACCAAACCCCTATCCCTGTCTCTCAAGTTAATGAACCCCTAACCCCGTCCCTGAGGTTCACACAATATCTTCCGCTCCATCGATAAATATGCACAAAATCTTGTGTGTATTTTTTTCCATGCAGGATTCCCTGCAAAAAGTATTCCCATTGACATGATGTCAGGTTATACTACAATTATAGTACAAAACAAGCAAGGAGAAAACCATTATGATGAAAGGAAGTATTGCAACACTCCCGCTTATCGAAGCGGTGAAGGCAGATGACGAATGTCCGCTTTGCGTATTAGAGCGTCAGGCTGAACAGCATGCGCTGTCCTTTATTCTCGGTTCTGCATATATGGAGGATGATATTCGTGCGCAGACCGATGAGATTGGCTTCTGCCGTCATCACTATAAGATGATGTATGACTATGGCAACCGCCTTGGTGCCGCTTTGATTTTAAGCACGCATATGAAAAAGCTAAATGGTGAGTTCGCCAAACAGCTGCGTGATTTCACACCCGGCAAATCCACACTTACCGGACGCCTGAAAAAGACGAACACGACAAAGGAGCGTGTCTATGA
>JAQXMB010000043.1 GCA_029012425.1 bacterium | reverse complement strand
GAAGCTTATCAATCACCTCACCCTTTTTGAGTCTCGCAAGAGCTCCGTTCTGCCATAAAATCGGAGCAACATCAGAAGGGGTTCCAAGCAATCGCTCATGTCTGCAGCGAAGCGCTCTGTGGCACAGCTCTAAACGCTCCTCCAAAAGCTTCCAGAACTCGTCCATGTCACCGTTCGATGAACATGCCACATCAACCAGATTAATCGTGACAACACCCTGATTAAATCGTCCGTAGACCTTATAGCTTCCATCCTCGTTGCGCTGGTTTTCCTCAACAGTCAGGAAGGAACGACATCCCATACAGGTATAAACAGCTCCTTTTTTGAGCTCTCTCATCATCTTTGCTGAGATATAATCCGGAACCAGCCGTTTTGCGGAACATCTTGCCGCCAACTCGGTGAGCGCCCAATATTTCGAATCCTCGCGGATGTTATCCTCGTCAAGTACATAGATGAGTTTCGGGAATGCCGGTGTAATCCATACACCCTTTTCATTTTTGACACCCTGCATACGCTGTTTTAATGTCTCTTCAATAATCAGCGCAAGATCATCTCTCAAGCGTCCCTCTTCCACCTCATCAAGATACATGAATACCGTTACAAAAGGAGACTGTCCGTTACAGGTCATCAATGTATTCAGCTGGTACTGAATGATCTGGATACCCTGCTTGATTTCAATTGCAAGACGACGCTCTGTCACACGATCAATGATGGCATCGTCCATTACATCACCCATCTCCTGACGCTCCTCTACAACCTGCGCACGAAGCTTTTGTCTGGTGACATCGACAAACGGTGCAAGGTGTGCAAGCGAGAATGACTGTCCACCATACTGGTTTGACGCAACCTGTGCAACAATCTGTGTCGTGACATTGCAGGCAGTCGAAAAGCTGTGCGGTCTCTCAATGCGGGTTCCGTTGATAACCGTACCATTCTCAAGCATATCCTTAAGGTTGATCAGATCACAGTTATGCTCCTTTTGCGCATAATAATCCATATCATGAAAATGGATGATACCTTCCTCATGCGCCCGTACAATCTCTTCCGGCAGAAGCACACGACTGCTCAAATCCTTACTGACCTCTCCCGCCATATAATCTCTTTGTGTTGAATTGATAACAGGATTTTTATTCGAGTTTTCCTGCTTAACCTCCTCATTGATACGATCCAGCAATGCAAGAATCCCGTTGTCTGTAGAATTCGCCTTGCGCGCAAGCTCACGAGTGTAACGATAGCGGACATATTTCTGCGCAACCTCATAACCGCGCATCTGCATAATGCCCTTCTCCACCATATCCTGTATTTCCTCGACATTCACCGTATGGAGCGACTCCTCAACCTGAGTCTTGACATTATTGGCAATCGCACGAATCTGACACTCACTCAGCTGATGAATATCCTGTACGCCTTCATTTGCCTTCCATACGGCATTTACTATTTTTTGCTCCACAAAAGGAACTTCTTTTCCGTCTCTTTTGATGATTGTGCTATTCGACATGATGGTTCTCCCTACTATATTTTGTGTGTAAAAAAGGTATCACTACCCTATATCTAGTATTACTATATCCGACTTGCATCAAAAATGGAAGAGCTTTTTGAAAAAAATTCTCTTATTCTTTTGGAAATTCTCTGTCCAAATACGCTTCTCTGATCAGACGATTGGTTTCCTGAATCTCAAGCTCAAGTTCTCTCGCCGACATACGAAGCGCCCCACCGGAGCTTACCGTAAGCTGTTCTAAGCTGTCTGAAGTCGCAACTGTAATCTTGCATTTCTTTCCAAGTGTGCGCACAAGCTCTTCAATATACATATCTGCGGTCTGACCTTCTTTTGTATAGACAACAGAAATATTGTTGTACGCCTGTCTGCTTCCCGCATTTCCTTTTCGCTTATATGCATCATACACAACCGTCAGGTTGCACTGATGATATCCCTGATAATTACACAAGATATCGTTGAGCAAATCTCGCGCCGCATCCAGATTTTTATTTGCAAGTGCCCCCAGTTCTTCCCATGCAAAAATCACATTATAGCCATCAACAATCAGATACTCCGGAACACTGCTCACCGGCTTTCTCGGATAAGAAGTATCCACCGGTTTTTTTATGCGTGATGCATAGGAAACAGTCTTTTCATATCCGAGATTTGTATCGCTTGCAGCCGTTCTGCGCTTCACAGCACCGAAGGTTCTTGTAAAAATCTCCTCAAGCTCCTTGTCATCCGCATAGGAAGTCGCTCTTACCGGCTTTCTCGGACGATCATTATTTTGTGGCTGCACCACCTCTGCATCTGCATGATCCGCTTCCCCGTCCGGCACATAACAGTTCTCCAGGTGCATGTATTCCTCAACCTCATACCACGGCACAACAAAGCCTGCACCGTGTGCACAAAAAACAGACCCGGTAGGATTATCAATATCCCGCTCACTGTCATAGCCGATCTCAGCAACGATGTCGTCCTGATTGTGCACCGGCCGATAACCTGCATGTTCCACTGAAAGCCGGCCCTCTCCATGGGTATAGGCATGCAGACACTTCTGATAACCCTGCATCTTTTCTACAGAAACGACTCCTGTCATCCGGGTCATGGAGCTGCTAAGTACTTCCTGCTCATCAATCGTACCATTCATCTGCAAAATATCATTCATGGCACGACCGGTTGCCTCCTTGGGAAGCTCCATCACATAGCGATAGTATGGTTCGAGTAACACACTCTGTGCTTTTTTCAGTCCCTGCCGAAGTGCCCGATAAGTAGCCTGACGGAAATCACCGCCCTCGGTATGTTTTAAATGTGCCTTTCCCGTTAACAGGGTAATCCGCACATCGGTAAGCACAGAGCCCGTCAAAACCCCGAGATGCTCCCGCTCCGTAAGATGCGTCAAAATCAGTCTTTGCCAGTTGCGGTCGAGCACATCCTCCTTACAGGCGCTAAGCACTTCGATTCCACTCCCCGGCTCACCGGGTTCAATCAAAAGATGGACTTCCGCATAATGCCTGAGCGGTTCATAATGACCAACACCTTCCACCGGTGCAGCTACAGTTTCTTTATATACGATATGTCCACTTGCAAATTCAATCTCTTCATGATAACGATCCCAAATCAACTGTCTGAGCACTTCTGTCTGGACTTCTCCCATAAGCTGCAGATGAATCGTCCGATATCTTTCATTCCAGAGCACATGAAGCATCGGATCCTCTTCCTCAAGCTTTCGAAGCTTTCCCAGAAATACAAATGCATCACAGCCCTCCGGCAAAACGAGCTGATAAGTCATAACCGGTTGAAGAACCGGCTGTAATATCTCCTGTTCGGCTCCCAGTCCATCCCCGATTTTGGTGTGCTCTATTCCTAAGACAGCGCAGATTGTTCCTGCCGTCACTTCATCAAGCGTTTCATATTTCTTTCCGGAATACAGTCGAATCTGACTCACCTTCTCGAGAGCATCTGCACCGGTATCCAATGCTTCTCTTACGCGAAGCTTTCCACCGGTAACTCGCATCCATGTGAGGCGATTTCCACTCTCATCCCGCGTGATTTTATATACTCTTGCTGCGAATTCGTTACCATAAACAGGTTCCGGCAGATAGCTTTCCATCCCATCAAGCAAACTCCCGATGCCTTCACATTTTAAGGCTGAACCAAAAAAACACGGAAACAGTTTTCGCCCCTGTACCGCCTGTGCAAGTACCTCCTCCGCTATCGTTCCATTCTCGAGAAATACATTAATGAGCTCCTCGTCACTCATTGCCACTGCTTCCATCCACGCTTCATCATGAAAAGCAGAAAAATCCTGACAGCCGCCGGAGAGCTCGGACTGAAGCTCGGACAAAACATCCGCAGCATCACGCGAAAACAAATCCATTTTATTGATGAAAAGAAATGTCGGTATCTCATATCGTGCAAGCAGCTTCCACAGTGTACGCGTATGACTCTGCACACCATCCGTTGCACTGATCACTAAAACAGCTGCATCTAAAACCGATAGTGTACGCTCCATTTCACCGGAAAAATCCACATGTCCCGGTGTATCGAGAAGCTGTATCACCCGGTCCTTCCACTCGAGTTTCGCCTGCTTGGAAAAAATTGTAATTCCTCTTTCCCGCTCAAGTGATTCCGTATCTAAAAATGCATCCTTGTGGTCGACCCTTCCGAGGGAGCGAATTGCTCCGGCTGTAAACAGCATTCCTTCAGATAGTGTCGTTTTTCCTGCATCAACATGTGCAAGAATTCCGATCACCCGCTTTTTTCTGTCTGTCATTCTATTACTCCCAATGTGATTTTTGATTCTGCATTCATTTTCAGCGCGAATAATAATGGGCAACCGTTGTGTACAAAAGCTCCGGATCAATCGGTTTTGCAAGATGCTCATTCATTCCGGCCGCCTTCGATTGTATAACATCCTGTTCATAAGCATTTGCACTCATTGCAACGATTGGTACGAGCTTTGCATCTTTTCGTTCTAAGCCACGCAGCTCTCTTGCCGCCGTAAGTCCATCCTTTACCGGCATACGGATATCCATTAAAATCAAGTCGTAGAAATCATTTTCACTCTCGGAAAAACAATCAATTGCCTCCTGTCCGTTATGCGCAACAGTAACGGAGATTCCCTTCACCTCCAACAGGCGCTTTGCTACCCGAATATTTAAATCATGATCTTCCACAAGAAGAACCTGCATGCCATCAAACAAATCGGTTGCATCGTTTGACTTCTTCGCTGACGCTGATTCTTCCTGATTTTCGAAATATCGAAGCAGTGGCAGAATAATATGGAACCGTGTTCCAACACCCTCTGTGCTTTCTACCTGAATCTGTCCACCCATAAAAACAATTAAATTCTTACAGATTGCAAGTCCAAGTCCCGAGCCGCCAAAACTGCTCGTCAGCTCCTGATGTTCCTGCTCAAACGGTTCAAACATATGCTCCTGAAACTCGTCACTCATACCGATTCCATTGTCACATACATCGATTGTAATCCAGGTTCTGTCCTCTTCAACACGCTGAACCGATACTTCCAGTGAAATAACTCCTTTTGAAGGTGTAAATTTCACCGCATTGCCAAGAAGATTCACAAGTACCTGCTGCAATTTTATTCCATCGCCGAGATACCAGTCCTCAATCTCGTCACTGACACGCCACTCATAGCGCAGTTCCCGTTCCTTTGCCTGCGGCTCAATCACACTGTTCACTCCCTGAATAATGAGCCGCAAATCCATTGGCAGGCAGTCAAGCCTTTGTTTTCCGCTCTCAATACGCGATACATCCAAAAGATTATTTATCAGTGTCATCAGATATTTTTCCGACTCCTGTGTCTGAAGCAGCAACTCCTTGAGCTGTTCCGGATCATGCAGGGACTGAAGTGCAAGCGCGGTCGAACCCATAATGGAATTCATCGGTGTACGGATTTCGTGACTTACATTTGACAAAAAAGTACTTTTTGCCTTTGACGCCTCCTCCGCCCGTGCAAGTGCCACTTCAAGATTCTCCTGCTGTGACAATTCCTTATTGAGCGCATCGGTGATATCCATACGAAGTGTAAAAATCTGAGAATGCTGCTCGTCCATATATCGGAAGAGGCTGAAATAACTGTGCAGGGAATTTGTCGTCGGATCCATCCTCATATATCGAACCATATGCACATCTTTTTTCTCCAGCTCTTCACAGACTTTATCCAGCTGCACGGCAGCCAGCGCATTTGCTGTTGAATTTTTGGGAAAATACTTTTGTTCCGCCTCCACATATGCTTTGATTGCTTCCGGATAATTTCCATAGGAGAGAACCGGCTCCTCAGAACCCTGCGGGCGATACAGACAGTTCCAATATCCCCCTTTTGCATCAATCACTCCGATGAAATCATAATACAGCTTCAATATCTCAGCGAAAACACTCTCTGTAAATTTCCTCTGATTAATGTCATATACATACAGATAAGCAATCACATCTCCGCTTCGCGGATCGATGCGAAGCTTTATTTCCTTGCGGACCCAAATGACTTTTCCGTCTTTTCCACGCCGTTGATATTCAAAGTCAATGTAATCGCGCCCCTCAGACAATACACGCTTCAGATTGTCCGGATGCATCATTTCGAGCAGATGCTGCCTGTCTCTATCATTTGCGGCGTGCTTTGCCATAACCTTTGTGCTTGCTGCATAATCCAATCCGGCAGCCTGATAGGAAATGCTTACTCCGTTCTCAGCTTCATAGCGAAGTACACGGTTTTGCGTGATATTAAACAATCCTTTAATCAGCAGATCCCTACTCTCCGTCTCCTGCTGATAACGAAGCTCATCATATAGACGAAGCTCCTCGAGACGCATCTCGGTAATGTTTTCTCCCCAACCATATGCATAGATTGGTTGACCGGTTTCATCATACTGATTTTTTAGTTTCAGTCGATACCAACGGTCTCTCTTTTTTGCATCAATCATATGGATTTCCCGTTCTGCGAACTGTGCACCTTTATCAATATCTGAAAAAAGCGCTCTGTAGTCAGCGATGGATTCCTTATGTATGATTCCATCCCGGATCATTGATTCGGGCATATCCTGTTGTATTCTCGGAACCTGAAATTCACGCACAACCGTTTCACTATGTATGGAGCTGCGGTTTCTCACATCGTACTCCCACAAAACAAGTTTGGAATTGTTAAGCGCCAGCTCAATACGCGCATGATCGATCGCCATGGAATTCATCATATCATGTTGCTTACTCACATCAATAAAAACCGCAATCAGATAACATCCGCCCTCAGCCATAGGGTGCGAACGAACGCGTGCCTGAAGCCATATATACTGTGAACGGACATCACTCCAGTAGCGGAACTCCACCTCCCTATAGTCAGCCGACTGTATCTGCTGCATCATTTCTGTTACCTTCCCGGCATCATTGGGATGTACATGATAATACAGATCCTCGTTTAGCATGCGAATGCGATCCGCAATATCCATGCAGTCCAGCACACAGCATTCGCGATTCATATAAATCGCTTCACACTGATTGTCAACACGCTGAAAAATAGTTACCGCAACCGGTATGGTCTCCAAAATTAGTTTGATTGATTCCTTCGAAATTTCCATTGTTCCTTTTGCCGCACATCATACGGCAACCCCCATTTTATGAAACTGTCGCAACCTTAATCATATTGGTCGTTCCCGAACAACCAAGCGGTACGCCGGATGTAATTACTACCGTATCTCCCGCTTTGACACATCCATGCTTTTTCGAGCATTCTACCGCATGATTAAAAAGATCCAGCACATGGTTTCTCTCCTCAATGACAATCGGCTGTATGCCCCATGACAGATTAAGCTGTCTTGCCACGCGGCCGCTCATTGTGCATGCAATAATGTCAGACTGCGGCCGATATCTGGAAATCATGCGTGCTGCATATCCTGATTTTGTTACAGTCAGAATAGCTCTTGCACCAAGGTCAAGCGCCGTCGTACAAGTCGCATGACAAATTGCATCTGTGATATCCGGGTTGGCACCTCGTTCCAATGTAAAGAAACGCTTGCGATAATCAATGTCCCGTTCGGTACGCTCCGCAATGCGAACCATGGTCTCCAGCGATTCTACCGGATAAGCTCCTGCAGCAGTCTCTCCGGAAAGCATAATTGCGCTTGTTCCGTCATAAACCGCATTGGCAACATCTGTTACCTCTGCCCTTGTCGGTCTGGGATTCTTCATCATGGAATCAAGCATCTGTGTCGCCGTAATGACCTGCTTTCCTGCGGCATATACTTTTTTGATAATCATCTTCTGGATAACCGGAACCTCCTCCATTGGAATCTCCACACCCATATCTCCGCGGGCGATCATGATTCCGTCCGATACTTCGATGATCTCATCAATATTTTTGACACCCTCGTCATTCTCGATTTTTGAAATAATTGAAATTCCTCTGCCCCCATTTGCCTCAAGCAGGCGGCGAATTTCCAAAACATCCTCTTTCGTGCGCACAAAAGAAGCGGCAATCAGGTCAACATCCATATCGATACCGAACAAAATATCGTCGCGGTCTTTTTCGCTCATATACGGTAAGGATAAATGCACTCCGGGAATATTGATTCCCTTGTGATTACTAACCACCCCATCATTGTGTACTTCACATATTATATCGGTTCCTTCAATTGCAACCACCTGCATGGAAATCAGTCCATCGTCCAAAAGTACAATTGTACCGACCGATACATCCTTGTACAATTCGTCACAGGTAATTGCCACGCTTTTTTCATCCCCTAATATATCCGATGTCGTAAGTGTAAACTGTTGTCCTCGTTTTAGTTCAACATGGCCCTCTTTAAAATCTTTTACCCGGATCTCCGGTCCTTTTGTATCAAGAAGAATTGCAATCGGAAGACCCTTTTTCTCCCGAACCGTCTTGAGTGCATTCATTCGGCGCTCCTGCTCGGCATGGTCACCATGCGAGAAATTAAAGCGCGCTACATTCATCCCGGCATCTGCCAGTGCTTCAAGCACTTCCATCGACTCTGTTGCCGGTCCCATCGTACAGATAATTTTCGTTTTTCTCATATAATACCTCCGGTCAATTAACAGCTTTATTCTATCATATCGTACCCCCAACCACAACGAATTATCATCGACACAAACGAATAAAATTTATATTTTTACACACGCTTATTTCCAAAAAAATGTGAAACAGGAGAAAAACGAATGACAGAAAAAAACAATCCAATCACTGTAAATCAAAGGAAACTTGCCATCATCGGATGTGGCTATGTCGGGGCAGCCTGTGCCTTTACTCTGATGCAAAGCGGTCTGTGCTCTGAACTGGTTCTCATTGATGTAAACAAAGAACGCGCACAGGGCGAAGCAATGGATATCAGTCACGGTATGCCATTTGCAACTCCGATGAACATCTACGCCGGAAGCTATGATGATATCGTTGATGCTGCCATCATCATTATCACAGCCGGTGCCAATCAAAAACCCAATGAGACCCGTCTGGATCTGGTTCATAAAAATGTGGGCATCTACCGCTCCATCATTTCAGAGATTCGTACACGGGAATGCAAGGGCATTCTCCTTGTCGTATCAAATCCGGTAGATATTCTTACCTATGCCGCGGTCAGGCTGTCCGGTTTTACGGAAAACCGCGTCATCGGTTCCGGTACCGTTCTTGACACTGCCAGACTAAAACACGCCATTTCCGGTCACCTGACCGTGGATGCGCGAAGTGTTCATGCTTTTATTATCGGAGAACACGGAGACAGCGAAATTGCGGCCTGGAGCAGCGCCAATATCTCAGGAATTCCCATTCATGACTTTTGTGAATTGCGTGGTCATTACCACCATGACGAGGAATCAGCGCGAATTGCAAACGAAGTAAAGATGAGTGCATATGAGATTATTGAGAAAAAAGAGGCGACCTATTTTGGTATTGCAATGTCTGTCAAAAGAATCTGTGAAGTGATTCTTCGAGACGAAAAATCCATCCTTCCCATTTCCGCAATGATGTACGGAGAATACGGCATCAGCGATGTTGCTCTTTCCATGCCTGCGATTGTAGGAAAAAACGGTGTGGAGACGAAAGTTCCGATTCCGCTAAATCCGGATGAACTGTCAAAGCTGCGCTCTTCTGCTTCCATGCTTCGCGACATCCTTGATGAACAGGATTTCGCGATATAGCAATTGAGGCATTTCGAACAATGATACTAACCAAGTGTCAGATTTAAATATCCTTCTGCCGGAATCACAATATTTTTCATCTGTTCCGGCAGGCGGATCATTCCACCCGGTATTTCATATCGAATCTTTCTTACATGGTTTTCCATCATAAGTTCCGGCAAAATCTGAGCAAGCAGTTCATTGCTGAGTGTCGTTTCAATAACCGTCAGTGTATCTTCTTCAACCGCATACATCAAAAGCTCTCTCATTTCCGGATCTGACTCGGAGGATACGATGAGATTGTGTCCGCCATATTTTACATTCAAATCCAACGCAAAAGAAACCGCCTGCGTATCCCAATGCAGATAAGCATTTTTTCTTTTTGAAAGAATCTGTTCCCGAATCGTTGCGTAGCAATCTGCATCTGCCTCCGTAAAACAGCAATTCCATCTCATTATCCCATTTAGCTTTTCCTTCAGAGAAATATCAGCTCCTTCAAACGCCCTGACAAATCCACAGCTTTCATAGTAGTCAAACAGGCTTTCTTCTGCCGGAGACAGCACCAGCGGTTCTTTCCAATAATCCAGCGCGAAGTCTAATATCTCAGCTGCCAAACCCTGTCCTCGCATCTTAGGCATAGTTCCAACTGCATACACATAGCGCACCGGTATGTGCTGCTCTCCTATACGGTATTCCGCGGGCAAAAAGCTTGCCATCGAAACAATTTGTCCATCCTTTCGAATCACAAGCATATTCTTCTCATTCATCCTGTGTTCCATGTAGTAGTCCACATAATCACCATCGAAAAAACATGCCTGCCAAAGAGACCGGATTGCATCAGCATCTTTCGATGGATTTGCATAGGAAATATCACTTTGAAGTGCCGTATACTTTTCTTCAAGATGATCCGGCTGATACGACAGCTTTGCTTTTCGAAGTCCTGCATCTCCCGTATCTTCCTCACGATTCACATACAGATACCCTTTTGCCGCATGCTCTGCAAACTGCTGATTAATCATCGGATACGCCCCCTGCACATCAGCAAATGCTTTTTCAAAATGCACGACAAAGGTGTCTTGATTTAATGGTTCACCCAATGCAAGCGCCACAACGACATCTGCCTTTCGAAGCAGACCACCTGTTAATCCCACACGGTCGCGTTCTACAAGACCAAAATGCATGGCAGACCATTCCCGCTCTAATTCTCCATTCCAGGATTCGATGCGGTTTTCTTTCCACTTCTTAAGCATAACTTCAGCATCAGAAACATTCGTATCATTAATGGATTCATAGCACCAGTCATCCGCATCTTTAAATCGTGCGATGTGGTTACGCTTCCCGTGAAGCTTCTTACCCGGAAGCGTTACAAGCTTTTCTCTCAGATAGATATAATCACTCAGGTCACGATTCGAATCAAAAAAGAACGCTTGCGGATACCACTTCTCCAGCAGTTCCTTGTCTGATGTGGCAAGCGGAGACATCATTAGTTTTGTCCCCTCTTTTTCACAGGTCTCCATAAGCAATTCAATCATCCTTTTCTTTTCCGCTTCCGTTCCGCCAAAAGGAAAACTGTAAATATAGTCATTCTTATTCCATTTTCCGGTGCGTTCAACATGGCGGAAAATGCCGCACGATCCCACGCGTGCAATCTGTAGCATATAAAAGCTTCGCCAGCAATAATTGCCGGCGAAAGTATATTCACACAGCGCTCTTTGATCTGTCATCAGATATTCACTTACCCAGGCGCGGTCTTCCATTGTTAACTCTTTAAATTCCATATCATCGTAATTTCGGTGCATAATAATTCACAAGCAAATCCACACAGGCGCCATAGCTTCTTAAGCCCATGGTCTGTCCGTAGCTTTGCAAAAACCCTTCATATACCTTGTTGGAAGCTTCCTTTGCAATTGTATGCTCAAACTGTTTCCAATACTGTGTGTGATTGTTCAAATCTGCCCACACCTCATCACTTAAGGACTGTGCGACAACACGCCAGACATCCTCATCTGCCTCCTTTAAGGCATTGCCAAGATGAATATATGCAAGCAGGCTTGCTGAATAACAGTAATCCATCTGCCCGTATTCCATGCATGAAACAATCGCGACAAAATTCGCTTCCTGCTCCGGTGCAACGCTTCTTTGATGACTCATTTCATGAGCAATGGTCACCGGCAAAAAACAAAGCGGTGAATCGACATTCAGATTTGCCTCTCCCGTAAAGGGAAAAAAGAATCCCGTAAAGTCAAGCATGCTCATCAACCGCGAAAAATAAATCGGTTTCGGTTTCACATAATCATAGGAAAGGCAGGGCATCTCTTTGGATATCTCATCATACAGATGCTCAGACATCTTAAATATCTCCGCTTCATCGCCGAGATATAATCCATTCTCATCGCGCTCTACAAGCGCACCATAGGCATTTGCCTGATAAGCAAAATAGGAGGTGACATACGCTAAATCCTCAACAGAAATCGCCTCTTCACTCAGACCGGCATCTGTCACAAAATCCTGTGTATCATAGTAAACGCCCCAAAAAAGAGTATATCCACCATAGATAATAATAATCGCAAGAATCAAATACAAAAACGAAAACGCAATTTTTTTCCCTTTTTTTTCTGCCCGAACAACAATGATCAGGCGAGCAATGATATATGCAAGCAAACCAATCACAGCAAGAGCAATCACAAGCTCAGCCACAGAAAATGAAACATTGTCGCATAGCTTCGCCATTCCGCTGTGATATGGTTTTACAATATGCTCTGACAGCCATTCCTTCAAAACGAATCCTCCTGATTTGCATCCAACTGATCATACACATCCAGAAAATGATGCTTCACACCATTTTTCTTGTAGGCAATGATGGTTGAAAGATTCACATTTTCCACACTCTTAAAAATATTCCCCTCAACATATGGGTTGTCCTCACGAAGCGTGGCAATCAGTTTTTTTACCTCCTGTCTAGCAGAATCACTCACTTCATCTGCGCCAAAGGCAGCGTTGTTCTCTGTGAAACGGCAGGCACACTGTAAAAAGTGAAGGCCATTGTAATCTCTCCAATGACAAATCGCTTCTTCCCGAATTAGATACATCGGGCGGATCAGCTCCATTCCGGGGAAATTGGTACTGTGCAATTTCGGCATCATTGTCTGAATCTGTGCACCGTAAAGCATCCCCATTAAAATCGTTTCAATCACATCATCGTAATGATGACCGAGTGCAATCTTATTGCAGCCTAATTCTTTTGCCTTTGCATACAAATATCCCCGTCGCATGCGTGCACACAAGTAACAGGGATTCTTATCAATATCATATACCGTATCAAAAATCTGTGATTCAAAAATTGTAATTGGAATGCCAAGTACACGGGCATTGTGCTCAATTGCTTCCCGATTCTTCGGATGGTATCCGGGATCCATCACAAGAAACTCCAACTCAAATGCGAATTTGCGATGTCGCTGCAACTCCTGAAAGAGTTTGGCGAGCAGCATAGAGTCTTTACCGCCGGAGATGCAGACCGCAACGCGGTCGCCCTCCTGCAGTAATTCATAAGTATTTATTGCCTTTGCAAATTTCGAAAAAATATCCTTTTTAAATTTTTTTCTAAGACTTTGCTCAATTTCGGCGAGCTCTTTTTCTCGTCTGATTTCCTCAGGCATTCTTATCTCCTATCTCATTTTGGAAACTATTTCAAAGGAAAGTCTATCTGTTTTTGTGCACGCTTACATTCATACATACGACTGTCTGCCACTCTGCAAACCTCCCATTCGTCTTCCTCTTTGTCAACATCAGCCCGGGTCGCATAACCTACCGCCGTACTCAGCAGAATGCTTTGTGACTTTGCATTCCATTGATTCAGTTTTTTCATCAAAAGTTCGTGCTTCGCCTCAAATGAAAAATCGTTCGCATTGTTAATCAGCACATTGAACTCATCTCCACCGATTCTGCACAGTATTGCATCTTCCGAAAACACCTGTTCAAGTATTCTCGAAAACTGAATCAATGCTTCATCACCCATATCATGCCCATAGGTATCATTCATATACTTCAGGTGATTCATATCCATGCTCACAACACCAAACATACCACCGGCTTTTGCAACCTTTTGAATTTCCTGATCAAAATATCTGCGGTTGCGAAGTCCTGTCAGCTCATCCGTATATGCCATCTGCTCGAAAACAGACTCTTTCGCCTGACGCAAAATCGTATTTCCGATATCACTACAGCAATCAACCATCAATGCAAATACAACAAGCATCGCTCCGTAGCAGATGGTACTGTTATAGCTTCCGTTCGGCATACCAAATAGATACTTGTTCAAATTATAGTGCAGCAGTTCAAAGACAACAAACAAGTCAATCAGCCCCATGGAAAGTATGTGCATGAGGTTTTCTCTCGGTTTTGTAATGCTATTTCGAATGACAAACACAATAATCAGGATGATATCCACACTCATCATCACATGCGCAATCGGAAGTAAACGAGGAAAATGAAGGGTGTCGGTCAGCTGTAAAGCCAGCGCGGCTCCAATCAAAACGATCTGTCCAATGAACATCGTATAGTATAAAATACGAATAAATCCGGGATTCTCCTTATCCGTAATAGTCTCATAATAGTATGCCAAAAATGGAAGCGGCAACACATAGACGCACATATATTCAAACCAGCCTTTCGCAACAATACTGTCCACAAAAAACTGCATCAGATTGCTACAGCACATTGTCCAGCATCCGACAAGAATCGAAAACATCGCAATCGCAAACAGCCGGAAAAACCACCACTGTGTCGGAAGCATGACAAGTGTGATGATACCGAGCATCAAACCAAACACAATCAGAAATAATGATACTGCAAGCTGCGCGCGATTGGCTCCAATCGTATGCTTTGTAATGTCTTCCGGTGTACCGATTACAGGAGTTGCCAGCGTACTGAACGCTGCTCTTTCTCCTACATAAATACGAATCACCAGCTGTTTTCCAAAGAAGTCATTTGGGAGTGTCACCTGATGTGTTCCGGAACCTAAAAATTGTTTCCGGGCATACAGATCCATTCCATACGAATAAATCATTTTCTCATCAACCAAAATCTCAACCGCAGAGTTATGGCAAGTTGCTGACAGCGTAGCTCCAAGAAAATCAGCGTTTTCCGGAAGCGTACATGACATCTGCACAACATCCCCCTGTGACACAAGCGGAAGCTTCAACTCATCCACTCGGACATTCTCATAGATTCTATCATTGTGCGCAACTGTCCATCCATCGTCCAGTTTGATCAACCGGTTACTCGTCTCATCCACACCGGTTCGAAACAGTATCGGTACAACAACGGCAAGAAAAGCCAATAATGCAACTATGAATCGTATGAACTTTTTTAAAAATGAATCATTCCTCATATCATAGTTCATAACCATCTGCTCCTTTTACAATCTACTTGTAAAAAATTTCTGTTAACGGTGAGGTCTCATCAATGATTAGTGTCTTATTCTTTCCGGTCATCGTTGCCTTCGCTGCATCAAGTGAGCGGAGGAAAAGATAAAAGTCTGCCTTTTCCGGATCATTATATGCTTCGCCAAGAATGCGCATATACTCAGCTTCACCTTTTGCGATAATCTCCTGTGCCTGTGCATCAGCCTCTGACTGCATGACAATCACTTCAGCCTTGGTGTTATTGGAAATCTCTTTTGCTTCCTCCTCACCTTCTGCCTTGTAGGTTGCTGCAATATTATTACGCTCAGAAATCATTCGCTCATAAACAGCTGCTTTATTCTCATCAGGAAGATCCAGTGATTTTGTCTCAACTGCAAGAAGCGTTATTCCATACTGCTCTAAAGTATCGCCGATATTGTTGCGGATGGACTCTGCCAACTCACCGTCACGGCCACTGATTACTTCTTCCTGACTGAGCGAACTGATCACATTCTTAAGGCTGTTATATACGATGGTATCAATACGATATTCCGCATTGCTCTTCTGCGCGCTAAGTGTCTGCGTATAGCGCTGCGGATCATTGATTCTCCAGAGAACAAAGCAATCGGCAATCATGGATTTTTTATCCTTTGTCATGACATCACTGACTGCAAGATCATAAAGAAGCACTTCATTTTCAATCTTTTCCGCTTTCTGTACAAATGGGATGACAAAGCTGAGTCCCGGATTCTCGCGAATCGAAACGATTTTACCAAATTGTTTTACTACGGTAAATTCGTCAGGATAAGTTACTACCATAAAGGAATTGGTGCCAACCAGAACAAGTGCCAGTAATACAACAACAATCCAAACCTTCTTCTTACTCTTCATCTTCAGCACCTCCCTGAACAGTTGTATTGAACTCAGCAAAGCTCTCAAGTGGCAGCATAGTCTGTGTGCTTCCATCGCTCTTGGTAATAATTACCTTCATGTCCGGAAGAATCTCCTCCATCGTCTCATAGAACATACGCTGCTTTGTAATCAAAGGATATTTCTTGTACTCTGCATACAGCTCATTGAGACGGGCAACCTGACCCTGTGCCTCGTTCACACGCTCTTGTGCCTGCGCATTTGCAGTCTTTAATGTTTCATCCACCTTGGCACGCGCCGCGGGAATTTCCTCGTTACGCTGCTGGTTTGCCTTATTTATTGAGGTCTCTTTACCCTGCTTCGCATTCTCTACATTCTTGAATGCATCAATTACTTCGCTTGTCGGAGGCTCTGCATCCTGAATGGTAATATTCACAAGCTGTAATCCGATATCCTCATTGTCAAGGCGTGCAACAATTTTTTCTTAATTGAGGACTGAATCTCGTTCTTTCCGGTAGTGATCACGCTGTCAACATCATACAGACCAATCGTGTCGCGGAT
>JAQXMB010000042.1 GCA_029012425.1 bacterium | reverse complement strand
AACCGATGGAGTATTCGAGACATCATGAGAATACAGCGGTTGGGCGCATCATCAGAAGTATTGAAGATGCATTTGAAAATGCGGTTCCGAGTGCGCTTCCAATTTCTATTATTGTAATCAGTGCTGTATTGGTTGTGATATCGTATCTTGTGCTCAGAAAACAGCCTGTCTGCAATTAACGAAGGTGGCACATATTTCCTATTATATTTTGTGAGGTGGCGGAAACACTAGCATTAGAGTGAAAACTCAAAAGCACAAGTATATGGAGGAAACAACCATGGCAAGTAATAACTCACAGACCGGTACAAACCAGATGGCAGTACCCGAGGCTAAGGACGCAATGAAGCGTTTCAAGGAAGAGGTTGCAAGCGAGCTGGGCGTTCAGTTAAAGGACGGATACAACGGAGACCTCTCATCTCGTGAAGCTGGTTCAATCGGTGGAGAGATGGTCAGAAAGATGATCAAAAAGCAGGAAGAGCAGATGAAATAGCTTTCCGGCGTAGCACCTCAAGCGATTGAGGTGCTATTTTTTTAGTCATTTTTTGGACTTTTTACAAATATTGCTGGCATTTTGTAAAATCCTATGCTATACTTCATAAATGACTGCATAGGCGTTGTTATGCCCTTTTGCAGGAAATATACAACGCTTTTATATATTAAGGAGGAAAAGTACGATGAGTGTACAGGTAGAAGATTTAGGAAAGAATATGGTCAAGCTGACC
This sequence comes from bacterium, assembly GCA_029012425.1. Lineage (GTDB taxonomy): Bacteria > Bacillota > Clostridia > Lachnospirales > Lachnospiraceae > W0P33-017. The sequence continues at coordinate 90,185 of JAQXMB010000042.1, read as the reverse complement.
ATTGAAGTGCCTGTTGAGGCTGTAGATTCTGCAATGAAATCTGCTTACAATCAACAGAAGGGCAAAATTTCAATCCCTGGATTCCGCAAGGGAAAGGTTCCTCAGGCAATGATTGAGAAGATGTATGGTCCCGAGGTATTCTATGAGGAAGCTGCAAATATCATGCTCCAGCTTCATTATCCCGCAGCTGTTGATGAGTGTGGTGTAGATATCGTATCACAGCCGAGCATCGACATCGTCCAGTTAGAGAAGGGTAAGCCGTTCATCTTTACCGCAGAGGTTGCTAAGAAACCGGAGGTAACATTAGGAAAGTACAACGGTGTAACCGTTACAAGAATAGACACAAGCGTAAGTGATGAGGAAATTGACACTGAAATCAAGACACAGCTTGAGAACAATGCAAGAACTGTAACTGTTACAGATCGCGCAGTTGTTGATGGTGATACCGTTAAGATTGATTTTGACGGATCTGTTGACGGTGTTGCATTCGAAGGAGGAAAAGGAGAGGATTACGATTTGGTAATCGGTTCTCACTCATTCATCGATACCTTCGAGGAGCAGCTGATTGGCAAGAATATCGGCGATGATGTGGATGTCAATGTGACTTTCCCTGAGGAGTACCATGCACCCGAGCTTGCAGGAAAGCCTGCTTTGTTCAAGGTAAAAGTAAAGGCAATCAGCGCAAAAGAAGTTCCTGAGTTAAACGATGAGTTTGTACAGGATGTATCTGAGGCAGATACAGTTGCTGAGTATCGCGAGGAAGTTAAGAAGACACTTACCGATCGCAAGGTAAAGGCTGCGAAGGGAACTCAGGAAGACGAAGCAATCCAGAAGATTATTGATAAGTCTAAAATGGATATCCCTGAGGCGATGATTGATGCTCAGGTAGAACGAATGATTAATGAGTTTGCACAGAGAATCGCTATGCAGGGTCTTTCCATGGAGCAGTACATGCAGTTCACCGGAGCTACCAAGGAGAAGCTTGCTGAGCAGGTTCGTCCGGACGCTGTTAAGAACATTCAGAGCCGTCTGGTATTAGAGCAGATTGTTAAGGAAGAGAACATTGAGGTTTCTGACGACGAGCTCGAGAAAGAGATCGAACAGATGGCAGCCAACTATGGTATGGAAGCAGAGCAGGTGAAATCATATTTGGGTGAGGCCGAGATGAAATCCATGAAGGATGATATCGCTGTAAATAAGGCAGTGGAATTCATTATGGCGAATGTGAAGGAAAGAGCAAAAGCGAAATCCAAGACAGAAAACGCAGACGCTGAATAATACAAAGGATGACAGGCTGACCTGACAGGGTCAGTCTGTTTTGTTCGTTACAAATAATATAACGTTTGTTAAAAGGAGGTCATGTTTATGAGTTTAGTACCTTATGTCATTGAGCAGACAAGCAGAGGAGAGCGCTCTTATGATATTTATTCCCGCTTGTTGAAGGAGCGTATTATTTTTCTTGGTGAGGAAGTAAACGAGACAACCGCAAGTTTGATCGTAGCTCAGCTGCTCTTTTTAGAGTCTGAGGATCCGGGCAAGGATATCCATTTATACATCAATTCTCCCGGTGGCGTCATAACAGCGGGTATGGCAATTTATGATACGATGAATTACATTAAGTGTGATGTTTCAACCATTTGTATCGGAATGGCTGCGTCAATGGGTGCATTTCTTCTTGCAGGAGGAGCAAAGGGCAAGCGCTATGCACTTCCGAATGCAGAGATTATGATTCATCAGCCTTCCGGTGGAGCAAAGGGACAGGCAACCGAGATTCAGATTGCCGCAGAGAATATTATTAAGACAAAGAAAAAAATGAATGAGCTGCTTGCTGCGAATACCGGACAGACCTATGAGAAGGTAGCGGCTGATACCGAGCGTGATAATTACATGACTGCTGAGGAAGCAGTAGCTTATGGTCTGATTGACAGTATTATCAAGAGCCATGAGGCATAATAAGGAGAACGAAGTGACTGGCAAAAATAATGATAAAATTCGCTGTAATTTCTGCGGTAAGACACAGGAACAGGTGCGCAAGCTGATTGCAGGCCCCGGTGGAGCCTACATCTGCGATGAGTGTGTAGATATTTGCAGTGAGATCATCGAGGAGGAATTTGAAGAGGATGAAGAGCAGGTAAAGCCCGCGTTTGAAATCAATCTTCAGAAACCCAAAAAGCTAAAAGAATTTTTGGATGAATATGTCATCGGACAGGATGAGGCAAAAAAAGTGCTCTCTGTTGCGGTATATAATCATTACAAACGGATAACCTGTGAGCAGGAGATTGATGTGGAGCTTCAGAAGAGTAACATTTTGATGCTTGGGTCCACCGGTTCCGGAAAAACGCTTCTGGCACAGACATTGGCGCGTATCTTAAATGTTCCGTTTGCAATTGCAGATGCAACCACCTTGACAGAGGCAGGATATGTGGGAGAGGATGTTGAGAACATTCTTCTCAAACTGATTCAGGCTGCTGATTATGATATCGAGCGTGCCCAGTGTGGAATTATTTATATCGATGAGATCGATAAAATTACGAAAAAATCAGAAAATGTATCAATCACCCGCGATGTATCCGGTGAGGGTGTACAGCAGGCACTGCTGAAGATTCTCGAGGGTACGCAGGCAAGCGTTCCCCCGCAGGGAGGCAGAAAGCATCCTCAGCAGGAGTTGATTCAGATTGATACGACGAATATTCTTTTCATCTGTGGCGGCGCTTTTGATGGTTTGGAAAAGATTATCGAGACCCGTATGGATGCAAAATCAATCGGATTTAATGCACAAATCCGTGAGAAGAATGAGAAGAATACCGGAGCACTGTTCCGTCAGGTATTGCCGCAGGATTTTGTGAAGTTTGGACTGATTCCCGAGTTTGTCGGCCGTGTGCCGGTAACTGTATCGCTGGATTCGTTAGACAAGGATGCGTTGGTACGCATCTTAAAAGAGCCGAAGAATTCGCTAATCAAGCAGTATAAAAAACTGTTTGAGTTAGATGGTGTTGAGCTTTATTTCAATGATGATGCTGTGGAGGCAATTGCGGATAAATCATTGGAGCGAAAAACCGGCGCAAGAGGTCTTCGTGCAATCATGGAGCACACACTTGAGGATCTGATGTTTGAGATTCCTTCGGATGAATCCATCGTAGCTTGTACGATCACTAAGGGTGCGGTTGAGGGAACGAACGAGCCTGAGATTGAGCGCAAAGGTGCGTAAGAGTTGGGAGCCTGTTGATTGTTGACGGGCTCCTTTTTATCGTATGGAATAATGCCGGTAACCTTGCCGGCATCGTCTGTGGCAGTGTCACCATCAGACTGCTCCGGTTGCCTGCCGGTGTCTGCCCCATCAGGCTACTGGGCGCGGTCATGCGTACACATATATCGCATTCCCTATCCACGCTACGAGCTGCCATAAAGGGGATACTGTCGGTGTCACTATTTACACTGCCGGCAAGGTTCGTGGCAGTTCCCGTCAGCGGCGACATTTGTCTGGCGCAGTGCGAGCGAAGTGTAAGTGTTTCACCTATCATAGCTGAAAGCCGAAGACTATGTGTGCGATTAGGAACCTACCGAACTGCCACAGACTCTGCCGGCTTCCACTGTGACAGCATAAATAGAACGGTTTGGTAATCACATATCATATAGGAGAAATAATATGGTAATTAAAGAAGTAAGTCTTGAGACAGTCTGCGGCGTGACAAGCAAAATACCGGACAACACACTTCCGGAACTTGCATTTGCCGGAAAATCGAATGTTGGAAAGTCATCGCTCATCAATGCGTTGATGAATCGAAAGGCACTTGCCCGGACATCATCATCGCCGGGTAAGACGCAGACCATCAATTTTTACAACATCAATAAGGAGATGTATCTGGTTGATCTGCCGGGATACGGATATGCGAAAGTCTCGGAGGCAGAGCGTGCGCGCTGGGGAAAGATGATTGAAAACTATCTGCACAAAAGTAAACAGCTTCGTGCCGTTTTTCTTCTGATAGATATTCGACATACCCCCGGTGCCAATGATAAACAGATGTATGATTGGATTGTGTATCAGGGCTATCAGCCGGTCATTATTGCGACCAAGCTGGATAAGCTGAAACGCTCTCAGGTGGCGAAGGCAGTCAAACAGGTCAGAGAAGGTCTGGGGCTGAAAAAAGAGGATATTGTAATTCCTTTTTCCGCACAGACCAAGCAGGGACGAGAAGAAATCTGGGCACTTATGGATTCACTGATTTACGACAAAATTGAGAATGCAGGCGAGATGAAGATTGACGAATAACAGGAATGGGTGTACTTTACAGATGCAATCTTAGAAATAATATGATACTATATGGGTAAACACGATGGGTCTGAATCGTGCATGGCATGTACAACGGACAGGATTCGCTAAGGAAGTGAGTACGAATGAGATTTAAACGGATAAGTACAGATACCGTTCGCTGCATCATTACACAGGAAGAGCTGCAGGAGAACGGGTTGAATTTGGATGATTTTCTTGCAAACGACGGTAAAACCGAAGAGTTTTTGCGCAAGATGATTTCGCTCGCTGAAGAGGAAGTGGGATTTAAGGTGCAGGGCGGACCGATGACCATTCAGGTAGCGGTTCTGCCGGAAAACACACTTGCGCTTACTTTCTCAGAAAAACAGCCGGGAAATATTATGGATCTTCTCGAGGGACTTCGCGCTGCGATGAGTTCACTTACCGGGGCGGTGGAGCAGAAAACACAGGAACGGATGCAGGAGGCAGAACCTGCATTGGTAGAAAAGCGAAAGGCCTATGTTCTGGAATTTACACAGATGAAAGATTTTGAGTCGTTCTGTGCAAGCGTGCCGCTTGATATCGAAGAAGAACTTGGAATCAATACAAAATTGTACCGCTATGAGGGAAACTACTGTCTGATTCTTGAACGGGGTGAGCTGGATGAGAAGCAGTTGTGTCGCATCATGTCAACTTCGACAGAATTTATGGCAGCTGCAAGTGCAAAAGCATCGCAGGTAGCATACATAATCGAGCATGGGACTGAGATTTTGACAGATCACGCAATTCGTCAGATGCAGAGCTTGTTGCAACATTGACAATTCTTTCACAAAATGGTACATTAAGGATAACATTTGTACGGTAACTGAGAGGAAAGGTTACTGTCGTGATGATACGAATTTTAGGAGGGTAAATCAATGAACAATTTACAGTTAGAAATTGATGGTGCGATTGCGGTTTTGACAATTTCCAGACCTGCTGCTTTGAACGCACTCAACAGCGAGACATTAGAGGAGATCGACGCAGCATTAACTGAGATCGAATCCAATGCAGACATCAGAGCCGTGATTCTGACCGGTGGTCCCGATAAGAAGGGTGATGCATTCAAGTCTTTCGTTGCAGGTGCTGACATTGGGGAAATGAGCACCCTGACCAAGGAAGAGGGAGAGGCATTTGGAAAGAAGGGTAATGATGTATTCCGCAGATTGGAGACATTACCTGTTCCCGTTATCTGTGCAATCAATGGTTTTGCACTTGGCGGAGGATGCGAGATTGCTATGAGCTGTGATATCCGTATCTGTTCTGAAAATGCAATTTTTGGACAGCCTGAGGTTGGCCTTGGAATTACTCCCGGATTCGGCGGAACCCAGAGACTTGCCAGAATCGTTGGCGTTGGCAAGGCAAAAGAGATGATTTACGGCGCGCGCAATATCAAGGCAGATGAGGCTTACAGAATCGGTCTTGTAAACAATGTATATCCCGCTGAGGAGCTGATGCCCGCTGCAAAGAAGCTTGCTTCTATCATTGCCGCAAATGCTCCGATTGCTGTTCGTGCCTGCAAGAAAGCAATCAATGATGGACTTGACGCAGCGATGGATGATGCAATTGTCATCGAGGAGAAGCTGTTCGGAAGCTGCTTTGAGACAGAAGATCAGAAGGCAGGTATGGGCAACTTCTTAGAGAAGGATCCTGAGAAGAAATTAAAGGTGGTTCCTTTCCAGAATAAGTAGTTATAGGTAAAGTGAGTTTGAGCAAAAAGCTGTGGCATTTGCCACAGCTTTTTTTGAGGAGAGCGATATGCTGGACACATACGATTTATCACAGCTTGTGGAGCCGCTGCTGAAGTGGTATCCGTCGCATGCACGCGTGCTTCCGTGGCGCGAGGAACCGACGCCGTATCATGTATGGGTGTCGGAAATCATGCTGCAGCAGACGCGTGTGGAAGCGGTAAAGCCGTTCTATGCCCGGTTTATGAAGGAACTTCCGGATGTATACGCATTGGCGGAATGTGAGATGGACCGACTCTTAAAGCTATGGGAAGGGTTGGGTTATTACAATCGTGTACGCAATATGCAAATCGCGGCACAGACAATCGTAAATGATTATGGCGGTATCATTCCGGCTGAATATGAGGAACTTCTAAAGCTCAAGGGAATCGGACACTATACGGCAGCTGCAATTTCTTCGATTGCCTATAACCGACCGGCAGCTGCGGTCGATGGAAATGTGCTTCGAATCATCATGCGTGCGACGGAAGATGATTCGGATATCACAAAGCAGTCTGTGAAGACGAAGGTGGAGCTGGCGCTTCGCCCCATTATTCCGGAGGAAAAAGCAGGGATGTTTACCCAGGCGATGATGGAGCTTGGTGCAACGGTCTGCGCACCAAATGGGGAGCCCTTGTGTGAGGAATGTCCGTGGCAGGCGTTATGTCTCGCAAGAATGCACGGAACTATTCAAAAGCTTCCGGTTAAAAGTAAGGCTGCACCAAGATCTATCGAAGAGAAAACCATTTTGGTCGTGAGGGACGGGGTTCGGGTACTACTTTGGAAGCGCCCGGACCGCGGATTGCTTGCCGGTATGTATGAGTTTCCCTATATGGAGGGGCATCAAGAGAAGGCGCAGGTGCTATCTTTTTTGAAGGAACAGGGACTATCGCCTGTTCGTATTCAGCCGCTTGCCCCGGCAAAGCATATTTTTTCGCATGTAGAGTGGCGTATGACCGGTTATGCCATATTAGTGGAGACACCGGACAATGAAGAACAATTCCTGTTTGTTGAGCCATCGGAATCGGAGAAAAAATATCCGATACCCGCAGCGTATGCCAGCTATTCGCGCTATATGAACATTCGAATCGGACAGGAAAAGTTTTTGGAAGAGTAGTGGTTTTATTGAAAAGATCGTTAGACAAAAGAGGAGGGCGATGAACTGTTTCATCGCCCTTTAACATTATGAAAAAGAAAATTGGGAAGTTTTTTCGTCTTTGTTGTTTTCTATGGTTATATCCTACATAGGAAATATGTCATGGTTATGAGTGGTTTGTAAACATTTTGTTAACAGTTAGAAAAATGAGTTCATTTTTAACAATTTACAGACAAAATATGAGAAAAACCAAGAATGTAGCGGATGAGTTGATACTTTTGTATAGATTTTGTAAGTTAAAAAGTGTATACTGAAAAACACTGGTAGTAGAAGAATAAATGTTGATCAATAATGATGAGGAACGATTTATGAATTATGACAGTATTGTAATCGGAGCAGGAATAGCAGGAAGTGTTGTGGCCAGACAACTTGCTGAGGTGGCAGGGAAGCGTGTGCTTCTTTTGGAGGCGCGCGACCACATTGGGGGGAACTGTTATGACGAACCTGATGCCGCAGGCGTGCTGATTCACACCTACGGACCGCATATTTTCCATACAAATGATGAAGGTGTTTATGAGTATTTGTCGCGCTTTTGCGATTGGTATATGTATCCGCGGGGACATCAGGTTGTCGCACGCGTAAACGATATCCTTCTTCCGATTCCGTTCAATTTGAATACTTTACATATGATTTACGATGAGCTCCATGCGCAAGAGCTTGAAAAAAAACTGGTGGAAGCATATGGGATGGGCGCAAGAGTACCGATTATGGAGCTTAAGAAAAATCCTGATGAGGATATTGCTGCGATTGCAACATTTGTATATGAAAATGTTTTTTTGCGTTATACCATGAAGCAGTGGGGACAGACGCCGGATGAGATTTCTCCTGAGGTGACAGGGCGTGTTCCGGTGTTGATTTCCTATGATAATCGCTATTTTCAGGATCAATATCAGGGAGTTCCGACCAATGGATTCACATCGATGTTTGAGCGAATGTTAGACCATGAGAACATTGCCGTGGAGTTAAATACGAATGCGAAAAACAGACTGCGCTTTGGTGAGACTGAGATTTTTCTTGACGGAGAAGAATTTAACGGGGATGTCATTTATACCGGCGCATTGGATGAGCTGTTTGACTGTAGATTTGGAAGATTGCCGTATCGCTCGCTTCGCTTTGCGTTTGAACATCTAAATCAGAATGACTTTCAGGGACATTCTGTGGTAAACTATACGGTGAGTGAGGATTTTACCCGAATCACGGAGTTTAAATATCTTACCGGACAAACGGACTGCGATGGTACAACGATTGTGCGCGAGTACCCGTTTGCCTATAGTGGCAAAGAGGGAGAGATTCCCTACTATGCGATCTTGAACAGCGAAAACGAAGCACTCTATGAGAAATATCGTGCGCTGACTGTAAATTTACCGAAATTCTATCTGCTTGGAAGATTGGCAGAGTACAAGTATTACAATATGGATGTTATGGCACGCCGGGCGCTTGATTTGGCGAATCGTATTATGGAGAAATAGAGATGAAATTACTTACAATTGCAATTCCCTGCTTCAACTCGCAGGACTATATGGAAAAATGTATTAAATCACTGCTCGTTGGCGGTGAGGACATTGAGATTATTATTGTTGATGATGGATCGAAGGATGCAACCCCGGAGATTGCAGATTCTTATGAGAAGCGTTATCCGTCTATCGTGCGTGCGATTCATCAGGAAAATGGGGGACATGGTTCTGCGGTAAACACAGGTATTCAGAATGCAACCGGACTGTATTATAAGGTTGTAGACAGTGATGACTGGGTGGATGAGGACGCTTTCCTTGCAGTGCTGGATCAGCTTCGAAAGCTTGTTGCGGGCAATGAGATGGTGGATATGTTTATCGCCAACTTTGTATATGACAAGGATGGTGCCCGTCATAAGAAAGTGATGCGTTATACAACGATGTTCCCGACAGACAGGGTGTTTGGCTGGAGCGATGTGAAGATGCTGACGAAGGGGCATTACCTGCTGATGCACTCCGTCATTTACCGCACCGGAGTACTTACAAAATGCGGATTAGAGCTGCCCAAGCATACATTTTATGTGGATAACATCTATGTCTATCATCCGCTTCCGCATGTGAAGAAGATGTACTACATGGATGTGGATATGTATCATTACTACATTGGCCGCGGTGACCAGTCGGTGAATGAGAATGTGATGATTAGTCGTATTGATCAACAGATTCGCGTGAACAAGATCATGATTGAGGATTATGATCTGTGGAAGCTCTCGAACAAGCGTCTGCGCAAGTATATGTTCAATTATCTTGAGATTATTACCGTTATTTCTACGGTGTTGCTGCTTCGCTCGGGAACCGAGGAAAATCTGCAGAAAAAGCGCGATTTGTGGAAGTACATAAAAAACTACGACATTCGTTTGTTCCATCATCTGAGAAACGGCATCATGGGTAACACGATGAATTTACCCGGGAAAGGCGGCCGAAAAATTTCAATTGCCGCATATAAGATTGCGCAGATGATTGTAGGCTTCAATTAACGGAAAAAGGAGAATTTACATGGACGATTATTATTATAATGAACCGCCGAAAGGCAATGGATTTGGTATTGCTTCGCTGGTGCTTGGCATTTTGTCGTTAGTTTTATCGTGCACCTGTATCAATATTCCGCTTGCGATTATCGCTATTGTCTTTGGTGTTATTCACCTGAACCGAAGAACGGGTGCAGGTGGTACGGCGATTGGCGGAATTGTCACAGCTGCGATTTCTTTGGCAATTACACTGATCTGCGTCGTAGTATTGTTTGTTGCCGGCTCATCCTTCAGCACAAATCTTCTTTTGGATAATCCCTTTATGGAGCTTCCGGAGGAATTCTATATGGATAGCGTTCCGGGGATGGAAAACCTTCCTTGGGAGTCGGAAAGCATTCCGCAGTTACAGGGTGAAAATGATCTGTAGCTCTTGACAACCACGAATGCAAAGCATTATACTATCTACGCAAAACTTGAATGAACAAATACATTGACGAAGACAGTAGGAAACGCTAAAAGTTACAGAGAGCCGGGGATGGTGGAAACCGGTATGAGTAGGCGTTATCTGAAGATCACTTCTGAGTAGCAGATTGAACGCCGGATGGCAAGTAGATTCTGACGGATTTCCTCCGTTATGGGAAGCGGATATGAACGGGTGACCGGAGTATCCTGTAACAGGTGGTATCACAAAGCATAACGGCTCTTGTCCTTTTACGGATAAGAGCTTTTTTATTCCCTTAAAAAAGGAAAGGAGATTAGAATGTACAATAAAGTTGATACGAATATGAATTTCGTAGACAGAGAAAAAGCAACTGAGAAATTCTGGGAAGAAAATAATATCTTCCAAAAAAGTATGGAAAATCGCAAGGAAGGCCCTACCTATACTTTTTATGACGGACCTCCGACTGCAAACGGAAAGCCCCACATCGGTCATGTGCTGACCCGTGTAATCAAGGATATGATTCCCCGTTATCGCACGATGAAGGGATACTATGTTCCTCGTAAGGCCGGCTGGGATACCCATGGTCTTCCGGTTGAGCTTGAGGTGGAAAAGCTGCTTGGTTTAAATGGTAAGGAGCAGATTGAAGAGTACGGAATGGAGCCCTTCATCAAGAAGTGTAAAGAATCTGTGTGGAAATATAAAGGTATGTGGGAGGATTTCTCAGGTACGGTCGGTTTCTGGGCAGATATGGATGACCCGTATGTAACCTACGATGACAACTTTATTGAGTCTGAGTGGTGGGCGTTAAAAGAAATCTGGGACAAGAAGCTTTTGTACAAAGGTTTCAAGATTGTTCCTTACTGCCCGCGTTGCGGAACTCCGCTTTCTTCACAGGAGGTTGCTCAGGGGTATAAGACCGTAAAAGAGCGCTCGGCAGTTGTTCGTTTCAAGGTTGTCGGAGAGGATGCATATTTCCTGGCATGGACAACCACACCCTGGACACTTCCCAGTAATGTGGCTCTCTGCGTGAACCCGGACGAGACCTACTGCAAGGTAAAGGCAGTTGATGGATTTACCTATTATATGGCAGAAGCGCTGCTCGATAAGGTGCTTGGTTCCCTTGCTGCTGAGGAAGGCCAGAAGGCGTACGAAGTGCTTGAGACCTACAAGGGAATCGATTTAGAGCGCAAGGAGTATGAGCCGTTATTTGATTTTGCAAACGAGATGATTGCAAAACAGCATAAAAAAGCACATTTCATCACCTGTGACAGCTATGTAACAATGACAGATGGTACCGGAATTGTACACATCGCACCTGCATTTGGTGAGGATGATGCGAATGTCGGCCGAAACTACGATCTTCCGTTTGTACAGCTTGTAAACGAAAAGGGAGAGTTGACGGACAACACACCGTATGCCGGCGTATTTGTTAAAAAGGCAGACCCTATGGTTTTACAGGATCTGGAGGATAAGGGCCTGTTATTTGATGCACCGAAGTTCGAGCATGAGTATCCGCACTGCTGGCGTTGTGACACTCCCCTGATCTACTATGCTCGCGAGTCATGGTTCATCAAGATGACGGAGGTTCGTGATGATTTGGTAGCAAACAACCATACCGTAAACTGGATTCCGGAGTCCATCGGTGAGGGTCGTTTCGGAAACTGGCTGGAGAACATTCAGGATTGGGGTATTTCCCGTAACCGTTACTGGGGAACACCGCTTAATATCTGGGAGTGTGAGGACTGCGGTCACCAGCTTTCCGTAGGAAGCAGACAGGAATTGAAGGAGCTCAGCAAAAGAGAGGATGCAGACAAGATTGAGCTTCATCGCCCTTATATTGATGAGGTGGAGATTCCCTGTCCCTGCTGTGGCAAGTTGATGCATCGTGTGCCCGAGGTGATTGACTGCTGGTTTGATTCAGGTGCAATGCCTTTTGCACAGCATCATTATCCGTTCGAGAACAAGGATTTATTCGAGCAGCAGTTCCCTGCACAGTTCATCTCTGAGGCAGTGGATCAGACGCGCGGATGGTTCTACTCGCTGATGGCAGAGTCAACCTTATTGTTCAACAAGGCACCGTATGAGAATGTCATCGTTCTTGGACATGTACAGGATGAGAACGGCCAGAAGATGAGTAAGTCAAAAGGAAATGCGGTTGACCCGTTCGAGGCTTTGGAGACTTACGGTGCGGATGCCATCCGTTGGTATTTCTATATTAACAGTGCACCCTGGCTTCCGAACCGTTTCCACGGCAAGGCAGTTCAGGAGGGACAGCGTAAGTTCATGGGAACCCTGTGGAATACTTATGCGTTCTTCGTACTGTATGCGAATATTGATAACTTTGACGCAACAAAATATACATTGGACTATGAGAAGCTTTCCGTTATGGACAGATGGCTGTTGTCGAAGCTCAATACATTGGTTAAAACAGTTGATGACAATCTGAACAATTATCGGATTCCCGAGGCAGCTCGTGCACTCGATGAATTTGTGGATGAGATGAGTAACTGGTATGTGCGTCGCAGCCGTGAGCGTTTCTGGGCAAAGGGCATGGAGCAGGATAAGATCAATGCTTACATGACACTTTATACCGCACTTGTGACTGTCGCAAAGACAGCGGCTCCGATGATTCCTTTCATGGCAGAGGATATTTACCGTAATCTTGTATGCTCACTGGATGCATCGGCACCCGAGAGTGTTCATCTGTGTGACTTCCCGGCTGCAAATGAGGCATGGATTGACGGCGAGCTTGAGAAGAATATGGAGGCTGTATTAAAGATTGTTGTTATGGGTCGCGCCTGCCGTAACTCTGCGAACATCAAGAATCGTCAGCCGATTGGAATGATGTATGTGAAAGCACCCGAAAGCCTGCCCGAGTTCTACACCGAGATTATTGAGGATGAGTTGAATGTAAAGAAGGTTACCTTTACGGATGATGTGAGCAAGTATACGGATTATACCTTCAAGCCGCAGCTTCGTACCGTTGGACCGAAATATGGAAAATATCTTGGACAGATTCAAAAAGCACTTGCAAGTCTTGATGGAAATGCTGCGATGGCAGAGCTTCGGAGCAAGGGCGCGCTGACGCTGGATGAGATTTCAAGCGAAGTTGTGCTTCTTGAAGAAGATCTGTTAATTACAATGACGCAGATGGAGGGCTATCAGACAGAGGGCGATAATACAGTAACTGTTGTTCTTGATACCAAGCTTTCCGAGGAGTTGATCCGTGAGGGATTTGTGCGAGAAATCATCAGTAAGATTCAGACCATGCGTAAAGAGGCCGGATTCGAGGTGATGGACCGCATCGCAATCGGTTATGTGGCAGAAGGCAGACTTGCAGATATTTTTGCAGCTGACGGAGTAGCAATCTGCGGTGAAGTACTTGCAGACAATATTTCTGCCGGAAGTGTTGACGGGTATGAAAAAGAGTGGAATATTAATGGTGAGAAGGTTACTCTCAGCGTGAAAAAACAGTAGGATATTGTTGGGGGAAATACGGGGTTTAGAGAGAAAATAGGAGGAACACGCATGACAAACAAGATGTTTGACAAGGAGACTTTCATCAAGGCCGTAAAGGATGCGGTAAAAAGTCAGTTTCGCAAAAGCATTGACGAGGCAACAAAGCAGGAAATCTTTCAGGCTGTCAGCTATGTGACAAAGGATGTCATTATTGACCAGTGGCTCGCAACACAGAAGACGATGGACGAGACAGATCCCAAGATGGTTTACTATATGTCCATGGAGTTTCTGGTTGGCCGTGCACTCGGCAACAACCTGATCAATCTGACAGCTTATGATCAGGTGAAGGAAGCGCTTGAGGAGATCGGTCTTGATTTGAATGTCATTGAGGATCAGGAGCGTGACCCTGCACTTGGTAACGGAGGACTCGGAAGACTGGCAGCATGCTTTATGGAGTCTCTTTCAACGCTCGGCTATCCGGCATACGGATGCGGTATCCGTTATCGCTATGGTATGTTCCGTCAGAAAATCAAGGACGGCTATCAGGTGGAAGAACCCGATAACTGGTTAAAGAACGGTTATCCGTTCGAGCTTCGCAGACCGGAGCATGCATTCACCGTAAAATTTGGCGGCTATGTGCGTGCTGAGATGGATCAGGCAACCGGAAGAACCCGTTTTATCCATGAGAATTATCAGTCCGTACTGGCAGTTCCTTATGATATGCCTATCATCGGCTACAACAATAATGTTGTAAATACATTAATGATCTGGGATGCGGAGCCGGTTGAGTGCTTCCAGCTCGATTCGTTTGACAAGGGAGATTACAGAAAGGCAGTTGAGCAGGAAAACCTTGCGAGAAATCTGGTAGAGGTGCTTTATCCGAACGATAATCATGTACAGGGCAAGGAGCTTCGCCTGCGCCAGCAGTACTTCTTTGTATCGGCAAGCGTTCAGCGCGCAATTGCAAAATTCATGAAGACACACGATGATATTCATGATCTGCCGAAGAAGGTTACGATTCAGATGAATGACACGCATCCGACCGTAGCGGTGGCAGAGCTTATGAGAATCCTGCTTGATGATTACAACTTAGAGTGGAACGAGGCTTGGAAGATCACAACTGCGACCTGCGCATATACCAACCATACCATTATGGCAGAGGCGCTTGAGAAATGGCCCATCGAGATCTTCTCCCGTCTGCTTCCGAGAATTTATCAGATTGTTGAGGAGATTAACCGCCGCTTTATTTTACAGATTCAGGCGAGCTTCCCCGGCGATCAGCAGAAGGTGCAGAAGATGGCAATCGTTTACGATGGCATGGTAAAAATGGCACATCTTGCAATTGCAGCCGGCTATTCCGTAAACGGTGTTGCAAAGCTTCACACCGAGATTTTGAAAAATCAGGAATTAAAAGAGTTCTATCAGCTCTTCCCTGAGAAGTTTAATAACAAGACAAACGGTATTACACAGAGACGCTTCCTGCTTCATGCAAATCCGCTTCTCGCAAACTGGATTACCGGTCATATCGGAAACGACTGGATTACCGACCTTAGTCACCTTGAGAAGCTTGCGGTCTATGCGGATGATGAGAAGGCACAGGCTGAGTTTATGAATATCAAGTATCAGAACAAGCTTCGTCTTGCAGCATATATCAAGGAGCACAACGGTCTAGAGGTTGATCCCCGTTCGATTTTCGATTGCCAGACCAAGCGTCTTCATGAGTACAAGAGACAGTTGATGAACATTCTCCATGTGATGTATCTGTACAACGAGATAAAGGAGCATCCTGAGATGGAGTTCCATCCGAGAACCTTTATCTTCGGTGCGAAGGCAGCAGCCGGATATAAGAATGCAAAGCTTACAATTAAGCTGATTAACAATGTGGCCAATGTCATTAACAACGATGCAAGTATTCATGGCAAGATAAAAGTAGTATTTATCGAGGATTACTGTGTATCGAATGCAGAGATCATCACTGCAGGAGCAGATGTTTCTGAGCAGATTTCAACAGCAAGTAAAGAGGCATCCGGAACCGGTAACATGAAGTACATGTTAAACGGAGCGATCACAATCGGCACGATGGATGGCGCAAATGTTGAGATGGTTGAGGAAGTCGGCGAAGACAATATCGTTATTTTCGGTATGAGTGCAGATGAGGTAATTGCACATGAGAAGGCAAGAGATTACAATCCGATGCAGATTTTCAACAACGATCCGCAGATTCGTCAGGTGCTGATGCAGCTCATTAACGGCTTCTATTCACAGAACGATACCGAACTGTTCCGTGACCTGTACAATTCACTTTTGAATACACAGTGTACGCAGTATGCAGATACCTACTTCACGCTGGCTGATTTCCGATCTTACGAGGCAGCACAGAAGAAAATTTCTGAGATGTATACAGATGAAAAAGCATGGGCAAAGAAGGCAATTTTAAATGTGGCTCACGCAGGAAAATTCTCATCTGACCGTACGATTCAGGAGTATGTGGATGACATCTGGAAATTGGATAAGATCACTGTTAAACCGGAAGCATTTTTAAATTGATGCAACTAAAAAAGAGTTTCGCCATTACGCGAAACTCTTTTTTTAAAAACCGGATCAGCACTTTTCGGGCTCAGGATAATCAACACCAAAGGTATCAACCGTAACGGTGTTCAGTTTCTGCTCTTCCCTCGGACGGTCAGAGTACTCGGTTCTGACATTGGCAATCTTGTCAACAACCTCAAGACCTTCAATCAGCTTTCCGAAAGCAGCATACTCACCGTCAAGATGAGGGCTGGGAGCGTGCATGATGAAGAACTGGCTTCCTGCGGAATCGGGAATCATGGTGCGAGCCATAGAAAGAACACCGGGGGTGTGCTTGAGGTCGTTTTTAAAACCGTTGTGTGAGAATTCCCCCTTGATCTGATATCCGGGACCGCCCATTCCGGTTCCGTCCGGATCACCACCCTGAATCATAAATCCGGGGATGACACGGTGGAAAATCACACCGTCATAGTAGCCTTTCTGAATTAAGCTGATAAAATTGTTAACTGTATTGGGGGCAATCTCGGGATAAAGCTCAGCTTTCATGATATCGCCGTTTGCCATTTCGATTGTTACGATAGGGTTTTGTGCCATAATAGTAGCTTCCTTTCTTCGTAACTGTTCAATATCTTCACAGTTTTGCTCCGACCTGTTTTGAACAGATACTTTTTATGATATGAATAAACTTGGCCGGAATCTGCTTCCGAGCAGTATTATTGTATAGAATATAGGGTGAAAAGTAAAGATGAACGAATCTCTTTTTCAAAAAATCATATCGTTAAAAGCCGTTGTCTACAGTCGATTTGAGGCAGCAGATGACACGGCACTGCTACAATTGCTGGATGAATTGAAAGCGTGGAAGATTGTCACAGTTGATTGTGACAAGCTGACTGCGTGCACGCGTTTTGTGCTGGAGCAGGAATTGCAAAAAAGAGAAATTGCATTGTCAGATACACTTCTTCTTGCCGGTTCAAACAAGCTGCTTACACTTGCAAAGAATTCCCCGATGGCTACAATCGGCTATCGTGAGGTCGATTTCGGAGCGGATATGATTGTCCTTGGCTTTGAGGAGGTAACCGTTCAGTTTTTAGACCGTATCATGAAGCGGGCACAGGGGAAACCATGGATTACCGGTGTGACAGACCGGTGTATTCTTCGTGAGATGACAGAAGATGATCTGCCGGACCTCTTTGAGCTGTATGCACAGCCGGGAATAACTGATTATACGGAAAATCTGTACGACTGGGAGGAGGAACTCGATTATACCCGTAAGTACATTCGCGCCATGTATCACTTCTATGGTTACGGGGTATGGCTGGTGACGGATAAAGCGGATGGTAAGCTGATCGGACGCGCAGGGTTTGCGCATAGAGATCTTGGCGATGAAAATGTGTTGGAGCTTGGCTATGTGATTGGTGTGCCGTGGCAGCGACAAGGTTACGCGACGGAGGTGTGCAGTTATCTCATTGAATTCGCACGCGAACATCTTGCTTACGAGATGCTGAACTGTTTTGTAGAACCGGGAAACAGCGCAAGCTTTTGTCTGCTGCAAAAGCTTGGATTTACAAATTACGGCGAGATATTCGTTGACGGAAAGCGGATGATTCGCTATGCGCGTTCGCTTGACAATTAACGGTGGATATACGGCATAGTTCTATTATGTATGCTGTGGACATATTATATAGTATCAAGATTCAGAGGAATGATGGAGGGATACTATGGAACAAAGAGGAGGCAGAGTACAGATACTGTTACCGATACTGATTGATCTGGTTGCCATGTATGTGATTACGGGGATTTTGCTTCTGCTGCTGGCATTTATCATGTATAAAAGCAATCTGTCCGAGGCGGTGATGAATGGCGCGATTATCGCAATCTATGTCATCGCAGGATTTCTGGGCGGCTTTTTTATCGGCAGATATGCCGGCGTGAAAAAGTATTTGTGGGGAATGTTGATCGGAGGGCTTTACTATTTGATTCTGTTTCTCGTTGGACTTCTTTTACACCGGGGAATCGGAAGTGACCCGGTACATCTGTTTTCGACGCTGGCGCTGTGTCTGTTGTCTTCGACCGCCGGTGGAATGCTCAGTTGAAAAAACTGCCAAAACAGGCAATATTACAGTGTGTTATCGGATATTTCAGACTTGCACTGGTGCATGAGGTGTGCTATAATGCGTCCTAGGTATTGCTGAAAGGAGCGAATTATTATGAAACATGTAAAGACTTTGAATACAAGAAAGCTTCAGAACACAGTTAAAAAAGGCGGCTGCGGTGAGTGCCAGACCTCTTGTCAGTCAGCTTGCAAGACTTCTTGTACCGTAGGAAATCAGACCTGCGAGCAGTGCAAATAATAATTATTTTGCATAGAAATGAATGAGTACAATAAGTACAGACGACCGTTTGCATTGCAAGCGGTCATTTGTTATGGCGACGAGGAACATGGACGCTGCACTTGTGCAAGCGGATGTTTAACGAGCGCAAATCAGAGCGAGATTCGCAGTGCGTATCTCGTCTCTGTGCGTAAAGGGAAATAGGAAAGGGAGGAACACGCAGTGGTTCACCAGTATCAGAACAATGGCTACAATATTGTGCTGGATGTGAACAGCGGGGCAATCCATGTGGTCGATCAGATCATGTATGATGTGATCGCACTCTACGAATCGCATACACCGGAAGAAATTGTGGACAAGCTTGGTAAAACCTATGATGTCTCGGAGCTGAAGGAAGCTCTTGACGAGGTAAAAGAGCTGATTGATGCGAAAGAGTTATTCACACCGGATGGCTACGAGGATTATATACAGGAGCTCGGTAAAAACCGCCCCACCGTTGTCAAAGCGCTTTGCCTTCACATTGCGCATGACTGTAATCTTGCCTGCAAGTACTGTTTTGCAGAAGAGGGCGAGTATCATGGAAAACGAGAGCTGATGACATATGAGGTAGGCAAGGCAGCATTAGACTTTCTGATTGCAGGATCAGGAAATCGAAGAAACTTAGAAGTAGATTTTTTTGGCGGAGAGCCGACACTTAATTTCCAGGTTGTAAAAGATCTGGTCGCGTATGGAAGAAGCAAGGAAGAGGAATTCAATAAGAAATTCCGTTTTACGCTCACAACAAACGGCGTACTATTGAATGATGATATCATGGAGTTCGCAAACCGTGAGATGGATAATGTCGTACTGAGCATTGACGGAAGACCGGAGGTACATGACAGAATGCGTCCGTTCCCTAATGGCTCCGGAAGCTATGATCTGGTCGTTCCGAAATATCAGAAATTCGCTGACAGCAGAAATCAGGAGCGCTACTATGTGAGAGGAACCTTCACACATCACAATCTCGATTTTGCAAAAGATGTATTGCATATGGCAGATTTGGGATTTAAGCAGATTTCTGTAGAGCCGGTTGTCGCGCCGGATACAGCCGACTATGCAATCCGGGAGGAGGATTTGCTGGCGTTGTTTGACGAGTATGATGCACTCGCCAAGGAGATGATTCGCAGACATAAAACTGGAGAGGATTTTAATTTTTTCCATTTTATGATAGATTTGGAGGGAGGCCCTTGCGTGGCAAAACGCTTGTCGGGTTGCGGTTCAGGTACGGAGTATTTGGCAGTTACACCCTGGGGTGACCTCTATCCTTGCCATCAGTTTGTTGGCAATGAAAAGTTTTATCTTGGAAATGTATTTGAAGGAATTAAGCATCCGCAGATTTGTGACGAGTTCAAAAGCTGTAATGTTTATTCCAAGGAAAAGTGCAGAAATTGTTTTGCAAGATTTTACTGCAGCGGCGGCTGTGCTGCCAATTCCTACAATTTCCATGGCAGCATTCACGATGCATATGACATCGGATGTGCACTGCAGAAAAAGCGCGTGGAGTGTGCGATTATGATCAAGGCAGCACTCGCGCAAGAAGATTAAAAAAGAGAGGAAACAAGTCATGAAAAAGAACAAGAGCGTAGCAATTCTGGCAGTCATTCTGGCTGTTGTTGTAGCACTTGGCTATTACGCATCGATCATTCTTTCCAGCACAGGCAAGGGCGAGGGACAGAACATTACCTTAGGTCTTGATCTGGCAGGTGGTGTCAGCATTACATATGAAGTAGTGGACAAGGATGCTACTGCTGAACAGATGAGCGATACCATTTACAAGCTTCAGAGGCGTATTGAGTCATACAGTACCGAGGCAACTGTTTATCAGAACGGAGATGACCGTATCTGTATCGAGATTCCCGGTGTTACTGACGCAAATGATATTTTGGAGGATCTCGGAAAACCCGGTTCTTTACAGTTCTGCGATTCAGAAGGCAATGTATTTATGACCGGTGATGATGTCGTAGATGCACAGGCAGGAACTTATAAGGATGATATGGGTAACAATTCTTTCTGTGTAGACCTCGTTTTGAGCGACACTGCAGCAGAAACCTTCTCTGAGGTGACCGGAGAGAACATCGGAAAGACGCTTCCGATCGTATATGATGGACAGATCATCAGTAATCCTGTCGTACAGTCTCAGATTTCCGGCGGTACCGCACAGATTACAGGCATGGAGAGCTATGATGCAGCTTCTATCCTTGCATCACAGATTCGTATCGGTTCTCTTTCCTTAGAGCTTGAGGAATTGGAGTCACAGGTTGTTGGTGCACAGCTTGGTAGTGCAGCGATGAGTTCTGCACTCAAAGCAGCAGCAATCGGTCTTGCACTGATTATGGTATTCATGATTGCTTACTACTGGATGGCAGGTGTGGCTGCATCGATTGCACTTATCATCTATTCTACACTTACAATTGCAGTATTGTATTGGTTTGATATTACGCTTACACTGCCCGGTATTGCAGGTATCATCCTCGGTATTGGTATGGCGGTTGATGCGAATGTCGTTATTTACGGTCGTATCCGTGAGGAAATTGCATCAGGGAAGTCTGTATTTAACGCAATGCGTGATGGTTTCAAAAAGGCACAGTCAGCGATCATTGATGGTAATGTAACAACACTTATCGTTGCTGCCATCCTTGCATGGAAGGGTTCCGGAACCGTCAAGGGCTTTGCTTATACATTGGCGATCGGTATTATTGTTTCACTGTTTACCGCACTGTTTATTACCAGATATGTGATGTATGCATTCTATGGCGTCGGGGTTTCGGATGCGAAGTTCTATGGCCGTGCAAAAGAGCGCAAGACAATTAACTTTACAAAGTATCGCGCGGTATTCTATGTCATCGCAATTATCGGTATTGCTTCCGGATTTATCGGAATGGGCATCCATACTGCGAATGGAGAGAAGAACCTTAATTACAGCTTAGAGTTCGTAGGAGGAACCTCTAATACCGTATATTTCAACGAGGCATATACGCTTGAGCAGATTGATGCTGAGATGGTTCCCCTTGTTATGGATATCACCGGGGACTCTGATGTATTTGTTCAGAAGGTTGCAGACAGCAACGGCGTAATCTTCAAGACAAGAAATCTTAATCTTGAAGAAAGAGAAGCCTTCAATAAAGTGTTTGTTGACAAGTATGGTGTAGATGAGAATACGATTTCATCACAGTCCATCAGTTCAATCATCAGTTCTGAGATGACCAGCGATGCGGTTACCGCTGTAATTATCGCCGTGATCCTGATTATGCTTTACATTGCAGTTCGTTTCCACGATTTCCGTTTTGCAACTGCATCGGTCATCGCTTTGATCCACGATATCCTGCTTGTACTTGCAAGCTATGCATTGCTGCGTATTTCAGTCGGATCGACCTTTATTGCAGTTATGCTGACGATTCTCGGTTATTCAATCAACGATACCATCGTTGTATTTGACCGTGTGCGTGAGAATATTCACAATCGTGCGAGAATGTCGAAGGAAGAACTGTCTGAGGTCGCTGACCGAAGCGTGACACAGACTCTGGCTCGTTCTATCAATACTTCAGTAACTACCTTCGTAATGGTATTGTTATTGTATATCATGGGCGTGGCTTCCATTAAGGATTTCTCAATGCCTCTGATGGTAGGTATTATTGCCGGTCTGTTCTCTTCTGTATGTATTTCAACAAACCTCTGGTTTGATATGAAGCTGATGGGATCAGGTAAGAAGAAAAAATAATTTAAAAAGGACAATCGTTATCCGGTTGTCCTTTTTTTCTAATCTTTTTCATACTCCGAAGCGTTCCGTCCTTTACAACAAGGGACAGATTGGGGTATACTAGTAGCTAAAGATTTTTGAAACGAAAGGGAGATTGAAACATGTATACAATGGATGATATTAAAGCAGTGGATCCTGAGATCGCTGCTGCGATTCAGGCAGAGAGTGATAGACAGAACAGTCATATCGAGTTGATCGCTTCAGAAAACTGGGTAAGCCATGCAGTAATGTCGGCAATGGGAAGTGTATTAACCAATAAATATGCAGAAGGATATCCGGCACACAGATATTACGGCGGATGCGAGTGTGTGGATGTCGTTGAGGAGCTTGCAAGAGAGCGTGCAAAGAAACTGTTTGGCGCGGAGTATGTTAATGTACAGCCTCATTCAGGTGCACAGGCAAATATGGCAGTTCAGTTCGCATGCTTACAGCCCGGTGATACGGTCATGGGTATGAACCTTGATCATGGCGGACATCTGACACACGGAAGCCCGGTGAACTTCTCCGGAACATATTTCAATATTGTCCCTTCTGGTGTAAATGATGACGGTGTCATCGATTATGAGAATGTGCGCGCAATTGCACTTGAGTGCAAACCCAAGATGATTATCGCAGGTGCATCTGCATATGCCCGCACGATTGACTTCAAGAAATTCCGTGAAGTTGCAGACGAAGTAGGAGCAATCCTGTTTGTGGATATGGCACACATCGCAGGACTTGTTGCAGCAGGACTTCATCCGAGCCCGATTCCTTATGCCGATGTTGTGACCACAACCACACATAAGACACTGCGTGGACCCAGAGGTGGTATGATTCTGTGCGGAAAGCAGGAGACGGCAGATAAGTATAAATTCAACAAAGCAATCTTCCCCGGAACACAGGGTGGTCCCCTGATGCATGTGATTGCTGCAAAGGCAGTTTGCTTCCAGGAAGCATTACAGCCTTCCTTCAAAGAGTATCAGCAGGGTATCATTGACAATGCGCAGGCACTTTGCAAGGGACTTCAGTCAAGAGGAATCAAGATTGTATCAGATGGAACGGACAACCACCTGATGTTGATCGACCTCACCCCGTTCGGATTGACCGGAAAAGAGGTTGAGAAGCTCATGGATGAGGCAAATATCACTGCCAACAAGAATACCATTCCCAATGATCCACAGAAGCCTTTTGTAACAAGTGGTATCCGTATCGGTACACCTTCTGTTACCAGCCGCGGCATGAATACGGCGGATATGGACAAGATTGCAGAGGCAATTGCAATGCTTATCAAAGAAAAAGAGAGCGCAATTCCTGCTGCTAAGGCAATTGTAAAAGAGCTTACAGACAAGTATCCGTTAGATTAGAATAAAAGTAGAGGTTTGTAGTAATGATCGACATTAAGTTTTTGAGAGAAAACCCGGATGTGGTTCGGGAGAATATCAAAAAGAAATTTCAGGATAAGAAGCTTCCGCTCGTTGATGAGGTTATCGATTTAGATGCAAAATCAAGAGCTGCAAAACAGGAAGCTGATGATTTACGCGCACAGAGAAATACGCTTTCCAAGCAGATTGGTGGTCTGATGAAGGAAGGAAAGAAAGAGGAAGCAGAGGCAGTTAAGGCACAGGTGGCTGCAAATGCAGCGCGTCTGGCAGAGCTTGAAGAGTTAGAGAAGAGTTTATCAGAGCAGCTGTTAAAGGATATGATGTCGATTCCGAATATCATTGACCCTTCTGTTCCGATTGGACCCGATGATTCTCATAATGTAGAGATTCAGAAATACGGGGAACCCATCGTTCCTGATTTTGAGGTGCCCTATCATACAGAGATTATGGAGCGTTTTGACGGTATTGATCTTGACGCTGCAGGCAAGGTGGCAGGTAACGGATTCTACTATTTGATGGGAGATATTGCAAGACTTCATTCAGCGGTCATCTCATACGCAAGAGACTTCATGATTGATCGCGGATTTACCTATTGCATTCCTCCCTATATGATCCGCAGCAGTGTTGTTACCGGTGTTATGAGTTTTGAAGAGATGGATGCCATGATGTACAAGATTGAGGGTGAAGACCTTTATCTGATCGGAACATCAGAGCATTCCATGATCGGTAAATTTATCGATACGATCAACGAGGAGGAGAAGCTTCCTTATACGCTGACAAGCTATTCCCCTTGTTTCCGCAAGGAGAAGGGCGCGCATGGAATTGAAGAGCGTGGTGTGTATCGTATTCATCAGTTTGAGAAGCAGGAAATGATCGTTGTATGTAAGCCTGAAGAGTCAAAATATTGGTATGATCAGCTTTGGCAGAATACGGTTGACTTATTCAGAAGTCTTGATATACCGGTTCGTACACTGGAATGTTGTTCCGGTGATCTTGCCGACCTCAAAGTGAAGTCCTGTGATGTGGAGGCGTGGTCTCCCAGACAGCAGAAATATTTCGAGGTTGGAAGCTGTTCAAACCTTTCAGATGCACAGGCGAGACGATTGAAGATTCGTGTCAAGGACAAGGATGGCAATAAGTATTTTGCCCACACTTTAAACAATACCGTGGTTGCACCACCGAGAATGTTAATTGCATTTCTTGAAAATAATTTGAATGCAGATGGCAGTGTTAATATTCCTACCGTCTTACAGCCTTATATGGGCGGTAAGACCAAGTTGGAGCCGAAGCATTAAACGAGCGATGTTGCTGTACCGGCTTTGACCCGGTACAGCATTTTTTGAGTCGCCACGCATCCGAAAGAAGCAGCGGTGACAGGTTCTGTAGAAAAAATATTGGAATAGGAAGGATAGATAGATGAAAGCATTTCTCATACTTGAGGATGGACATGTGTTTACAGGAACGAGCATTGGCTCAGAACGGGAGGTTATCAGTGAAATTGTATTCAACACATCGATGACCGGATATCTCGAGGTGTTAACCGATCCGTCTTACGCAGGACAGGCAGTTGCAATGACCTATCCGTTAATCGGAAACTATGGAATAAAGTTTGCGGACATGGAATCAAAGCGTCCGTATCTGAAAGGATATATTGTTCGGGAGTTATCAAGAATGCCCAGTAATTTCCGCTGTGAGGGAACCATTCAGGATTTCTTAAAAAAACATGATATTCCTGGAATTGCAGGAATAGATACCCGCGCATTGACCAAAATCCTTCGCGAAAAGGGAACCATGAACGGAATGATCACAACGAATGAAAACTACAAACTGGATGAGATTATTCCGCGACTGAAGGAATTTACGGTAGGAAATGTAGTCGATGAGGTAACCTGCAGTGAAAAGAGTGTGTTAAAAGGAAACGGAAAGCGCGTTGCATTACTTGATTTCGGTGCAAAGAACAATATTGCAAAGTCACTGAACAAGAGAGGCTGCGAAGTGACCATCTACCCGGCACACACATCAGCAGAAGAAATTTTGGCGTCCAAACCGGATGGAATCATGCTTTCAAACGGACCGGGAGATCCGAAGAGCTGCATCGCTATTATCGAGGAAGTGAAGAAGCTTTATGCCTCAGACATTCCGATTTTTGCAATCTGTCTTGGTCATCAGCTGATGGCACTCGCTACCGGTGCGGATACGAAGCGCTTAAAATACGGACACCGTGGCGGAAATCATCCGGTGAAGGATCTGGCAACCGGCCGGGTCTACATCTCATCGCAGAATCACGGATATGTTGTTGATACCGATACACTGAAGCCGGATATTGCGACACCGGCATTTATCAATGTCAATGATGGAACGAATGAGGGACTTGCCTATACGGGTAAGAACATTTTCACGGTGCAGTTCCATCCGGAAGCATGTCCCGGACCGCAGGACAGCTCGTATTTATTTGATCGATTTATTGAAATGATGGGAGGAGAGAACTAATGCCGAAGAATGAAGCAATCAAAAAAGTACTTGTGATCGGTTCCGGCCCCATCGTCATTGGACAGGCGGCTGAGTTTGACTATGCGGGAACACAGGCGTGTCGCTCGTTAAAAGAAGAGGGAATCGAGGTTTGTCTGGTGAACTCAAATCCGGCAACCATTATGACCGATAAAAATATTGCGGATCAGGTATATATTGAGCCACTGACAGCCAAAGTACTCGAACAGATCATTATCAAAGAAAAACCTGACGGTGTGCTTCCGACGCTTGGCGGACAGGCAGGATTAAATCTTGGAATGGAGCTTGCTGAGTCAGGATTTCTTGAGACACATGGAGTAAAGCTGATCGGAACGACCGCGGAGACGATTCGAAAAGCCGAAGATCGTCAGGCATTCAAGGAGGCAATGGAAAAGATTGGTGAGCCGGTAGCCGCTTCTCTGGTTGTTGAGAATGTGGAGGATGGAATTAAATTTACCAATACGATCGGATACCCGGTCGTACTTCGTCCGGCATATACGCTCGGAGGAAGCGGTGGTGGAATCGCCCACAATGAGACGGAACTGATCGATATTCTCTCAAACGGACTTCGCTTAAGTCGTGTCGGTCAGGTTCTTGTGGAACGCTGCATCGCAGGCTGGAAGGAAATTGAGTATGAGGTAATGCGTGACGCGGCAGGTAACTGTATTACTGTATGTAATATGGAAAATATCGATCCGGTCGGTGTGCATACCGGAGATTCCATTGTCGTTGCACCCTCTCAGACATTGGGTGATAAGGAATATCAGATGCTTCGTACTTCTGCGCTGAATATTATCACCGAGCTGAATATCACAGGTGGATGTAATGTGCAGTATGCGTTAAAGCCGGATTCTTTTGAGTATTGTGTTATCGAGGTGAATCCCCGTGTCAGTCGTTCTTCCGCGCTTGCGTCGAAAGCAACCGGATATCCGATTGCCAAGGTTGCAGCTAAAATTGCACTCGGCTACACACTCGATGAGATTAAAAATGCAATCACCGGAAAGACTTACGCAAGCTTTGAGCCGGTACTCGATTACTGTGTGGTAAAAATTCCGCGTCTCCCGTTTGACAAATTCATCACAGCAAAACACACGCTGACCACGCAGATGAAGGCGACCGGAGAGGTTATGAGTATCTGCAATAACTTTGAGGGTGCGCTGATGAAGGCAATCCGCTCGTTGGAGCAGCATGTGGACAGTCTGATGTCTTACGATTTTTCTATGCTCAGTGAGCAGGAATTAATGCAGCGCATGAAAATCGTTGACGATCAGAGAATATATCTGATTGCAGAAGCCATCCGAAAAGGTATCAATTATCGAACGATTCATGATATCACGCAGGTGGATGAGTGGTTTATTGATAAGATTGCGATCCTCGTGGAGATGGAAGAACGCTTGAAGAAAGAAGAATTAACCGTGGAACTGCTTGCTGAGGCAAAGCGCATTGAGTTCCCGGACAATGTCATTGCGCGCCTAACCGGAAAAAGCGAGGATGAGATCAAAAAGATGCGTTATGACAACGGCATCTGTGCAGCGTTTAAGATGGTTGATACCTGTGCGGCAGAGTTTGAGGCAGAAACTCCTTACTACTACTCCGTATTCGGAAGTGAGGATGAAGCAGCTGATTACAGACAGGATCACTCGAAAAAGAAAGTGCTTGTCCTTGGTTCCGGTCCGATCCGTATCGGACAGGGTGTCGAGTTTGACTACTGTAGTGTGCATGCAACCTGGGCGTTTGCAAAAGCAGGCTATGAAACAATCATAATCAACAATAACCCTGAAACGGTGAGTACGGACTTTGACATTGCAGATAAGCTGTATTTTGAGCCACTGACCCCGGAGGATGTGGAGAATGTTGTAAATATCGAAAAGCCGGACGGCGCTGTCGTACAGTTCGGCGGACAGACGGCAATTAAGCTGACGGAAAGTCTTCAGAAGATGGGCGTTCCGATTCTTGGAACAGCACCCGAAGATGTCGATGCGGCAGAGGATCGTGAGTTGTTTGATCAGATTTTGCAGGAAACCGACATTCCAAGAGCTGCCGGCGGAACGGTATTCACCGCATAGGAGGCAAAGGAAGTGGCAAACCGCCTTGGCTATCCGGTGTTAGTTCGTCCTTCCTATGTACTTGGCGGACAGGGTATGCAGATTGCTTACTCGGATGAAGAAATCGAAGAGTTCATGGAGATTATCAACCGCATTGAGCAGGATCACCCGATTCTCGTTGACAAGTATCTGATGGGAAAAGAGCTTGAGGTGGATGCCGTATGTGACGGAACCGATATTCTGATTCCCGGTATCATGGAGCATATCGAGCGAACCGGAGTTCACTCGGGAGACAGTATTTCCGTCTATCCGGCTCCGACAGTCAGTGACACGGTTAAGGAGACCATTGCAGAATATTCGAGAAGACTTGCCAAGGCATTGCATGTGAAGGGCCTGATCAATATTCAGTTTATCGCTGTTGACGAGGAAGTATATGTTATCGAGGTAAACCCGAGATCTTCCCGTACCGTGCCTTATATCAGTAAGGTGACGGGAATCCCGATTGTGGATTTAGCGACCGAGGTGATTCTTGGCAAAAAGATTACCGAGCTTGGCTACAAGCCGGGCCTCCAACCGGCAGCAGAGTACTATGCAATCAAGATGCCGGTATTCTCGTTTGAGAAAATTCGCGGTGCGGAGATTTCACTTGGACCTGAGATGAAGTCGACCGGAGAGTGTCTCGGAATTGCGAAAGACTTTGATGAGGCATTGTATAAGGCATTCCTTGGAGCCGGTGTGGAGCTTCCGAAGCACAAGCAGATGATAATTACCGTTAAGCGTGCGGATCAGCCCGAGGCAGCGGAGGTTGCCAAGCGCTTTGAGGCACTCGGCTATAAGATCTATGCGACGAGACATACGGCAGATTACTTAAAAGAGCAGGGCGTTGCAGCCCGCAAGGTCAACAAGCTCTCACAGGAGTCGCCGACCGTTATGGATCTTTTGCTCGGTCATAAGATTGATCTTGTCATCAACACACCGACACAGGGCCGTGATAAAAACCGCGACGGATTTTTAATTCGCCGTACGGCAATCGAGACCGGAGTAAATGTTATCACTTCTCTTGATACAGCCAATGCGCTTGCATCTTCTCTTGAGAACGGCGGACAGGAACTGACGGTAATCGATATCGCAACGATATAATAGTATATAAAGTAAGAGAAAATGATGGAAAAAGCATTAGTTGCAATGAGTGGCGGGGTAGACAGTTCTGTCTGCGCCGCACTTATGATGAAAAACGGATATGAATGTATGGGCGTTACCATGAAGCTCTATGAGAATGAGACGATTGGTGAGCCAAAAGAAAACAGTTGTTGTGCACAGCGCGATACCGATGATGCGAGAAAAGTATGTGAGCGCCTGGGTATGCCCTATTATGTGCTGAATTTTAAGGATGCCTTTGCAAGTGAGGTCATCGACCGGTTTGTTGCTGCATATGAGGCAGGAGATACCCCCAATCCCTGCATTGATTGTAATCGCTATATGAAGTTTGACAGGCTCTATCAGAGGGCAAAGGAATTGGCGTGCGATGTGATTGCAACCGGACATTATGCAAGAGTCGAGCAGGATACAAAGACCGGGCGCTGGCTTCTGAAAAAGGCAGTGAATACAGCGAAGGATCAAAGCTATGTGCTCGCCTTTTTATCGCAGGAGCAGCTTTCTCACACCAGGTTTCCGCTCGGAGATTTTTCATCCAAGGATGAGGTGCGTGCCGTGGCTGATGAATATGGCTTTGTCAATGCAAAAAAGCACGATAGCCAGGATATCTGCTTTGTGCCGGATGGGGATTATGCAGCATTTATGGAACGCTACACCGGAAAGTGTTATCCGCCCGGAGATTTTGTGGACGAAAACGGCAATTGTCTGGGACAACACAAGGGAATCATCCGCTATACTATCGGGCAGAGAAAGGGCTTGGGCCTGTCTCTTCCGGCACCGCTTTATGTGTGCAGAAAATGTATGGATACGAATGAGGTCGTGCTCACACAGGAGGCGGCAATTTTTTCAGATACATGTATCGTAAAGGATTTCAACTGGATTGCATACGATGAGCCAACCGAGCCGGTGCGGGTTACCGCAAAAACACGCTACCGTGCCAAGGAAGCAGCGGCAACTGCTTTTGTTCAGCCGGATGGAACGGTGAAGCTCGTTTTTGATGAGCCACAGAGGGCAATCACAACCGGCCAGGCAGCAGTTCTTTACGACGGCGAGCTTGTTGTCGGCGGCGGAACAATTATTGAATAGTTAGAAAGGGAAGCAGATGATTTGCTTCCTTTTTTGTTATTATTTGTTTATATTTGTGATATTTTTGTGTTAGATGGGTCTGTTATCCTAGGATTACAGGAATGGGAAGCGAAGATGTCAGACAAGCTGACGCGCATTCCGCAGCAAGAACGCATAGGCGTTCTTGAATAATAAAGGAGGAGAACAGAAATGTGGTTTAGAAAGATTGTAATGAGAAAAACCCAGTTTTTCATTATCATGCTGCTTACAATGATGGCGGCAATGATTTTGACAGCGTGTGTATCGTTCACACTTGAGACGCAGCGGTTTGTAGAAAGCTATTACAGTGCGGA
Source organism: bacterium (assembly GCA_029012425.1). GTDB lineage: Bacteria > Bacillota > Clostridia > Lachnospirales > Lachnospiraceae > W0P33-017. Next base: position 59,492 of record JAQXMB010000042.1, on the reverse strand, counting down.
CAATTGTCCGATGGCTTTTACCGTATCGGCGCGCGAGGATTGTGAGGAGCTCATCGAAAATGATGAGGTGGCATCTTCGGTTATTACCAAAATGCAGAAGCGAAATGCCAAGTACTTAACGGATGCCTTTTATTGTGAAGGCGAAAAGATACCGAATGAAGGTTCCTTTGCATATGCAATAGAGGATATCGACAAGGTTGATTATGCCATCTCTGTGATGGATGGAGAAGAGAAGAAGGCACCGGAAGACGGTGAGGTATGGATCACCAATATTTGTGCAAAGGCCTATGATATGAAGGTTGGCGATTCATTCAAGATTGGAACCGGAAAAACCTATAAAATCAGTGCAATTGTAAACTCGGCAATTTGCAGTTCCGGATTTATTGACAACTATCCGTATTATTTCAACGACAGGACCTTAGAGGAAATCGATGGAACAGACGGATACGCATTAGATCTCTATGTGGATGATACCGATATTTCCTTAAAGGAGTTTCAGGAGATTTTGCCGGATGAATTTACTGCAGCCAAGATGTTTATGATTGACCGCGCAACCTTAAAGATGTGCTTATCGATTCTTACCGGAATCTTTGGCGGAGTCGGAGTGGTTGCAGCTCTAATCATACTTGCGGTTTCTGTTATCGTATTCCGTTATCTGGTTCGGGCAACGATTGCAAAAGAATATCAGATGATTGGAATTTACAAGGCGCTTGGAAGAGACAACGATGAGATTAAGAAGATTTATTTATCAGCATATATGGTATCAGGCGTGATTGGCATGATTCCGGGAATGTTTTTGGCAAGACCGCTGGCAGATTATCTTGGAAAAGTCGTATTGGGCGGAAACAAAGCATTTGTGCTGACCGAATACACAACTTTCATCGGTATGGCGGCTGTTGTGTTTATATGTGTTGTGCTTTGGTTGAATGTTTCCGGAGAATTAAAAAAGATTCGTACAATCTCCCCGATTCAGGCAATGAATCTGCAGATGTTATCTTCTGAGGAGAAGCTTAGCAAGTCTTTGATTCCGAGTGCAGCTTCAAGCGTATCGATGGCAATCAACGGTATGTGGAAGCGCAAAGGAATGAGCTTACTCATTATTATGATTCTTACCGTCTCTGTCTACATTGATGTGATGGCCGGGGAGGTGGCGCTGACGTTGGCGAATTACGCCGAGGATCGCACCATCTGGGAGAATCTTCCCGAATATGATTGTATGATTAAGACAATGGGTAACGAGGATGCACTTTCCTATATTCAGAATTCTGACGATGTAGTTGATTATGTGCAGCTTGAGTTAGATCCTGAGTGTAGCGGAATGGAAATTGAAGGAACCGAGTGGAGTAGTGAGGAAGCGCATCCGATGATCTATGATAATTTTACAGAGGAGCGCTATGAGACGGTTCCGTTTACCAAGGGGCGCATCTGTTTAGAACGACATGAGATAGCAGCATCCGAGCAGTTTTTATCGGAGGTCGATAAAAAGGTTGGGGATTATATCAAAGTCAGCAACGGTGACAAACAAATCAGGTGTCTGATCGTCGGAAGCTACAGCGCAATGATGAAAGGTGGCGCAAGCTTCTATCTTTTGGATGAAGATTTCGAGGAGCTTGGATATCATGTGGATTACCAGACAATACTCGTATTTTTGAAGGATGGCATTGACTATGATACCTTCGCTGCAGAGTTTGAAAAAGCAGTTCCCGGAAGTCTGATGTTTACGGACTTCAATTTCGTGGAGCGGGAGGGCGATACGGTAGGAGAGATTGCCAATCCAATCTGCGTCGTACTGTTTGCGGCATTTGCAGCGTTTAGTATCTTAAATATTGTGAACCTGATTCACACACAGATAAAGGAAAACAGAAGAAAATACGGTATCCAGAAAGCAATGGGATTTACGACCGGCTATATCATTCGGGAAAGTCTTGTAAGCCTTACCATTCAGTATGCGATTGCAATGATCATTACGGTGATATTAAATGAAATACTCTCACCGATTCTATTCTCATTGGCGTGCGGCGTGTTTTATATTCGAAAGCCATTCTGGCTGCCGGCAACCGTTGGCGGTGTAACCTATGTGGTACTGATGCTGATCGCGCTTGTGATGCTACAGTCGATTAGAAAAATTAAACCTGTGGAACTGATGGAAGAATAATCGTATCAAATGAACGGAATCGGGACGGAGACCTGAATTGATACGGATAAGAAATGGATTGCCCACAGATATGGGCAGATTGGAGCAGAAAAATGAAAAAAACAATTATTGAAACCAAGGATTTGTGCAAGAGCTTTGTCGTAGGAAAAAATGCGAACAATGTGTTGAAAAATATCAATATATCTATTTACGAGGGGGATTTTACGATTATAATGGGAAGTAGCGGAAGCGGTAAATCAACACTGTTGTATTCGCTTTCAACGATGGATGCGCCGACCTCCGGAGAAGTGCTGTTATACGGTGAAAACATTGCCGGAATCAGCGAGAAGAGAGCGGCACAAATCAGAAAAAACAAGATTTCGTTCATTTTCCAGAGCATGAATCTGCTCTCGGATTTGAATGTGTTTGAGAATATCGCTTACTGTGGTTACGGTACGGCACCTAAGGAAGAGGTAAATCAAAAGACGAGAGAGCTCTTAGAACAGATGGGTCTTAGCGATGTTGCGCAGAAGTATCCGGCAGAAATTTCCGGTGGAATGAAGCAGCGCGTTGCAATCGCAAGAGCACTGATTACCGGAGCCGGTGTGATTTTCGGAGATGAGCCGACCGGAGCATTGAATTCTTCGATGGGAAAACAGGTGCTGGATGTGCTCACAGAACTGAATGCCAAGGGGCAGTCAATTGTCATGGTAACGCATGACCTTAAGGCAGCAGCCAGAGCAACTAGACTTTTGTACTTAGAGGATGGAAGAATTGTCGGAGATTTGAACCTTGGCCGTTATACAGAAGAGGCAAAGAAGGAGAGAGAAAATACAGTTTATACCTTCTTAAAGGAGCATAACTGGTAAGGAGGAGCAGCATGGCGGGTGAGAGAATTCTGTTAATTGAAGATGATACCGAGCTACAGGAAATCACGGTCGGTTTTCTGCGGAAGGAAGGCTATGAGGTAATCGTCGCATCTGACGGTGAGGAGGGAATTCGTCTTGCCGAGGAGACGAACCCGACATTGATACTGTTAGACCTCATGCTGCCGAAGGCAGACGGTTTTGAGGTATGTCGCGTGGTGCGCACCAAATCGGTGGCGCCGATTATGATTGTCTCAGCGAAAAACAGCGAGATGGACAAGATGCTGTCACTGGGAATCGGTGCGGACGATTATATCGAGAAGCCATTTTCGATGCCGGAGCTTCTTGCAAGAATCAAATCTCATATCCGCCGTTATACTTCTTTTTCAAAGCCCAAGGATGAGGACAAACGGATTGTTGTCGGTGAGGTGGAGATTGACAGACTCTCTTACAGAGTCTGGGTGTGCGGAAAGGAAATCGAACTTACAACGCGCGAATTTCAACTGTTGGATTATCTGGCATCTCATCCTTCGCGCGTGTTTTCGAAAGGCCAGCTGCTCGATGCGGTGTGGGGATGTGCAGAGTATATTGATGAGAATACGATTACCGTATACATCGGAAGAATCCGTGAGAAGATGGTAGGCGCCGGTGCCTGCTACATAAAAACGGTCTGGGGAGCAGGATATAAATGGGAGATGTAATTCGAAAAAAACTCTTTATCAATGAAGCAATCAGCATGATCTTTACCGTATTTTTGATGGGGCACCTACTTTTTGTGGCGTACTATCACATCAGCTATACCGCAGACGAGCGGGATGTACGAGTACAGATGAACCGTTTTTTGGTCGCGTTGCGACAGGAATGGAAGGAAGATACAGTAGATGTTGAAAGTCTGCCCATGGCAGATTTTCCCTACTGTATTTTTGACATTGACGGCAGAGTGTTGTACACAACGATGGATGATTATTCACAAGCTGAGATAGCCGATTTGAGCACGATTGGAAGCAGCAGATATTATAGCACTCCGGTTGTAAACGAAGATCAGGTCAAAGGTATGCTGCTTGTGGATCCGTCAAAGGAGCGTCAGAAAAAACTGTTAACTGTTTTTGGCATGGAAGCTGCCCCGGCATTTGTCTGGCTGCTTCTTATTTTTGTCATGCGACTTCGCATCGGAAGGATGATGAAAAAGGATATCTGGGAGCCGATTGGCGAGCTGCATCAATCTACGAGGCATATATTAAGCGGCGATCTGGATGCAGGTGTCAGCTATGACTACAGCGGAGAAATCGGAACACTCTGTCATGATTTTGAGAAGATGCGTGATGACATCAGAGACCGTGAGATGTGCCAGCAGCGAACCAGTGAAAAGGAGCGCGCACTGTATGCAAGTATTTCGCATGATTTGAAGACTCCGATTGCGATTATTACCGGATATCTGGAGCAAATCCTCTACGATGTGGTCACAACGCCGGAGAAGATTCATGAAACAGCAGAGCATGCGCTGAATAAGGCGAAGCTTTTGAACAAGCTGACAGAGGATATACTTGAGCATTCCAAGGCACAGATGAATCAACTGTCCATTCATAAGCAGGAGGTTTTTGCAGACAGCTTTTTTGGCAACCTGATGAACGAGTATAAGCAGGAGGCAATGCAGCAACACTATCAGTTTACTTACGATACGCCGCCCAAGGTGCTCATCGATATTGACACAGACCGGATTGCGCAGGTGGTGCAAAACATTGTGAGCAATGCGGTAAAGTATGGCGGGGAGAAGCTTTCAATTCATGTCTCGTTTGAAATATTGAATCCGGGATATGAGGATAAAATCCTGATTGTGAGCATCCGTGACAACGGAAAGGGAATTGAGGCGACGGATCTGCCGTTTGTGTTTGATTTGTTTTACCGTGGAAATAAGGCGAGAACCCAGAATATTCCGGGCTCCGGGCTTGGACTTAATATTTCCAGGTATATCGTAGAGCAGCACGATGGTCGCATTGAGTGCGACAGCGTTGTCGGAGCCGGAACGACCGTTTCTTTTTCAATTCCAATTCCCTGATTTCATTCGATTCATATTTTTGATCACAGATTCCTTTTTTCATCTGTAGCGTAGTTTCATTTGTAAATCAATACAGATGAAAAGGAATCGTGTGACAGTTGTTAGGTTTCCTGTGGACATAATCGAAGGGTGAAAAAATATTAACTTTATATTGACACAATATTCGGTGATGACTATAATGGGTCTATTACTTTTCAGGGAGTGGGGATAAGAACCGATCATCTGATAGATATTATTTCGGTGCAGGAAAAGTGAGAAATGGAGCCTTGAAGACTGGTGATTCATTGACAGGAGGTAGAGAGGATGAAGCTTTCAATCCGAAAATGGGAGGCGTCAGATGCAAAAGCAATGACAGCTGCATTATCAAATCGAAAAATACAAAATAATCTGCGTGATGGTTTGCCGTATCCGTTTACCGAGGAGGATGCGCTTGCTTTTATCAATCAAATGCTTGCGGCTGACCCGAAGGAAACCTTTGCATATGCGATTGATCTTGACGGAACCGCAATCGGAAGTATCGCTGCGTTTCGACAGTCCAATGTCCATGCCCGCACAGCGGAGCTGGGATACTATATTGCAGAGGAATATTGGGGCAGGGGACTGATGACACAGGCAGTCGAATTACTGTGCGAAAAAGTGTTTGCCGAGAGCGACATTCTTCGCATTTATGCAGAACCGTACGCGTATAATGCACCGTCCAGGCGTGTGCTTGAAAAAGCGGGATTTGCGTTTGAAGGAATTATGAAAAACAATGTATACAAGAACGGACAGGTGCTTGATATGGCATTGTATGCAAAGACCCGACAGGAAGCCGGCATTACTGTTCGCCGTCTTTATCCGGAGGAAATCCCTGCTGCATTAGAGCTGTCATGGGAAGTATTTCTGGAGTTTGAGGCACCGGAGTACTCGCAGGAAGGCATTGCAGAATTTCGAAAGAGCTTAGATGATGAGGAGAGAAACAAGAAGATTATCTTTTACGGTGCATTCGATGGTGATGCACTTGTCGGAACAATCAGCATAAGAGCGCCACAGCATGTTGCAGGATTTTTTGTGAAGGCTACTTATCACAAACGGGGAATTGGTCGTGCACTGTTTGAGACGATGCGAAAAGAATATGATAAGCAGGAGTTTACGGTTAATTCTTCTCCGTATGCAGTCAAAGTATATGAGCATCTTGGATTTCAGGCAACGGATGGGGAACAGACGGTGTGCGGACTTCGCTTTACGCCGATGAGCTTTTCATAGAGTACCTGATGGGAACTGCCACAAACCTTGCCGGCAATATCATGGCAGCATCCCATCACCTGCTCCGGTTGCCTGTCGGTGTCTCACTGTTCCTTCAGCCTCGACTCGATTTGTCCTACGCACAAATAGTCTTCGGCTTTCAGATATGCCAGGCGGAACATTTACGATACGCTCGCGCTGCGCCAGACAAATGTCGCTGCTGATGGGAACTGCCATAAACCTTGCCGGCAGCGTAAATAATGGCATTGGCAGTAATCTTCATGGAAGCGCGGGCACTGACCTTGTCAAGCTTTTCGTAGCGTGGACAGGGAATGCGATACACATATATCCAGCAGGTACTTTGGAGCGGCTGGTACTTTGCGTCCGTATTTTGGGCGCTTATGTACCACTGCCAGCGACAAGTAGCGCGAGCGTGCCTGCGCTATATGTGTACGCATGACCCCAAAAAGTAAGTTGATGGGGTACGATAGGAAAGAAGGAGAATAATAATATAGAAATGAGTGACTACATAATTGAAACAGAGCGGTTGCTGCTCAGAAACTATTCATTGGAAGATTTTGATGCACTTTATGAGATCATGTCGGACGAAGAGACGATGCAGCACTATCCGGCGCCTTTTGATGAAGAAAAAACTCGAAATTGGATTATCTGGAATCTTGACAACTACGAGAAATACGGCTTCGGACTCTGGGCGGTCGTGCTTAAGGAGAGCGGCGAGTTTATCGGGGACTGTGGGATTTCCATTCAGAATATTGACGGGGAGATGCTTCCGGAAATCGGATACCATATCCATAAAAAATACTGGAGAAGAGGCTTGGGAAAAGAAGCGGCAAGAGCCTGCCGCGACTGGGTGTTTGAAAACACGGATTACGACATGATTTTTTCCTATATGAAATATACAAATGTCGGATCATATGCGACAGCAATTGCCAACGGTATGAAGAAAGTGAAGGAATATCCGGACCCGAAGAATACGATTTCCTATGCGTATGCAATCACAAGAAATGAATGGGAACAATTGGTTCAACCGGAAAAGATGAGTAATAAGTTATCATCGTAAATGAATAAAGCCCACGGTATTTATTACTGTGGGCTTTGTTTATGTTTTCTTGCGCGCTCGCGTTGTTTTGCTTTTTCGAGGCGCATACGGATACGCCGGGTGGTTGCCTGAAGTCTGGAATCCGGGACAAAGTGCCTGAGCGTCTGCTCATCGCATACATATCGCCGATCAACGGTTGTTGCGATGTCTGTGATTTCTATGATATCGCGAAGCTTCGGGCTTCCAAGATCATATACCTTATTGTTGCCTGCATCGAGAACCTGCGGATATAACGGATCCTCTTCATTGACGGAGAGGACGGTTGCAAGACTCTGATTGCTCAGTGTAACACTTTGACCGACACTTAAGATGACAAGCGAGTCAGAGAGCGCATCAACAACAATCGAATCATAAATTCCATCCATTGCTCGCAGATGTCTGAGCGCAGCCAGCAATGATTTCGGACTATGGTTTAAGCTCATGGCGGTCATGCGGTCATATTTATCTGCCACCATAAGAATTCTCGTGGAGAGCAGCCACATGGAAGTGTTCAGATGAGGATTCTCCTTTCGCTGTACTCCCAAGAACTGATTTAATATCGTAAAGGTATCCTCCCCAAGTGCATACGGATTGCTTTGCTGCTGAAGCAGATGAAGCGCCTTTTCGCGGTACTGATCCATCGTTACAAGATCAATACGGGTAAACGAGGACTCCTTTTTCTCCAATATATTTTTAGGAACATACAGGTATCCAAAATCGGAAAGAAGGGCTGCCGACACGAGATCATGCATGGATTCTGTCGGGTAATCCAGATTTCTTGCAATCATTGCACAGAGCATGGCTGTGCATACGGCATGCTTATAATTGTAATCCTCGCTGCTTCGAAGCGTTTGTGAAAAGCTTAGACGCCCGCGGATGGAACAGATCTGACTGCAGATGTGTTCAACTAAAGGATGAAGATCCTGAGGTTTATGTCCTTTGCTGATTGCAATCAGGCAATCCCGCAGGCGGAACATGCAGCTTGTCTGAAGCATCTCAATTTTTTGCTCTGTGGCACTGACAGGAGTCAGGGTCTCATCCGGGTCAAGAATGAGAACACCAAGCAGCCCGAAGTGCAGAATATTACTGATCATGTTTGATGTCAGTATATCGCCACGCTCATAAAGAAGAACACCCTGTCGGTTGTAGACCGGTTTCGCCAGGCGCATCCCCTCACGCAGCTGTTCAGGTTTATAAAATTTCATAGTTTCAGTTCCCCCTCAATGATAGAATTGTAGCACAGATACCCATAAATGACAATGTGATTGACAGTTTGTATGATTTGACAAAATATAGCTCTTTTTTATGAAATCTTTCCAGATTTCAGTTGCAAAGGACACAGGTTCATGGTACAATCTACCTACAGAAGCTCGAAAGAGCATTTATTTTTTCTGAAAGATTGTTAAAAAATTAACAGCATAATTAAGAAAAGGAGAACGAAAAAATGGCAAACAAAGTAGTAATCGCATCAGCTTGCCGTACTGCAATCGGCAAAATGGGTGGTGCATTAAGCAACACCCCTGCAGCAGAGTTAGGTGCAATCGTAATCAAAGAGGCAATCAAGAGAGCAGGTGTTAAGCCTGAGCAGGTTGACGAAGTATTAATGGGATGTGTAATTCAGGCAGCTCAGGGACAGAATGTAGCTCGTCAGGCTTCTATCAAGGCCGGTTTACCGATTGAGGTTCCCGCAGTTACCTTGAATGTTGTATGCGGCTCTGGTCTGAAGTGTGTAAATGAGGCAGCTGCTCAGATTCTTGCAGGCCAGTCTGATATCGTTGTAGCAGGTGGTATGGAGAATATGTCAATGGCTCCTTACGCTATGACAAAGGCTCGTTTTGGATATCGTATGAACAATGCTACAATCATTGATACAATGGTTAACGATGCATTGACAGACGCCTTTAACCAGTATCACATGATGATTACTGCTGAGAATGTTTGTGATAAATATGGCATTACCCGTGAGGAGTTAGATGAGTTCTCTGCAAACAGCCAGCAGAAGTGCGAAGCAGCTATCGCAGCCGGCAAGTTTGATGATGAGATCGTTCCCGTACCTGTTAAGGTTAAGAAAGAAATCGTTGACTTTGTTAAGGATGAGGGACCTCGTCCCGGAACAACCGCTGAGAGCCTTGGCAACTTGAAGTGCTGCTCAGGAAAGCAGGGTGGACTTGTTACCGCTGGTAACGCTTCAGGAATCAACGACGGTGCTGCAGCAGTTGTTGTTATGAGCGAAGAGAAGGCAAAAGAATTGGGAATCACTCCTATGGCTACATGGGTAGGCGGAGCTCTTGGCGGAGTTGAGCCCGAGATTATGGGTGTTGGTCCTGTTGCATCTACCAGAAAGGTATTTGCTAAGACCGGTCTTACCATTGAGGATATGGACCTTGTTGAGGCAAACGAGGCATTCGCTGCACAGTCTATCGCAGTTGCAAGAGATCTGAACTTCGATATGAGCAAGGTAAATGTTAACGGTGGTGCTATCGCACTCGGACATCCGGTTGGTGCATCCGGTTGTCGTATCCTTGTTACATTGTTACACGAGATGCAGAAGAGACCTGAGGCTAAGAAGGGTCTTGCTACACTGTGTATCGGTGGTGGAATGGGATGCTCTACAATCGTTGAGAAGTATGAGCAGTAAGAATCCGGTTTCAATGAGCAGATAACACGAGAATTTATTCGCGTTGTTATCTGAACATTAGAAACATTCATGGACACGAGTAAGTAGCCTGATAAGGCGGATTACGAGTGTCCATAGGATTGCGGAAATGCGAAGCATAATGCAATCCGTGGATTCTTACAAAACTAAAATATATACATATAATAAGGAGGATCTATCAAATGAAGGTAGGCGTAATTGGTGCCGGAACTATGGGACAGGGCATTGCTAAGGCATTTGCTATGGTTGACGGCTATGAAGTTGCACTGTGTGATATCAAGCAGGAGTGGGCACAGGGCGGAAAAGACAAGATTGCAAAAGGATATGCAAGACTTGTTGAAAAAGGAAAAATGACTCAGGAAGCTGTAGATGCAATTCTTGCAAAGATTACTCCCGGCTTAAAGGAAGACCTTTGTGCAGACTGCGATTTGATCGTTGAGGCAGCTTTTGAGAATATGGAAGTTAAGAAGACAACTTTTGCAGAGCTTGACAAGATTGCAAAGCCGGAGTGTATCTTCGCTTCTAATACATCAAGCCTTTCAATCACTGAGATTGGAAACGGACTTACCCGTCCGATGATCGGAATGCATTTCTTCAACCCTGCTGATCGCATGAAGCTGGTTGAGGTTATCGCCGGTGTAAATACACCCGTAGAGACCGTTGACGCAATCAAGAAGATCTCTGCTGAAATCGGAAAGACTGCAGTTCAGGTTAACGAGGCAGCAGGATTCGTAGTTAACCGTATCCTTATTCCGATGATTAATGAGGCAGCTTTCATTAAGATGGAAGGTGTATCTGACATCGCAGGTATCGATGCAGCTATGAAGCTTGGCGCAAACCATCCCATGGGCCCCCTTGAGTTAGGAGATTTCATTGGTTTGGATATCTGCCTTGCAATCATGGATGTACTTTACAATGAGACCGGAGACAGCAAGTATCGCGCATGTCCGTTAATTCGTAAGATGGTTCGCGGTGGAAATCTGGGTGCTAAGAGCGGAAAAGGATTCTATGTTTACAACGCAGATCGTACGAAGACACCCGTTGATGCTATCTAAACGATTCAAAGCCAGAGCAATCGGCACATCATGTAGGAAGCATACCTGTATGAATGAATACATGTGTGGCGATTTCTTTGGTGTGAATCATTATCGAGATGGAGCTTTAGCGTAATCGAGATAATGCCTGAATAGCTATTTTATTTATTCAATTAATAATCAAAAAAGGAGTGTAAATCATGGACTTTTCTTTAGATAAAAAGCATGAAATGGCCCGCTCTTTATTCAGAGAGTTTGCCGAGACAGAAGTAAAGCCCCTTGCGCAGGAGACTGACGAGACAGAAGCTTTCCCCGCTGAGACTGTTGCAAAGATGGCTAAATATGGATTTTTAGGAATTCCTGTACCGAAGGAGTACGGCGGACAGGGATGTGATCCCCTTACATATGTAATGTGCGTAGAGGAGTTATCAAAGGTTTGTGGTACGACTGGTGTTATCGTTTCTGCACATACCTCACTTTGCATCGATCCGATTATGACCTATGGTACGGAAGAGCAGAAGCAGAAATATGTTGCTCCCCTTGCAAAAGGTGAGTTACTTGGAGCTTTCGCACTTACCGAGCCCGGTGCAGGTACTGATGCGCAGGGAGCACAGACGAAGGCTGTATTGGATGGAGATGAGTGGGTTCTTAACGGCTCTAAGTGCTTCATCACCAACGGTAAGGTTGCAGATGTTTATATCGTAATCGCTATCACAAGTATTACTGTGGACAAGCGCGGAAGAAAGAAGAAAAACTTCTCTGCATTCATCGTTGAGAAGGGCGCTCCCGGATTCTCATTCGGAACCAAGGAGAAGAAGATGGGTATCCGTGGATCTTCAACCTACGAGTTAATTTTCGAAGATTGCAGAATCCCTAAGGATGCTTTGCTTGGACCCGAAGGAAAGGGATTCCCGATTGCAATGCATACTCTGGATGGTGGTCGTATCGGTATCGCTGCTCAGGCACTTGGTATCGCTGAGGGCGCATTAGAGCGCACCATTGAATATACCAAGGAGAGAAAGCAGTTTGGTCGTGCAATCGCTGCACAGCAGAATACACAGTTTAAGCTTGCAGATATGGCTGCAAGAGTTGAAGCTGCCCAGCTTTTGGTTTACAAGGCTGCTATGGCTAAGGCAACCCAGAAGGTTTATTCAGTAGAAGCTGCAAAGGCTAAGTTGTTTGCTGCTGAGACTGCAATGGCTGTTACAACCGAGTGTGTACAGCTCTTTGGAGGATACGGATATATCAGAGAGTACGATGTAGAACGAATGATGCGTGATGCTAAGATCACTGAGATCTATGAGGGAACATCAGAAGTTCAGCGTATGGTTATCTCTGGTGCACTTCTTAAATAGTCGTAATCCGCCATAATAAATAATAAAAGGAGAAAAAATACATGAAAATCGTAGTATGTATTAAACAGGTTCCTGATACCAAGGGCGGCGTTAAGTTTAACCCTGATGGAACACTTGATAGAGCAGCTATGCTTGCAATCATGAATCCGGATGACAAAGCCGGATTAGAGGCAGCATTAAGAATTAAAGAGCAGACCGGCGCAGAAGTAACTGTACTTACTATGGGTCTTCCCAAGGCTGACGATGTACTTCGTGAGGCAATGGCTATGGGCGCAGACAATGCAATTCTTGTTACCGATCGTGTACTTGGTGGAGCTGATACATGGGCGACATCAACAACAATCGCAGGCGCACTCAGAAATATCGATTATGATTTAATCATTACCGGTCGTCAGGCAATCGACGGTGATACCGCTCAGGTAGGACCGCAGATTGCAGAGCATCTTCAGTTACCTGTTATCTCATATGCAGCAGATATCAAGGTCGAGGGTGACAGCGTAGTTGTTAAGCGTCAGTATGAAGACAGATATCATATGGTTAAGGCTCAGATGCCCTGCTTAATCACAGCATTATCAGAGCTTAATGTTCCCAGATATATGACACCCGGCGGAATTTTCGATGCATATGACAAAGAAGTAACCGTATGGGGCAGAGCAGACTTAAAGGATGTTGATGATTCAAACTTAGGACTTAAAGGATCTCCCACCAAGATTGCGAAGGCTTCTGACAAGGTTCGCAAGGGTGCAGGCGAGAAGGTTGCTTTAGATCCTACCGAGTCAGTAAACTACATCATGAGCAAGTTAACCGAGAAACACATTATCTAATATTATAAAGAAAAGTGGTGAAAAAAATGGGTTTAGAAGAATATAAGGGCGTATATATCTACGCACAGCAGGTAGACAATGAGATTAGTTCCATTGCTTTCGAGCTGCTTGGAAAAGCTAAGGAGCTGGCTGCAGATTTAGGAACAGATGTTACAGCAGTACTTTTGGGATCTAATGTAAAGAACTTGTGTGATAAGCTCGCTGAGTACGGCGCAGACAAGGTAATCGTTGTAGATGATCCCGAGTTAGAGACATACAGAACCGAGCCTTACGCTCACGCACTTGCTTCCGTAATCAATGAGTACAAGCCGGAGATTATGCTGGTTGGTGCAACCGCTATTGGTCGTGATCTTGGACCTACTGTATCTGCAAGAGTTGCAACCGGTTTGACAGCAGACTGTACAGTTCTTGAGATCGGTGACTTCCCGTTAGTAGCTGCTCCCGGAAAAGAAGACGAGCAGAAGCACAATCAGTTACTTATGACCCGTCCTGCATTTGGCGGAAACACGATTGCTACCATCGCTTGCCCGGATAACAGACCTCAGATGGCAACTGTTCGTCCCGGTGTTATGCAGAAGATTGATCCAATTGCAGGTGCAAAGGCAAATGTTATTGAGTACAATCCCGGATTTACTCCGAACAACAGATATGTAGAAATCACGGAAGTTGTTAAGGCGGTTGGTCAGGTTGAGAACATCATGGATGCAAAGATCCTTGTATCCGGTGGTCGTGGAGTTGGAAGTGCTGAGAACTTCAAGATGCTTCAGGATTTAGCAGATGCATTGGGCGGAATGGTAAGCTGCTCGCGTGCAGTTGTTGAGAACGGTTGGTTAGCACCTGATTATCAGGTAGGACAGACCGGAAAGACTGTTCGTCCGAATGTCTACTTTGCAATCGGTATTTCCGGAGCAATCCAGCATGTAGCCGGTATGGAAGAGTCTGACCTTATTGTTGCAATTAATAAGGATGCAGATGCTCCGATCTTTGATGTAGCTGACTACGGTATCGTAGGAGATCTGAATAAGATTGTTCCTGCACTTACTGAGGCAATCAAAGCAAACGCTAAATAATTGACAGTTCGAAATACATAGTATTTTTGAGGTGTAAAATCCCGGCAGGCAGCAGCTTTTTGTTGTCTGTCGGGAATTTTTGCAGATTAAAGGAGTTATTTTTTATGAGAAATGAGCGGAGACAGAGAACCGTGGCAATGGTTGAGATGGCGATGTTCGTAGCCATTATTTTTATTCTTGCGTTTACTCCGATTGGATATATTCGCACACTCGGTCTTGAGATTACTTTGATCGTTGTGCCTGTTGCTGTGGGTTCGGTTCTTATGGGTCCTGTAGGAGGAGCGATTCTTGGTGCTGTATTTGGTATTACAAGTTTTATGCAGTGCTTTGGAATGAGTCCATTTGGAGCGATGCTTCTTCAGATTAATCCGGTTGGAACTTTTGTTACATGTGTCGTAGCCCGTACGCTGATGGGATGGTTGACAGGACTGATTTATGCTTTGTTGAAAAAGATATGCACAAAAGATGCGGTAAGTCTTATGATTGCAAATCTTTGCTGTCCACTGTTGAATACATTATTCTTTATGAGTTGTATCGTAATTTTCTTCTATCAGACAGATTACATTCAGGGATTTGTGAGTGCGCTTGGTGCGGCAAACCCGTTCATGTTTGTAATGGCTTTTGTTGGAGTAAACGGCCTGATAGAGGCGCTGCTTTGCTTTATCGTAGGAAGTGCAATCTCCCGTGCGATGTTAGCTGTTAACAAGAATGTAGCATAAAAAAGAAATTAATAGAGCGAATAATAATTTGCCATATTCACACACTAACTCCAAAGAAATGAAATACGAGGGAGTGTGAATATGGCAAAATTTATTTATCGGGTTATTCTGGCTGTCATTCTGGTACTCATCATCTGGTTTGGAATCCAGTACTATACGGGAAAACAGCAAAGCTATCAGAGACAACATGGTGTAGAACTGGTCAAAAATATGAAAGAATCTGACTGCAATGGATAGAAATCTCTGGACAATTATCAAAGCAATACTTGTGGGGATTGTAATTTTTTTCGGTTCGGGATTTTCTATCATGGCGTTTCATAATGATATCGGAATTGTGAATCTGTTTGCACAGATTTATGAGCAATCGTTAGGGAAAGCACCGGAGAGTATTGGAGGATTGGAAATTGGGTATTCGATTGGGCTTTCGCTTGGAATCCTTATTTTCTTCAATCATTTCAGTTTGAAGAAAAAGGAGACAGATCCGACACCGCTTCAGGTGGAAATGAGCAAATATGAGCAGGATGTTGAGGACACGATTGAACGGATCAAAGAAAAGGAGAAGCAGCAGTCTTGAATGTATGGAGCTGGATATGCATGTGCCTGATAGGAATTGCATCAGGAAGCGCAATTTCCGGGGGCGTTGTGGCTTTTTTAATGAAGATCGGTGTATTTCCCAGGATGATTGGAACGAGCCATACGATGCGGCTTCTGTCGCTGTATGAGTACCTGATTATCGCCGGATTGATATGCGGAGGGCTGTTTTCCCAATACCCTGCGTTACCTCTGCCATCGGGCAGCTGGTTTGTCATTGCATGGGGAGTCTTGTGCGGGATGTATGTTGGCTGTGTATCTGCGGCACTTGCAGAGGTGCTTTCCATTTTTCCAATCCTGTTTATGAGAACGAAAATACGCTTTGGAATGTCATGGTTTGTTGCGCTGATGGCATTAGGAAAAACTTGCGGTGCACTATGGTATTTTTGTCATGGCCTGACACCGGATTGAAAAAACAAAACCCCCTGTGCTATACTTGGTGTAAGACAGGGGGTATTCTTATGCATGTTGAATTAGCCAGAGAAAGCATTGTAATCAAATGTAGCCTGCAGGCTTCCGTGATGACCGGAAATTATGAGTTCTATTATGCGAGTGGCCTGCTCGGTAAAATTCTTGAGCGGGAGATTCCGGCTGATATAAAACCGGATGCACTCGGTACACTTGTGCAGGAGTTACTTGCTTCCTATGAGCCGACGGATGCCAGAGAAGTGCATTTAAAGCATATGCTTCGCTATTATCATCCGAATGTTGATCGTTATGACGAACAGATGGCAGAACTTCTGCAGATGGGTCTTAACGAACAGCGGATGTGGACGAGATAACGCCTCTCAGGTGGCTAAATCCACCTGCTGTATCGTGCCTGAGCGCCCGCTTTCGTACAGAAAAATACCGCTTTTTTGAATCAAGGCATTCGTTCTGTTGCCGGTGTCGTTTAAAGAAAACTGCGTGTCGGCAGCTCCGAGATAGATGGCGCCCACACCTGCTTTTTTAAGATCAATCAGCTTGTCGTTGCCATTTTCATCCTTCGTCCAGACGAGAAGCTTGTCGAAGATATCATCTGCTTCATCGATCCATCCGTTTTTATCAAGATCAAATGCAGATAAATCCTCAAAGCCATTGCCGCTTTTGGTTCCGAATAATTCACTTCCATCATTAATGATACCATCTCCGTTTTTGTCCAAAGCAAGAAAACCGCTTCCTGCACCAAGTGAAGAAATAGATTCCTCGTGACCATCACCGTCGAGATCAAAATAGAATTTCTGATCGCTTACATTGGCAGACGGTGAATCCAGATTGATAACAAGCGGATCCATCATGCGGGGTGCACCAAAATCAATTGCCTCACGAGAGTACTGTACAAACGATCTGCTCAGTGTCAGGTCGAGCTGAAAGCTGATTTCTTTGCCGTCCGAGGTCTTTACCATACCTTCCGTGGAGAAACTGACATTCTCATTTTCCTCATAATAGAATTCGGCTGTATACTGACCGCCAAAGTTGTTTTCTGTGCTGTCACTTGGGAGATTTTGTGCGCTGCTATAATCCCATCGCCGCTCCTTTGAGAACAGTAAATCCAGAATATAGCTTAATGTGCGCTGGCGTATCTTTTGCAAGTCCT
The DNA here is from genome assembly GCA_029012425.1 of bacterium. Classification (GTDB taxonomy): domain Bacteria; phylum Bacillota; class Clostridia; order Lachnospirales; family Lachnospiraceae; genus W0P33-017. Next base: position 42,288 of record JAQXMB010000042.1, on the reverse strand, counting down.
TGAGTGAATCCGAAGACCCTGTGCGTAAGGGGCGGCTGACCTTTTGACTCGGTTTGTAACGATTCTGCAGCTCTGTGAAAAAATCATTGCTGTTATTGCCATCGCCATAAATTGCATGCTTTGCAGAAGAACTCTGCGAGGCATTTTTTTGTTTGTCCGTGGCCGTTGTGATACCGGCTAAGGTGGGAGAGATGAGCGCAGAGCCTTTTCCCCACACCTGAAGAGACTGATTGGAATATGAGTGTGAATAATAGCTTCTTTTTGCGCTCATTCCAACATTACCAGATTGAATGATCATAACAATGCTCCTTTTTTCAAGGACACCTGTTTATGATGAATTGTTTCCCTACAAAACAAAATAAAAGACAGCGAAGAATCAGAAAAACTCCCTTTTTCAAATCCATTTGCCGTCCGTGGTTCATCCTGTTATTCTCTTTGCAACTATTCAGAGTAAAGTATTTTTGAAAATATCCTGACTTTGAATAGATACTGTTTTCTGTGCACATATATGTATCAGATGAAACATATATCGGAGGACAGTGACAAAATGTTAACACCAAAGAATAAAAATGTGAAAAAAACATATGCTTATGTGGAAAACATGAGCCAATCGGCAATAGAAAAAGGAGTAATGTCATATGAAACAGGATCGGATTCCGGAGCAGAAGCTTAGACAGCAGCAGGAGTATAATGAATATGTCAAGCAGGTGACACCGACCTACAGTCTGGGTGGAAACATGCTGAAGGCATTTATCGTGGGAGGCGTTATCTGTACGATTGGACAAGCAATCATCGCAATTGCAAAGTCATGTGGAGCAGATGAAGAGATGGCACCCATGTGGTGTACACTCATACTCGTATTGTTAAGCGTACTCCTAACGGGTCTGAATATTTATCCGACCTTTGCAAAATGGGGTGGAGCGGGTGCACTTGTACCGATTACCGGATTTGCAAACTCTGTGGCTGCACCGGCAATTGAATTTCGCGGAAGCGAGGGAAATGTCTTTGGATGCGGCGCCAAGATTTTTACAATCTGTGGACCTGTCATATTATATGGAATTTTTACGAGCTGGATACTTGGAGTGATCTATTATATCTGGACTTGTCTGTAGAAATAGCAAAGAAAGCGCGAATAGAAAGAAAAAGAACCACAAAAGTGGTTCTTTTTGACTATTCAAAAATGAAATTACTGAACACAGTTCATATCCTGAAGACCACAACTCTTGTCGTCATCACCGGAATCACCGTTCATGTTGTTTAAGCTATGCTCTTTTACTTCCTGACCAGCCAGACAGTTCATATCCTGAAGTCCGCATGTCTTGTTCTCATCGGTTGTATCACCGTTCATGTTGGTGATGCCTAATCCATCTTTTGCCATAATAAGTACCCTCCTGTGTTTGAATTAAATGCTAGAACCCCCGCGTTCTATCTATAAAAATTATAGCAAAGTATCACATAAAGAAAAATAGACAAAATAAATAAAATGATAAAAAAGATAGACAAATTATCATTGATTTATTTTATATTCTGTAAGATTATATAAGTATCAGGTTATTAGAAAGGAGAAGCATATGAGTTACATTGAGAAAAAAATTGAGCCCTTCCGGGTGGAGGCTTATCAGAATGGAGAGTTTATTACAGTGACCGACCAGTCGGCAAAAGGAAGTTGGAAGATATTCTTCTTTTATCCGGCTGATTTTACTTTTGTATGTCCGACCGAGCTTGGGGATTTAGCAGATCATTACGAGGAATTCAAGGAAGCCGGATGCGAGATTTATTCTGTTTCAACAGACAGCCATTTTGTACATAAAGCATGGGCAGATGCTTCTGATACCATCAAAAAAATAAAGTATCCGATGCTCTCAGATGCAGCATGGAATCTGTCTCGTCAGTTCGATGTTTTGGTGGAGGATGCCGGACAGGCTCTGCGCGGTACCTTTATTGTTGACCCTGATGGTGTGATTCAGGCATATGAGATTCACAATATGGGAATCGGGCGAAATGCGGAAGAGCTGCTCCGAAAATTACAGGCAGCACAGTTTGTCCGTGAACATGGCGATCAGGTATGTCCTGCAAAATGGAAACCCGGTGCAGAGACATTAAAGCCGAGTCTGGATCTTGTAGGAATGCTGTAGTCACACATACGATAAAGGAGGTACTCATGGGAAATTATTCAGATGCTCCGAGGACAAGTAATTTGTTGGATGATGAATTGCGTCTTCAGATTAAGGGCGTTTTTGAGAAGCTCACCGAGGATTTAGAGATTGTTGCCGTTGTAGATCCGGCGGAGGAAAAGAGTAAAGAGTTAATTTCACTCTTGTTTGATGTAGAAACTCTGGGTGAGCATATTCGTGTCTCGATTTACGATAAGGGAGAAAATCCTTCGACAGAGGCTGATTTTGATCCCGAAGGCCGCACACCTGCCATGGGATTTTATAAGAATGGTGAATACATAGGAGTCGCTTTTTTTGGCGTTCCGGGTGGCAAGGAAATGAATTCGTTTATTCTTGGCTGCTATAATGCGGCAGGCCCCGGCCAGGAGGTCGATAAGTGGAGTCAGAAGAAGATCGGGAAGCTGAAAAAGAATTCCGAGATAAAAGTATTTGTCTCTTTGGCATGTCATCACTGTGCTGCAACCGTTATCGGAGCACAGCATCTTGCTGCTATGAGTCCGAAGCTCACGGCTACTATGATTGATGCGAATCTATATCCGGATCTTGTCGAAAAGTATAAGATTGAGCGCGTGCCGATGGTTGTTATTAACGATGAGAAAACACTTATGGGTGAAAAATCGATTTCTGATTTGGCGGCAGTCCTTGAGTAGCTGGTTGTAAATCACAGAGTCCACTTGCATCTTCCCCTGTTTCATGGTATGATAAAGTGTTTGAAAAAAGGGTTGAATCATACTGCAGGAAGTAGCAGGGAGGAATTATTGTGGAAGAATTGAGACAAGAAAACAAGATGGGAGTCATGCCGGAAGGCAAGTTATTGATGAATATGTCATTGCCGATGATGCTATCCATGCTCGTGCAGGCGATGTACAACATTGTCGACAGCTCCTTCGTATCAAGAATCAGTGAGAATGCACTGACAGCTGTTTCGCTGGCATTTCCGCTTCAGATGCTGTTGATTGCGATTGCCGGAGGAACCGGTGTCGGTGTGAATTCTCTTTTATCTAAGTCGCTGGGTGAGAAAAATTTTAAGCGTGCAAATCAGACAGCAGAAAATGGTGTGTTTTTGTATCTGATCAGCTATCTTGTATCTGCAATCATCGGTATTGTAGCGGTCCGCCCGTTCTATGCAAGTCAGGTGAAGGGTGCTCCGGAAGAAATCATGACGATGGGAGTACAGTATCTGACAATTGTAATGGTAGCTTCTTTTGGTCTGTATATGCAGTTCATTTTTGAGCGAATCTTACAGGCGACCGGAAGAACCTTCTTTACCATGGTTTCGCAGATGATCGGTGCAATTATTAATATCATTTTGGATCCGATCTTAATTTTTGGTCTGCTTGGAATGCCGAAAATGGGCGTTGCGGGAGCTGCTGTGGCAACTGTTGTCGGACAGATTATTGCCGGATTCGTGGCGATGATTTATAACCAGAAGCATAACGCCGATGTACATATGTCGTTTAAGGGGTTCAGACCAAATCGAGAGATTATCGGTATCATCTATAAGGTAGGTGTCCCTTCAATTGTCATGCAGTCGATTGGTTCGGTCATGACCTATGGAATGAACCTCATTTTAGTAGGCTTATCAGCAACCGGAGCTGCGGTTTTTGGCGTATATTTCAAGCTTCAAAGTTTCTTCTTTATGCCGGTATTCGGACTGAATAATGGTCTGATTCCGATTGTTGCCTACAATTATGGAGCAAAGAAGAAAAAGCGTATGATTCGAAGTATCAAGTGGGGATGGCTTGTAGCATTCTGCTCAACGCTCCTTGGGTTTATCGTGTTCGAGACAATACCGGACAAGTTACTGATCTGGCTGTTTGATGCATCTGAGAATATGCTTCAGATAGGTGTTCCGGCACTTCGTATCATAGCAGTCCACTTTTTGATGGCATGGTTCTGCATCGTGTGCGGAGCGGTGTTCCAGGCAGTCGGAAACGGGATGTACAGTTTGTATGTATCCGTTGCCCGTCAGCTGATTGTTTTGCTTCCCGCGGCATATATTTTGGCGCAGATTGGTGGATTAGATTTAATCTGGTGGAGCTTTCCGATTGCAGAGGGCATGTCGCTTCTGATTTCAAGTATCTGTCTGCATCTGACCTTTAAGCGTGTAATAAAACCGCTTTCAAATGAATAAAAGAATTTGCGGCAGGGAGCACTCTCTGCCGCTCTTTCATTTTATAGGAAAATCCGATGGATTTCCCATGAAACAAAAGGAACGCCCACTTCCATAAATGTTGTGTATAAAATACAAATACAGGAGGAATCATTATGTTGCAGGAAATTGCACCTAAAAGATTTAAAAATACCTATGAAAATCGAATACCTTCGCCGTGCAGCGAAATCGTATGCGTCTGTGAACAACAGTTTTTGATTGTCCATGAAAACGGATCAGACCGTTATCCGTATTACCACGAAATTGAGAAATCCATTGGAGAACAGAAGCTGACCTATTTGTTTGCGATTGAAGACGAAGTTCGCACGGATTATTTTTTGTTAACTCCGGAAGAAAAAAGCAGGATTGAAACACTCCCTGAAAGCTCCTGGGAGGACAATCGTTACATGATGCGCCGGATGCAGCCGCGCTATGAAGCGTTTGTAGGAATGACGGCACAACATCTGCAGCAATGGTATGCGCAAAATCGCTTTTGTGGATGCTGTGGTCAGCCGATGGAGCATGACGGTAAGGAGCGGATGATGCGCTGTAAAGCCTGTAATAACCGGGTATATCCGAAGCTTGCACCGGCTGTTGTTGTTGCTGTCCGAAACAAGGACAAGCTTCTTGTAACAAAGTATGTCGGCGGATTAAATCGATTCTATGCACTTGTTGCGGGCTTTGTGGAAGTTGGCGAGACACTGGAAGAGGCAGCTGCAAGGGAAGTAATGGAAGAGACGGGACTGAAAATTCGCGATATCAAATATTTCGGTTCGCAACCGTGGGGATTTGTTGGAAATCTGATGATTGGATATACTGCGTGGCTGGATGGCGAGGATGATACGATACATAGAGATGAGCAGGAGCTGGCTGTTGCAACCTGGCTTCGTGCAGATGAGATCCCGAAAACAGAGGATTACAACAGTCTGACAAGACATATAATTCGACAGTTTTGCGAGGGAAAATTGTAAATTATTTCCAAATATTCAGTCAACTGAATGGTGTAGTTGCAGGGGAACAAAGTTTTGGTCTGTGCGCCTTCATATTATTTGTGAACAAATTGTAAATGCATTGTTCACATAATATTAATTTCAGCGACAAAATTTGTTCATAGGCAGTGGATATACTATAACCATCACAACAAGTGATACACACGAGTAACTTTTTCAATTTTTCATAACTCTCCCCTTTTTAACAACGCCGATGCAGATGCATTGGCGTTTTATGTTGCCTTGCATTCTGAAAAAAGCCGGAAAAGTGTATGGATATTGACGAAATGGGGAAAAATGCGTATGATAAAATATAAGAAGAAATTAGAAGAGAGGTGGTCGCGTGAATTTTCGAAAAGTGAGTGATAATGAACTTCGGTGCAGTGTTTCGATGGATGAGATCCGTGCCAACGGATTGGAAATCAGCGACCTGTTGAAAAAATCCGATAAAACATATGAGTTTTTTGAATATCTGATGCAGGAAGGACAGGAAGAGACCGGTTTCGAAAAGACCGGACCAATGTCTGTGGAAGGAATGTTTTTAAATGGAAATTTGGAGCTGATTTTCCGCAATGTTGAGGAGGAGGAGCTTGATTCCTGGGAGGAAGCGGAATCGTCAGAAGTGATGGCCGGAATGTCGGAGGCTCAAAATCCGATACCGGATGAAAATACGCCCTTAAAACTGGTTCAGGTAACCTTTTCTACAGCCGGAAGACTGTATCAGTTCTGCCAGTTATTGCAAAGCGCCGAGAAGATTCCAAGTACATTATATATGTATGAGGGCAAGTATGTATTAATTTTAGATCTCGACGGATGTTCAAGATCCGAGGTCGGAGCATTCTGTATCCTTGTAAACGAGTACGGAGAGCAGAGTATCTACGGAGATTTACAGGCAAGTTATATCATGGAACATGGTCGTTTCATCTGTGAGGATGCATGTTATCGGATTCATATGATGCAGGAGATTACATCGCAAGAGGAAGATTAATTGTTAAAATTTCATAGTGAGAAAACTTAAAAAAGCTTCGCTGCCGGTTGGCAACGAAGCTTTTTATCATATAGAAGACTAGAAATCAATCTCTGTATCGTAGTAGCAGCATTTAAGCAGCTTCTCCATCTCTTCCTGAGTAGGAATACGAGGGTTAGAACCTGTACATGCATCGAGAATTGCATTTGCAGCGATATCAGGCAGTCTCTCAAGGAATACTTCCTCGGGAACAAATCCGTTCTCGGTAGGGAAGCTGTCTGCGCCGTAGTTCTTGATGCAGTGAGGGATATTCAAATCATCATTCATCTTGCGCAGATACTTGATTAAGAGTTCAACCTTCTCATCATCGTTTGCTCCGCCGAGCTTCATGTAATCAGCGATTACGCCGTAACGCTTCTTAGCGGTCTCATCCTTAGCATTGAATGCAACAACCTTCGGAAGATACATAGCGTTTGCAGCGCCGTGAATAATGTGTGCACCGAAATCTTCAAAAGCAGCACCGGTCTTGTGAGCCATTGAATGAACGATACCAAGTAAAGCGTTAGAGAATGACATGCCGGCGAGACACTGTGCATTGTGCATACGAGCTCTTGCAGCCATATCGCCATTGTATGAATCAACTAAATCAGCCTGAATCATCTCAATCGCATGGATTGCTAACGGATCTGTGTAATCGCAGTTTGCGGTAGAAACATAAGCTTCCACTGCATGAGTCATAGCGTCCATACCGGTGTGAGCCACCAGCTTCTGAGGCATGGTCTCTGCTAAATCAGGATCAACGATTGCAACATCGGGAGTGATCTCGAAGTCAGCGATCGGATATTTGATACGATCCTGATAATTAGTAATGATAGAGAATGCAGTAACCTCAGTTGCAGTTCCTGATGTAGAAGAAATAGCACAGAAGTGAGCTTTGGTACGAAGCTTCGGAAGTCCGAATACCTTGCACATATCCTCGAAGGTAACATCGGGATACTCATATTTAATCCACATTGCTTTCGCAGCATCGATTGGAGAACCGCCACCCATCGCGATGATCCAATCAGGCTCAAACTTGAGCATTGCGTCAGCACCCTTCATAACTGTTTCAACAGACGGGTCGGGCTCAATACCTTCAAAAACCTCAACCTCCATGCCTGCTTCCTTCAAATATTCAATTGCGCGATCCAAAAAACCGAAACGCTTCATTGATCCGCCACCCACGCAGATCATTGCCTTTTTTCCTTCGAAGGTCTTTAATGCCTCCAAGGAACCCTTTCCGTGATACAAATCTCTCGGTAAAGTAAATCTTGCCATTGGTAAATCCTCCCATAATGTATAATATTTTAAGCCGTGAAAGTCTATCGATGGTATTGCCTTCTCCACAATGCTTTCCGTCTTAGTTAAAATTTTAACATGGAGAAAATGACCGGTCAATGCACCAACTTACTAAAAAAATCAAAGGATTTTTGGTTATTATTTTTCGACTAAAAGCCGGTATAAAGTAGGCGTTATATGGAGCATATCCATGACTGCTGTAACCTCGTCAAGTTGGACCTGCTTTTGTTTTTTTGACATGGATGGATTCTTTACTGCGCGGATTAATATATTTTTTGGCGTGTGGCTTAAATCAACAAACTCCAATAGCTGTGTTTTATAGCCAAAGGCGGTTAACAGGTTACCACGGATGGCATCTGTTGTGAGTGCGGCAAAGCGCTCCCTGATGATTCCGTAGCGGCAGAACAGCGCATATTCGTCGGTATACATTTCCTTGTTTAACTCATGCTGGCAGCAGGGAACACTAAAAATCATATCGGCGTTCCATTGGATGGCATTGTACAAGGCATAATCGGTAGCGGTGTCGCAAGCGTGAAGAGTGATAACCATATCAACCGTAAACGGTGCGTCATAGCCGTTGATATCGCCTATTTCAAAATGAAGGGAATCATAACCGTATTTTTTTGCAGCCGCGTTACATTTTTCAATGACATCTGCTTTTAAATCTAAGCCGACAATTTCAACAGACTGCTTTTTTATTTCAGTAAAATAGTAATATAAGATGAAAGTCAGATAAGACTTTCCGCATCCAAAGTCGATAATGTGCCAACAAGGTTTGTCCACATTGCTGACCGCATCATCAATCAGCTCGATAAAACGATTGATCTGGCGGAATTTGTCATACATGGACCGGACAACCTTGCCCTCTTTTGTGAATACGCCCATGTCTACGAGCGGAGGAATGTCGGTGCCTTCTTCAAGTAAATAGTTTTTCTTGCGGTTATGGGATGCAGGAGATGCTTCCTGTTTGCTTTTTTCAGGGATAATCAGCTTCTTTTTGTAGGTCACAGTTCCCTTTTTTGAAATCAGAAGCTGATGTTCGGAGGATTTTGCCCAGGCGTTGAGTTGCAAATAGGACTGCCCCATGACTTGTTCCAAATAAGAAATAAGGCCGGTGGCAGTTACATTTTCGTGAAACACCTGTTTTTCGGTATAGCGGGCAATCTGGTAATAATCCTGTTTTTTTTCGACTGTTACCTTGCGGTAAGCGGCATCTTTGGATGACGGTTTGCTCAGCACAATTTTCTCCGGTGCAGCATCCATGATTGCTGTAAGGCTTGTATGTAAATCAGACATGATAGATCCTCCTTTTTGCATGCTAAGTATAGCATATGAAAAAAACTACCGCAATCTTGCAAAATGCTCTTGTCATGCTATAGGCGCTGTGATATACTTAGCAAAGTTTACGAGGGAGTAGTCGGCACGCGAGGCGTGTGGCGGTATCAACAGAATGATGTGATGAGCATCTGGTATTGCATGAAACGATGAGACTTGTGGATGGCGAATGCGCAATCCATAGGTCTCTTTTTGTGTTATGGCGACGAGGAAAATGGACGCTGCACTTGTGCAAGCGGAGATTTGACGACCGCTAATCAGAGCGAGATTCGCAGGGCGCATCTCGTCTCTGCGGCAGTGTCATCGTCAGGTTATTGCGATTGCCTGACGGTGTCTCGCGGTCTCTTCAGCTATGATAGGCGAAACACTTACGATTCGCTCGCACTGCGCCAGCCAAAAGTCGCAGCTGATGGGAACTGTCGGTAACCGAGCCGGCTTCGGACATGACAGTGTCGCCGTCAGACTGCTCCGATTGCCTGACGGTGTCTCGCTGTTCCTTCAGCCTCGACTCGATGTGTCCTTCGAACACATAGTCTTCGGCTTTCAGTTATGATAGGCGGAACACTTACGATTCGCTCGCACTACGCCAGCCAAAAGTCGCAGCTGACGGGAACTGTCATGAACCTTGCCGACAGCATAAACAGTGGCATCGGCAGGAACCTTCATGGCAGCGCTTAGCGTATATTTTGTTAAGCTTTTCGTAGCGTGGATAGGGAATGCGATACACATATAGGAAACAGGTACTTTGGAGCGGCTGGTACTTTGTGTCCGTATTTTGGACACTTATGTACCACTGCCAGCGACAAGTAGCGAGAGCGTGCCTGTGCTATATGTGTATGCATGACCGCCAATCGTAATTGAAAGGGAAATATAATAGACAGTCATGACCGCCAATCGTAATTGAAAGGGAAATGCAATAGACAGTCATGACCGCCAACCGTAACTGAAAGCAAACGATACAAAAAAGGAGAATAAGAAATGGGAATACTGGAACTATTTATTTTAGCAGTCGGATTATCGATGGACGCATTTGCGGTGTCCATCTGTAAAGGATTATCGCTTGGAAAAATTAACTGGAAGCACATGTGCATTGCAGGTGCATGGTTTGGCGGATTTCAGGCATTGATGCCTGCAATCGGATATTTCCTTGGAACATTTTTCGCAGATCTTGTGAATAAATATGCTCCTTGGATTGCATTCTTCTTATTACTGTTTATTGGTCTTGGTATGATCAAGGAATCAAGGGATAATGAGGAAGTTGACGCCTCAATGGATGTAAAATCCATGCTTTTGCTCGCCGTTGCGACAAGTATAGATGCATTTGCGGTGGGTGTGACCTTCGCACTTCTTGATGTGAGAATTATCCCCGCTGTATCATTTATCGGCGTAATCACATTTATCTGCTCTGCAATTGGTGTAAAAATCGGAAGCATCTTCGGTGCGAAATATAAAGCACGCGCAGAGCTGGCAGGCGGAGTCATATTAATCTTAATTGGTCTGAAAGTATTGTTGTAATTGGTAGGTAAGGAAGCATTATGGAACATAGTCATCGTTTTTTTGAAAATAAAGATTGTCAATATTTTCCCTGTCATGTGGGAATGGAGGGAGAGGATTTTAACTGTCTGTTCTGCTATTGTCCACTCAATCCATATGAAAATTGTCCCGGTACGCCGCGCTTTTTGGAAAAAGAAGACGGACTTCGTATCAAGGACTGCTCAAATTGCACATTTCCGCATCATGAAAAAAATTATGATGCAATCATCGAATTCTTGAAAAAATCCCGTATAAACAACGAATAACAGGCACATCCTACTTGAAAAAGAAAGCGCATCTGTAACCAATATGCAGATGCGAAAAGTAGGTGAGGCATGTTGGAAAAAAATAAACAAATCGGCAGGCAGAGTGTGAAGCTTGAAAATCCCGTTTATATCAAAAGCTCCGGAACAGTAGTCGGAAAAATGGAAGGGGAAGGACCGCTTGCTGAATATTTTGACATGGTCTGCGACACGGATAAATTCGGAGAAGAGACATGGGAGGCGTCCGAGAGCCGCATGCAAAAGGAGGCAGCGACACTAGCGCTCGGTAAAGCCGGGTGTACACCTGCCGATATGCGATATGTGTTTGCAGGAGACCTTCTGGGACAGAATATTGCAACCTCATTCGGTCTGATGGATTTTGAAATACCGTTATTTGGTCTGTATGGAGCGTGCTCAACACTTGGGGAAGGGTTGTCTCTGGCTTCAATGTGTCTGGGTGGCGGATATGCGAATCAGGTACTTGTTGTCACATCAAGCCATTTTGCAAGTGCGGAGAAACAGTTTCGTTTTCCTGTGGAATATGCCAACCAAAGACCGCTTTCCGCAACCTGGACAGTGACCGGAAGCGGCGCATATGTACTCAGTACACAAAAGACCGCTGTCAGGATATCCGGATTTACAACCGGAAGAATCATTGACTATGGTGTGCGTGATGCGCAGAATATGGGTGCTGCGATGGCTCCGGCTGCAATGGATCTGATCAAAAATCATCTGAGAGATTTCAACCGTAAACCCGGTGATTACGACCGTATTGTAACCGGTGATTTAGGAAGTGTCGGAAAGGAGATTCTCTGTAAGCTTTTAAGCGATGAGGGAATTGACATCACATCCGTCCACGAGGATTGCGGAATGAAGATTTTTGACAGCAAATCACAGGGAACCCAGTCCGGAGGAAGCGGATGCGGATGCGCAGCCGTAACACTTGGAGCCTGGTATCTGCCGAAGCTCATAAGTGGCGAATACAAAAGGATCCTGTTTCTTCCGACCGGAGCACTGCTCTCTCAGGTCAGCTTTAATGAGGGGGAAAATGTGCCGGGAATCGCTCATGGAATCGTATTAGAACATGTTGAATGTCAGGAGGAAACGGCATGATGGACTATGTATTGGCATTTGTGGTTGGCGGAGTAATCTGTGCATTGACACAGATTCTGATGGAGAAAACAAAGATGCTTCCGGGTCGAATTATGGTGTTGCTCGTATGCACCGGTTGTGTACTTGGCGCGATTGGATTGTATCAGCCATTTGTTGATTGGGCGGGAGCAGGAGCTTCGGTTCCGCTTCTTGGATTTGGTAATGTATTGTGGAAGGGAATGAAAGAAGCAATCGACAGGGATGGCTTCCTTGGACTATTTATGGGAGGCTTTGAAGCCTGTGCGGTCGGTGTGAGTGCGGCGCTTATTTTTGCATATATTGCCGCATGGATATTTAAACCGAAAATGCGTAAGTAGTTATGAATAATTTCATCGAAAAGGGGAATATTAGCAGAGAACAATCTTTTTGGAAAAGGAGAATTACGATGAAAGCAAGAAGTAATTATTTAAGAAAGTTATTGGTGTGTGCAGCTTTAGTTGGAACAATGGTTTGTGCAACTGCTTGTGGTACAGATACCAACAATAATACAGGCAATAACCCGAACACTACCAATAACGGAACAAACGGAACCGGTACAACCGAAAATAATACACCGAACACGACAGACAACAATATGAACAATAACACCGGAAATAATGTCAATGATACCACAAATGGCGATGGTGTTGTTGGCGATGCAGTAGGAGATGTTGTTGATGGCGTTGAGAATGCTGCTGATGAAGTGGTGGATGGCGTGGACAACGCGACAGACGGCAACAATGCGAATGGCGCGGACAATAACGCTAACGGTAATACTTCAACTACCGGCACCGGAGCAAACGGTGCAACCGGCGCAGCACAGTAAATGATCGGCTGAACAAAAAGAAAGCCCCGTAAGTGGAAGCTTTTCCACCGGCGGGGCTGTTATTATTTCATAGGAAATTCCACTGAATTTCCCATGAAACAAAATGCTCCGCAAGGGTGCACGATGTCCTGTGGACACCGGTTTTGCACCGACCGAAGTGAAACGGAGACTGCGCAAAGCGCATTCTTTTTTATCCTTGAATGATGAGGTGGCTGATTTTGAATCAATATGAAGTACATGCGGATATTGAACGGAACAAAAAGGTGTTTGAGGAGATTTTTTCTGACTGTGCAGATATTAAAATGGTACAGATGCAGCTTGGTGCATCGAGACAGATTCGGTGCATGATTGCTTATATTGAAGTGGTTGCCGGTACATTTTCATTTGGGGAATCCATGATTGGGAAACTGCTCACTTCGCTCTCGGATAAAAATGAGGAGGAGATCTATCGAATCTTGCAGACAAATGGACAGGGGATGACCGATGTGGCAGCCTTTGATAATCTGCTGGATGCTGCGCAGGGATTACTTACAGGAGATATGATTCTTTTTGTCGACGGACTCGCGAAAGTGTTGAAAATTCCGGATGAAGGATATCCGGGGATGGGTGTACAGCCGGCAGAATCAGAAAAAGTTACGAGGGGTTCGAATGAAGGATTCTCAGATTCGGTAAAGACCAATACTGCGCTGATACGAAAAAGACTCCGCTCGTTGAATTTAAAAAATGTTGAGCAAAAACTGGGCGAGCGGACAAATACGCTTGTAAACATTATGTATATGGATGGCATTATTCGAAGAGAAGTACTTGATGAGGTTTTAGAGCGTCTCAAGCTGTTTTCGATAGACGGGGTGCTGGATACCGGAATGATTGAACAGCTCACGGAGAAACAGTGGTATTCGCCGTTTCCGCAGTTTCAGACGACAGAACGCCCGGATAAGGCGGTTCAGGCTCTGCTGAATGGGCGCGTGGTATTGTTGAGTGACAATTCTCCGCTTGCACTTATTCTTCCGACAGACTGCAACAGTTTTATGCAGGCAAGTGATGATTATTACAATCGCTTTGCAATTGTCAGTTTGGAGCGCATCATCCGCTACCTGGCAGCATTTTTTGCATTGTCATTGCCGGGACTTTATATGGCAGTGATCAATTATCATACAAGTCTTCTCCCGACGAGTTTACTTCTCGCATTTGCGGAGGCGCGGGTCGGAGTTCCGTTCTCCTCACTGGGGGAGCTTCTTTTGATGGAACTAAGCTTTGAACTTCTTCGGGAGGCGGGTGTTCGCCTGCCCGGGACAATGGGCAATACGATAGGTATTGTCGGAGGACTTATTATTGGCACGGCAGCGGTTGATGCGGGACTGGCGAGCCCGGTTGTCGTCATTGTCGTCTCTTTTACTGCACTCTGTTCATTTGCAATACCAAGCGAGGAATTTGCAACTGCCTTTCGCCTGCTCAAGTTTGGTCTTATTTTTTTGGGAGCATGGCTTGGAATCCTGGGCTATCTGTTTGGGGGGCTTGCGATACTCATTCATCTCTCACATCTGCGTTCCTTTGGTGTTCCGTATCTGATGCCATTCGTCGCCACAGATGCCAATCAGGGTGTCAGCAAAAAAGACAGCATTTTGCGACTTCCGCTTTTTATGCTTGTGCATCGTCCGGTATATGCGAGAGAGAATGAAAAAAGGCGCTTTCATTGGAAGCATCCTGCAAAAGGTAAGCAGAAAAAATAGCGAGAGGAGCAGGGCACATGGATATTGAAAATGAAAAAATATCAGGCAGACAGTTGGGAAGAATCGTATTTTTTGACTATTTTGGAATCAGCAGTCTTGTGTTGCCGGGAATATTAGCGGGGTTAGTTGGCATGGACGGTTTTTTTGCGCTTATTGCCGGTTCTTTGGCAGGCTATGTACTTTTGTTTGGCGTATCAAAGTATCTGGTACAAGGCGAGGAGGCGTTTGGAGAGCGCTTGAGAAAGCAAATGGGGAACACATTCACGGCAGTTTTTTGTCTGACAGCTTTTGCGGCATCGGTATTTGGTGCTTCATTTGGTCTGCGGCTTGGCGGACAGATTATTTATGAATATTTAGGAAAAACATTGCCGGTAGGTGTTATGCTCGCACTGCTTTGTGCGCTTTGCGTTTACGGCGTTTGCGGTGGAGTGGAGAGCAGGGGGCGCATGTATGAATTGTTGACTGTTTTCATCATTCTCCCGGTACTTGTGCTTTTTGTCATCGCAGCGTTTGATGTGTGCCCGGATCATTGGCTTGGCATCACTTCCACTCAACCGGGGAGGTTCCTTTTGGCCTCATATATTGTTTTTGGCACATTTATGGGAACGGTTGGAGTTCCCATGTTTTCAGAATCACTTTCTGATGGGGAAAAAGGTGTATCTGCCTGGAAACGGGCGTATCTGTGGAATGTTCTTGTAAATCTGGCGTTGTTTTTGCTTTTGGCAGGAATATTTCAGATTCCGACACTTCGGGAATTGAAAATGCCTGCGCTCACACTCACATCGCTTGTAAAAGTTCCGGGAGAATTTTTGGAGAGGCAGGATGCATTATTATCCGGGGTGTGGCTGATTGCACTGTTTGCATTTATCGAGAATCGCGTGTTTGAAGCCGGATGGTGCCTCGGACAGCTGTCTGGACGGCTTCGGACGCGCACAAAGGTGCGAAAAGGCTGCTTTGCGGCAGTTGGTTTTTTGGTATGGTTGATTGGCAGCGGAATGTATTTCAGGAATTATTTTGCCGAATGGCTGACACAAGCTTATTTATATGTGATTGTTCCGCTGCTTGTTTTTTTCATTGTAATCGCCGGTATTTTTGGAACAGTTGGACGAGATAGGAGAAAAAAAACAGTTGCCATCTGTCTTGTTTTATGCATGAGCTTTTTTCTTACCGGCTGTGGACAGTCGCAAATCGAGGAGCGGGCATATCCGTTGGCACTGGCAGTCAGACCGGAGAAAGACGGATTGTACAGCTTTACCTTTTCATTTGAAGATGTAAATCCATCTGAACAGGGACTGTATCACAATGAAGATACGACTGTGGTGGCAGAAGGATATCCACAGGCTTTTTACCGCTTTCAATCGATGCAGGCATCCGTGCTTGATGACAGTCATGTGCAGGCGTTGCTATTATCAGAAGAATTGTTGACAGACAGGGACTTTCTGGACTCGTTTTACCACTTCTTTGTAAACGAGCATCATTTTTCATGGAATACTTCTGTTTATCTGACATATGAAGATACGCCAAAGCCAAAGGAATTAAAGAAACATACCGGTGGCAGGCTTGGAACTTATCTACATGAGATGGCATCGAGCGATACACAGCAAAAAACATCGCATGTACCGACATTGGGAGAGTTGTACAAGGACTGGAATAACAGGAACGATGCGTTACTGCTTCCGGTTCTCGGCAAACGGGACGCGCCGGAAGTATCAGAATATGTGCTGCTTTATGCATCCCGGCCAATCGGGAGCTTAACGGTTGATCAGGCCAGACTATTTGCTTTGCGGCACGGACAATTGAGAGAGTTTCTTTTTAAACCGGATCCGCAAAATGAAACGGTATGGTTGCTGCGTCGTATCAGGCTCGTACGAGAATTAAGTGAACCGCTGGCGCGAAGAGGAATCTGGGAGGTTACGCTGCAGGCAGATGCTTTTGTTGAAAATAGAGCCGCGTATGGAGAAAAAGAAAAACAGCGCATGCAACAGCTTGCAGAAAAAAGGCTGCTGTTACTCTTGCAGGAGATGGATGAACAGGTGGCGCGCATGGGAGTTTCCGAGCCGGTTAAGTCACATCTGACCGATGTAAGAATCAATTTTATTGATTAAGTAGGAGTTGTTTTGTCTACAATCTGAGTATTGGAGGGTAGAACAATGAAACGAAATTATGCAAATTATATTTTATTTATGATATGTTCCCTGCTGTTTTTCTGGAGCTGTATGGCATTGGCGAACGGGATGCGGGGACGCAGAACACAGGAAGCAATATCCGCTAAGGTACTCCGGTTTCATGTGATTGCGAAAAGTGACAGCGCGGATGACCAGCGCAGGAAGCTGCTTGTGCGTGATGCGGTTGGGGAATGGTTGAATGAAAAGCTTTCCGGTGTGGAGGGCAGAGAAGTTTATGAGAGCTTTATCATGCGTCATCAGAAGGAGATTGAGGCGCTTGCAAAGAAGACGCTTGAAGCAGACGGAGAGCCGGAACAAGTGACTGTTCAGCTTGCGGATGTGGATTTTCCGGAGAAAACCTATGGGGATTATTCATTTCCTGCAGGAACTTACCGCGCATTGCAGATTATTATCGGTGAGGGCACCGGTCATAACTGGTGGTGTGTATTGTATCCGAATCTTTGCTTTTCGGGAGACGGGTATGACAAGACCGCGGATAAAGCGCGCGTGAAGCTTATGAATGTGCTGAGTGCCAGAGAGTATTGCTCTCTGCTTAAGCATGGGGATTATAAGCTGGATACGAAGTACCTTCGTTTTTTGAAAAAGAATGTCTTGGAATATTGATTGAGCCGCGAAAAACTGTATGCTATAATTACTTTATTCTGTACGAGGATAGGGAGACAGCATGACAAAAGAAGTAGTGGTAACGGTTTTAGGAATGCAAAAGTCGCCGCACGCTGGGGAAGCGCCGCAGGAGGTGATATCGAAAGCGGAGGGTGTCTTTTATGAGAAAAACGGAAAAAAATATGTACTCTTCGAGGAACAGGAGGAAGAGACAAATCATACAACCAAAAACACGGTGAAGCTGGATGGCAAAAGTGTTGAGCTCATCCGGCGAGGCGCGCTTAGCACGCACATGCTTTTTGAAAGCGGTGTGGATTTTCCGACAGAATATAAAACACCATACGGAAGTATGATGCTGAATATCGTGACAAAGAATCTGACAATCTTTGAGAGCGATGAACAAATAAAAGTAACTATCAAATATGAGCTTCGGTCAAATGAAAATTTGCTTTCAGACTGTTCAACTGTGATTACCGTGAAAGCCGGAACAGAAAGCTGAACCGAAGTCATAAAAACCCATCCGTTACGGATGGGTTTTTATTATCATAATAGGAAGTTACATACCGGCTTTCTCACGAAGCTTAGCCATGAAGCCTTTTTTCTTCTTCGGCTGCTCAAGCGGCTTTCTCATTCCCTTAATACCGGTGATGTACAATCCGCTGACGGTTGCCTTGATTTCTTTTTTTACGGGAATCTCATCAAAAATTGCTGCGTCACACAGGAAGCTTGTCACCTTCGGGCCAACCTTGGCTTTTACGATTGGCATCTTTGAACGACGCATCATCTTCGGAGTCTGTTCAATGATTGCCTGCGGCAAACCGGCATCGATGAGTTTCATTTTCTTTTTATCGATTACGAGCATCGGAATGGTCTGTGCAATTGCAGCCATCTGCGCGTCCTGCTCATCCTTTCTTTTCTGCATCTTCTTGCCCAGAAAGTACAAAACGACCACTGCAATTAAAAGTACGACCAGGACGATAAGTAATACGATCGTTGGTGTTGACATAAATTATCCTCCTTACTTGTTGGTCATGAAAAACATGAATGATATCACGAACCAAACTGTAGCAGTATTGTATCATTCCTTGGGACAAAAATCAATAAAACCTTTTCATTTCCTTCCGGATATGATATCTTAGATATAACTGTTCTCATATCAGTATGGGGGCAGAATGTCGGAAAGGAAGTGTACGAAAAATGAAATGGATGAAGCATGTCACAGTGCTTGCATTGTCAGCAATTTTGGGACTTACAGCAATTGGCTGCGGAGCAAAAGAGCAACAGCCCGCAACGAATGAGGAGAAGCCCACAACGAAGATCAGAGATTATGATGTATCGAAGTTTGTATCGCTCGGAGATTATAAGAATATGAATGTCACGGTAGAAGGAGATTTCGAGGTGACGGATGAAGAGGTTACGGAGTATGTGAACAACATGCTTGCATACTATCCTTCTTATGAAGACAGTGACAAGCAGGTTGTCGAGGATGGCGATTATGTTGATATCGACTATGAGGGAAAAAGAGACGGAGTAGCCTTTGAGGGCGGAACCGCCAAGGGTTATACACTTGGAATCGGAACGAATTCGTTTATCGAAGGATTCGAGAGCGGACTGATTGGAGCCAAGGTGGGTGAAACACGGGATTTGAACCTGACTTTTCCGGAGGATTATCATTCCGAGGACCTTGCCGGAGCAGATGTTGTGTTTACGGTAACGGTCAACAAGATTAAGAACAAAATTGATATGACCTGCGATTCATTGACAGATGAGTATGTAAAGAACAATTTCTATCTGGACAGTGTGGATGCATTTATGGCAGAAACCCGTGCATATATGGAAGAAGAGAGTGCTGCCAATGAAAATGTTGCAAAGCGACAGGCCGTGTTGAACCAGCTTCTTGAGAGCAGTACTGTTAAGATTCCGGATGGATTGCTTGAGATGAAGGTGGATCAGTATATTCAGCAGTTCACAAATAAGAACAGTGCAGACGGAAAGACATTAGAGTCGTATCTGCAGGAAAACTATCAGATGAGCGAAGCACAGTTCCGTGAGCAGATTACGGAGGAGATGAAGAGCAATCTTGAGATGGAGCTTGTGTTAGAGGCTCTTGCGAAAGCTGAAAATGAGACAATTGACGAGACTGCATTTTCGAACTATATTTCCAGTACGATCAGTCAGAGCGGATTGAAGGATGAGACAAGCCTCTATGAGATGTATACAACAGATTACGAGGATGGAAAAACTTATCTTGAAAACAATTTCCTGCTGACGCAGGCTTTGAGCAATGTGGTGGAAAACAGCACATTTGATTACACCGGGAAGAATGCCAACGAGTAGTTCGTTGGAATGAATATATGGAAAAGAGGAAAAGAAAATGGATTTGATCAATGTAAGAGAACTCTTCCGCAACAGAGAAGAGTATTTTGGAAAACAGGTTAAAATCGGAGGCTGGGTGCGTAATCACCGCAACTCAAAGGCATTCGGATTTATTGTTGTAAATGACGGAACATTCTTTGAGCCGATTCAGGTTGTATATGCCGACGGGCTTTCAAATTACGAGGAAATCAGTAAGCTGAATGTTGGAGCAGCAATTATTGTTGAGGGTGAGCTTGTTGCAACGCCCGATGCAAAGCAGCCTTTTGAAATTCAGGCAAGCTCCATTGAGATTGAAGGTGCATCAGATCCCGCATATCCGTTGCAGAAGAAAAAACACAGCTTTGAGTATCTTCGGACAATCTCACATCTTCGCCCGAGAACCAATACATTTGAGGCAGTATTCCGTGTGCGTTCATTAATTGCGTATGCGATTCATCAGTTCTTCCAGGAGCGCGATTTTGTATATGTTCACACACCTTTAATTACCGGAAGTGACTGTGAGGGCGCAGGAGAGATGTTCCAGGTAACAACTATGGATTTGAGCAATGTTCCGATGACAGAGGAAGGAGCGATTGACTTTAAGCAGGATTTCTTCGGAAAACCGACCAATCTTACGGTAAGTGGACAGCTCAACGGTGAGACTTACGCAATGGCATTTAAAAACATCTATACTTTTGGTCCTACCTTCCGTGCCGAGAATTCGAATACAACACGCCATGCTGCGGAGTTCTGGATGATTGAGCCCGAGATTGCATTTGCAGATCTTGAGGACGATATGGATTTGGCAGAGAGCATGCTCAAATACATTATTAATTTCGTGTTGGAGCACGCACCTGAGGAGATGAATTTCTTCAATAACTTCATTGACAAGGGACTGCTCGACCGCCTGCATCATGTGGCAGAATCCGATTTTGCCCGTGTTACTTACACGGAGGCAATTGAGATTCTTGAGAAGAATAATGACAAGTTTGAATACAAGGTCTCATGGGGTGTTGATTTACAGACCGAGCATGAGCGATATCTGACGGAGGAAGTTTTTAAGCGTCCGGTATTTGTTACCGACTATCCGAAGGAGATCAAGGCATTCTACATGAAGCTGAATGAGGATGGCAAAACGGTAGCTGCTGTTGACTGTCTTGTTCCCGGAATCGGTGAAATCATCGGCGGTTCCCAGCGTGAGGACGATTATGATAAGCTGCTTGCCCGAATTAAGGAGCTTGGATTAAAGGAAGAGGATTATGGTTTTTATTTAGATCTTCGCAAGTATGGTTCTGCAAGACATGCAGGCTTTGGACTTGGATTTGAGCGCTGTGTGATGTACCTGACCGGAATGAGCAACATCCGTGATGTCATTCCGTTCCCTCGTACGGTAAATAACTGCGAGTTATAAGATTATTCGTATTGCAAGAAGATAAATGGCGGGAGGATCTGATCATTGAGTCAGTTAAATCAGACGAGAGCTCCGATTTATGAAGCATTGGAGCGTTTCCGAAAAAAGAGAGTTGTGCCTTTCGATGTTCCGGGACACAAAAGAGGTCGCGGAAATCCGGAGCTGGTAGAGCTTCTGGGAGAGAAATGTGTTGGTCTGGATGTGAATTCCATGAAGCCATTGGACAATCTGTGCCATCCGGTTTCAGTCATTCGTGAGGCGGAGGAGCTGACAGCCGAAGCCTTTGGTGCAGAGCACGCATTTCTGATGATTGGCGGAACCACCTCGGCAGTACAGAGCATGATTATGTCTGTCTGCAAGGCCGGGGATAAGATTATTTTGCCGCGCAATGTGCATAAGAGTGCAATCAATGCAATGATTCTCTGTGGCGTTGTCCCGGTGTATGTCAATCCGGAAGTAGATGTGAAGCTTGGTATTTCACTTGGTATGGAGCTTTCGCAGGTTGAAAAAGCAATTGTGGAGAATCCGGACGCAGTGGCTGTCCTTGTCAACAATCCTACTTATTATGGAATCTGTTCCGACTTGAGATCGATTGTGAAGCTTGCACATGCCCATGGCTTGAAGGTTCTTGCGGATGAAGCTCATGGAACCCATCTGTATTTTGGAAAAAATCTTCCGGTTTCCGGTATGGCGGCCGGTGTGGATATGGCAGCAATTTCCATGCACAAATCAGGAGGAAGTCTGACACAGAGCTCTATCCTTCTCTGCAACAACGGTATGAATGCCGATTATGTCCGCCAGATCATCAATCTGACGCAGACGACAAGTGCTTCCTATCTGTTGCTTGCAAGTCTGGATATTTCAAGAAGAAACCTCGCACTTCGCGGAGAGGAATCTTTTGAGCGCGTGATGGAGATGGCTGAGTATGCCAGAGGTGAGATCAATAATATCGGCGGATTTTATGCCTATGGGAAAGATCTCGTAAACGGTGGAAGTATCTATGATTTTGATGTGACGAAGCTGTCGATCTATACACTTGGCAACGGACTTGCCGGAATTGAGGTTTATGATCTGCTTCGCGATGAGTATGATATCCAGATTGAGTTTGGAGATATCTGTAATATACTGGCTTATATCTCGATCGGAGACCGCCAGCAGGACATTGAACGACTGGTTGGCGCGCTTGCAGATATTGAGCGGCTTTACAAAAAAGACAGCACCGGTATGCTGGCAGGTGAATATATTTCGCCAATCGTACAGGTGTCACCGCAGAAAGCTTTTTATTCAGAAAAAGAAATGCTTCCGATCGAGCAGACAGAAGGCAAAATCTGCGGAGAATTTGTGATGTGTTATCCGCCCGGAATTCCGATTCTCGCACCGGGTGAACTGATTACAAAAGAGGTTATTGAATATATCATTTATGCGAAGCAGAAAGGCTGCTCAATGCAGGGTACTGAAGACCCGAATGTAGCCAAGCTCAATGTCATAAAGGGTATGATCTCTTAATGAAAGAGGGATAATATTATGGAAATGTGGTTTTCACAAATGCATACATCCAATGTGAAACAGTCCATTCGAATTGATAAGCAGCTTTTCAGCGGTCAGAGCGAATATCAGAGAATTGATGTATTTGATTCTCAGGAATTCGGAAAGTTTATTGCACTTGATGGCGACATTGTTTTCTCGGACAAGGATGAGTTTATCTACGATGAAATGGTGACGCATGTGCCCATGGCGGTACATCCGAATGTGAAGGATGTGCTCATCATCGGTGGTGGTGATGGCGGCGTGGCCAAGGAGCTGCTTGCCTATGATTCGGTCGAGAATATTGATGTGGTTGAGACCGATGAGATGTTCGTCGAAGTCTGTAAGGAGTTGTTTCCCGAGACAGCAGAAGGACTGGCTGATCCCCGTGTACATGTCTACTATCAGGATGGGTTGCGATTTCTTCGAAAAACGGCGAATGCCTATGATTTGATTATCAATGATTCAACAGATCCGTTCGGGCATACCGAGGGTTTGTTTACAAAGGAATTTTACGGCAGCTGTTATAAAGCTTTGCGGGAGGATGGAATCATGGTGTATCAGCATGGAAGCCCGTTCTATGATGAGGATGAGATGGCGTGTCGCAGTATGCACCGAAAGGTATGTCGTTCATTTCCGATCAGCCGTGTTTATCAGGCGCATATTCCGACCTGTCCTTCCGGATACTGGCTGTTTGGATTTGCTTCAAAAAAATATCATCCGATTGAGGATTTTCGCCCGAAATGGTGGAATGATAAAAAGATACAGACATGGTATTATACGACCAACTTGCATACAGGAGCATTTATGCTTCCGAAATATGTAGAAGATTTATTGGAGGAAGAAGAAAATGAGTAGATTACTGATTATCGGTTGTGGCGGTGTTGCACAGGTTGCAATTCAGAAATGTTGTCAGAATTCAGAGGTTTTCACTGAGATTATGATTGCAAGCCGTACAAAATCAAAATGTGATGAGATGAAGGCCCGCTTAGAGGGAAAGACGAACACATTGATTGAAACTGCTCAGGTTGATGCAGATAAGGTTGAGGAATTGATTGCTTTGATTCAGTCTTATCAGCCGGACGCAGTGCTTAATGTTGCGCTCCCTTATCAGGATCTTACAATTATGGATGCATGTCTTGCATGCAAGGTTGACTATATCGATACAGCAAATTACGAGGCTGAGGATACCGAAGATCCTGTATGGCGTGCAATTTATGAAAAGCGCTGCAAGGAGCTCGGGTTTTCCGCATACTTTGATTATTCCTGGCAGTGGGCATACAGGGAGCGATTTGAGGAGGCAGGAATTACTGCATTGCTTGGAAGCGGATTTGATCCCGGCGTGACGAGCGTTTATACGGCATACGCGTTAAAGCATTATTTTGATGAGATTCATACCATCGATATTCTTGATTGCAATGGCGGTGATCACGGATATGCGTTTGCAACCAATTTCAATCCGGAGATTAATCTTCGCGAAGTCTCTGCTCCCGGTTCGTATTGGGAGGATGGACGCTGGGTAGAGGTTGCACCGATGTCGATCAAGCGTACTTACGATTTCCCGGAAGTCGGAATGAAGGATATGTATCTGCTCCATCACGAGGAGATTGAGTCGCTTGCAAAGAATGTTCCCGGAATTAAGCGTATCCGTTTCTTTATGACATTTGGACAGAGTTATCTGGATCATATGCGTTGTCTTGAAGATGTCGGAATGCTTGGAACTGCTCCGATTATGTTTGAGGGTCGTGAGATTGTTCCGATTCAGTTTTTGAAGGCGCTGCTTCCGGATCCGGCAACACTTGGACCGCGTACTGTAGGAAAGACCAATATCGGATGTATCTTTACCGGTGTGAAGGACGGCGTGGAGAAAACCATCTATATTTATAATGTATGCGACCATCAGGAATGCTACAAAGAAGTCGGCTCGCAGGCAATTTCTTATACGACCGGTGTTCCTGCAATGATAGGTGCGATGCTTGTCGTAAACGGTGCATGGAAAAAGCCCGGTGTATTCAATGTGGAAGAGTTTGACCCCGATCCGTATATGGATGCACTGAATCAGTGGGGCCTGCCGTGGGTTGTATGTGAGAATCCGAAGGTGGTAGAGTGATGAGACTGGATGAGCTGGCAACACCTTGCTATGTCATAGATGAAGATCGTTTGCAGGAAAACTTAGAGATTCTCGGATCGGTGCAGAAACGCACCGGTGCGAAGATTCTTCTGGCTCAGAAAGCTTTTTCCTGCTTTTATGAGTACCCGCTGATAGCAAAATATCTAGCGGGTACTGCTGCAAGTGGACTGTTTGAAGCGCGGCTTGGACAGGAGCGAATGGGGAAGGAAAATCATGTGTTCTCCCCCGCTTACCGTCCGCAGGATATGAGCATTTTGAATGAGATCTGCGATCATATTATTTTTAATTCTCCCACACAGCTGGAACGATTTGGAGACTTGTGTACAAAGGCTTCTGTCGGAATGCGAATCAATCCGCAGTGCTCCACACAGGAGGAGCATGCAATTTACGATCCGTGTGCACCGGGTTCAAGACTTGGTGCAACACGAGAAGTATTTGCAAAAGCATGGAATGAGCCATATATGAGAAAATTGTCCGGAATTCATTTTCATACGCTGTGTGAGCAAAATTCCGATGCTCTTGCAGTTACGCTGGATGCGGTGGAAGAACAGTTTAGCGAGTATCTTAGCAGTCCACAGATTACATGGTTGAATTTTGGCGGCGGACATCATATCACACGAAAGGATTATGATGTAAGTCTTTTGGAAGAAAAGATTGTGCACATGCAGGAGAAATATCAGGTTCAGGTCTATCTTGAACCGGGTGAGGCAATTGCACTCAATGCCGGATATTTTGTGACTACTGTACTTGACATTGTAGAAAACGGTGGGATAAGGACGCTGATTCTGGATGGTTCGGCGGCATGTCATATGCCTGATGTCCTTGAGATGCCGTATCGCCCGCCGCTTCGTGGCAGCGGGGAGGCAGGAGCGCTGGCATATTCGTATCGATTGTCTGCAAATACTTGTCTGGCGGGGGATATCATAGGTGATTATTCCTTTGAACGGGAGATTCAGATCGGTGACAGACTGGTTTTTGAAGATATGGCAATTTATTCCATGGTAAAAAACAATACCTTTAACGGAATTCCGCTTCCGGATATTGCAGTCATGCGTGATAATGACTGCAAAGTAATCAGAAGCTTCGGATACGAAGATTTTGAAGGAAGACTTGCATGATTTCAAAAAATGGAGCAATAGCAAAATGAGTGAATGGATAACAGACAAAACTCCGCGCGAAGATGGATATCGTATGCCGGGTGAGTTTGAGGCACATGACGGATGTATGATGATCTGGCCGTGGCGACCGGGTTCCTGGCGCTATGAGGCGAGAGAAGCAAGAAAAGCATTTACGCAGGTGGCGGAAGCGATTGCAGATAGTGAAACCGTTTATATGCTTGTGAAGGAAGAATTGTTCGAGCAGGCAAAACAGTATTTGTCAGATCGTATTCGATTGATCCCGATGTTGACAGATGACTCGTGGGCAAGAGATGTAGGCCCGACATTTGTGAAAAATGAGGCGGGCGATGTACGGGGAATCAGTTGGCAATTCAATGCATGGGGCGGTGAATACGATGGACTTTATGCGAGCTGGAAAAATGACGACGCTGTAGCTGGCAATTTTTGCACAATTTGTGGAATTGATTGCTATTGTGCACAACATTTTGTGTTGGAAGGCGGGGCAATCCATACAGATGGTAGTGGAACACTGTTGGTGACAGAAGCGTGTCTGTTGAGCGGGGGGCGAAATCCTTCCTTGAATAAGGAACAAATTGAGGCAGAATTAAAGCGGTACTTGTCTGTTGACAAGATTATTTGGCTTCCGCGTGGAATCTATAACGATGAGACCAATGAACACATCGATAATATCTGTGCATTTGTCAAGCCGGGAGAAGTGGTGCTTGCATGGACGGATAACGAAAATGATCCACAGTATGAATTATCACATGCCGCACTTCGTGCACTTGAGTCAGAGCGCGATGCGTGTGGCAGACAGATAAAAGTGCATAAGCTGTATATTCCGGATAAGCCGATATTGATTACCGGAGAGGATGTTGACGGATATACATTTGAGGATGGAGAGGAAGTTCGTACGGTTGGTGAACGACTTGCGGCAAGCTATGTGAATTTTTATATTTCAAACGGTGGCATCATTGTACCGCAGTTTGGTGATGCGAGAGACTTAGATGCTGTGAATTTATTGAAAGAACTGTTTCCGGACAGGAAAGTATATCCGATTGATGCGGGTGAGATTCTTGCTGGCGGCGGAAATATTCATTGTATTACACAGCAGATTCCGAAACGAGGTAACAGATCATGAGAAAGATTACAGTTGCAGCTATTCAGATGCGTTGTTATAAGGAACCGGAGCAGAGTATTGCCCATGCTGATGAGCTTGTGCGCGAAGCAGCATCAAAAGGAGCACAGATCATACTTTTGCCGGAGCTTTTTGAGCGGAATTATTTTTGTCAGGAGCGCAATTATGATTCATATGCGTTTGCAGACAGCGTGGAGGAGAATCGTGCCATCAGGCATTTTACACAGGTGGCAAAGGAATTGGCGGTGGTTCTTCCTGTCAGCTTTTACGAAAAAGAAGGAAACAGACTCTATAATTCCATCGCAATCATCGATACGGATGGAACGCTGCTTGGCGTTTATCGAAAGACACATATACCCGATGATCACTTTTACCAGGAGAAATTTTATTTTTCGCCGGGAGATACCGGTTTTGTCACATTTGCCACAAAATATGCAACAATCGGAGTGGGTATCTGCTGGGATCAGTGGTTTCCGGAGACGGCTCGTTCATTGGCTGTAAACGGTGCGGAAATCTTGTTCTATCCGACTGCAATCGGAAGCGAACCGATTCTTGCGTGCGACAGTATGCCACATTGGAGACGCGTGATGCAGGGGCATGCGGCAGCAAATCTGATGCCGGTCGTTGCAGCAAATCGGATTGGAACCGAACAGATTGAGCCTTCAGAAGCGAATGCAAATCAAAGCTCGGCACTTACCTTCTATGGTTCTTCATTTATTACGGACGGAACCGGGGAACTGCTTCAGAGCATGGATCGAACAAGCGAAGGGTGCATCTTACAGGAGTTTGATTTTGATGAATTGGCAAATGCGAGACTCAGCTGGGGACTGTTTCGGGATCGACGACCGGAAATGTATACAGATATTACAAGAAATGCTCGGACAGAAATGCGTTAGACAGGTAAAATACTTGTAAAATTAACCAAAATATGATAATATTCTGACTATATCGGAGTTTAATACAGCGGTGTTATTTTCAGGGAGATTGATATTGATACTATGAGTCAGGGCAGAGTGAAAAGAAAAATACTAATCGTTGAAGATCAGGAAATCAATCGAAAAATTCTCGTGAAATTATTAGGGCAGGATTATGATATTGTGTGTGCTTCGAACGGAAAAGAAGCAATCGAGCTTATGAGAAAGCACATCTTGGATTTGTCTGCGGTGCTGCTCGATTTAATCATGCCTGTGATGGACGGTTATGAAGTATTACGACAAATGCGTGCAGATACTTTGCTATCTGATATTCCGGTTCTTGTTGCTAGCCAGAAGGATGGAGACAATTCGGAGCTTGAAGCATTGAATCTCGGAGCGAATGATTTTATTTCGAAACCGTACAATGCGGGCATTCTGCGCCTTCGTCTGCAAAATCTTATTTCCATGCATGAGGCCAGTGTTCGTATTGATGCGTTGGAACGCGATTCTGTTACAGGTCTTTATACGAAGGCTGCCTTTGCACAGCGCGTAACCGAGACACTGAAGGAGCATCCGGATCTTGAGATGGATATTGTTGCGCTGGATATCGATCATTTTAAGCTTGTCAATGAATCATACGGAACCCAGACGGGAGACTCGATTCTGCGTTTTGTTGCAGAATTAATTCAGGGCTTCATTGATTTTCAATACAGCATTTGCGCGCGCTATTATGCAGACCAGTTTTTGCTGTTTGTGAGACAGAT
The DNA here is from genome assembly GCA_029012425.1 of bacterium. Lineage (GTDB taxonomy): Bacteria > Bacillota > Clostridia > Lachnospirales > Lachnospiraceae > W0P33-017. Next base: position 13,706 of record JAQXMB010000042.1, on the reverse strand, counting down.
TGATACGACAGAGGCCCAGAATATCTTAAAAGAGATGTCAGAGGCACTTGCGTTATATCCGATTGATATGAAATTGCAGATTCGTATGGGAATCTATCATGTGATTGATACTTCCATGGAAGTCAATGCGATGTGTGATCGTGCGCTGCTTGCCGTCCATCAGCTGAAGGGACATTATGAGCAGGTAGTAGCCTATTACGATGATTCTCTGCGAGAGCAGCTTCTTATGGAGCAGTACATTACCGACGATATGGAGAACGCACTTGCCCAGAAGCAGTTTGAGGTGTATTTCCAGCCGAAATACGATATCTATTCCGAGCAGCTTTCCGGTGCGGAGGCGTTGATTCGCTGGCAGCATCCGGAGAGAGGATTTATGTCTCCGGGACAGTTTATTCCGGTGTTTGAGCGAAATGGATTTATCACAGAAGTGGATATGTTTGTCTGGGATAAGACCTGCGAAAAAATCCGTGAATGGATTGATAAGTATGACCGATATGTACCGATATCCGTAAATGTATCGCGAAAAGATATTTATCGACCGAATCTGACACAGATTCTGCTCGATACCGTACATAAATATCATTTAAAACCTGAGCAGCTTCATCTGGAGATTACAGAGAGCGCGTATGTGGAGAATTCTGATCAGCTTCTTAAGGTTGTGGCAGAACTTAAAGATGCCGGATTTATGATCGAGATGGATGATTTCGGCAGTGGCTATTCGTCTTTGAACATGTTGGCGGATATGCCGATTGACACATTGAAGCTGGATATGCGTTTTGTTCAGAACTATTCCGAGAAGAATAATACAAGAAACATCATGAGTTTTGTTATCGGATTGGCGAAGTTTATGAATCTGTATGTGATTGCCGAAGGTGTGGAGACGGCAGAACAGCTGGATATGCTTCGTGGGATGGATTGTAATCTTGCGCAGGGATACTATTTCTCAAAGCCGTTGAAGGAAGAAGCGTTTGTTGAGCTGCTTAAGGAATCCGGAAAGTCGTTAAACAACCAGGCAGATCAGATGGTTCGCTATTCAGCGGTGCATGACGGCAAGTATCAGACGATGATGCTTGTGGATCCGTTAGCAATCAACCGCGCAATGTTGACAGAGATTTTCAAAAAATCATATACGATTGTCGAGGCGACCAGTGGACAGGCTGCGATTCAGTATTTGAAGCATGTCAGCCGGGTGGATATCATCCTGATGGAAGCACATTTGCCGGATATGGATGGCTATGAGCTGATTCGCGAGCTGAAGAAAAATCCGATGCTTGAAAATATTCCCATTATTGTCTCAACACATGGAACGGATGAGACAATTAACAAGGTGCTTGCAGAGGGCGCTGATGCATATATTAAAAAACCGTATTCGCGAGAACGGGTACATGAGTGCATCAGTCGCGTCATGTCTGCGGTCGGAGAGCGCATGAAGCATGAGGAGGAAGAGATTCTTCGAAAAATGCGTATGATGGAGATGCTTGCAACCAAAGATTACCTGACCGGACTGTGGAATCGGGTGGAATTGGAGCGTCGTATTACGGAGCACATTAAGCATTCAGAATCCAGTGAGTTCTATTTTATCAGTATTGATATTGATCGTTTCCAGTCACTGATTAACAGTAAGGGATATTCTGCCGGGGATAAGGTGCTCAACAGTGTTGCACAGAAGATAAGCTCCTGTTTTGATGAGAGCAGTGATGCGGTCGGACGAATCAGCGGCGACCGATATGCTGTATTCTTCAATGAACCGGTGGATTTGGATGAGCTTAAGGTTCGTATGTATCATCTGCAGACCGTGCTTTCGCATGAATTGAACGGTATGAAGATTACCTGCTCAAGTGGTGTGAGCAAGTATCCGGCGTGCGGTAAGAGCTTTGATGAGTTGTATCAGGCGGCTGAGCATGCATTGGAGGATGCCAAAAAGAGTGGACGCGATTGTTTCCGCATGTGTTTTCAGGCATAATCTTATTTGAAATCAAATGGTATAAAAAAGAGTTTCGCTTGCGGGCGAAACTCTTTTTGATATTCTGATATTAAATTGCTGAAGAATAGAGATATTTTTCCTGCTCGGGAGTTAATGTATCAATCTTTTTTCCGAGGAAATTAAGCTTTCTGACAGCAACCTCATTGTCAACTTCTTTGGGAACAACAATCAGTCGTTCTGTCAATTCTTTTGCATGCTGGACAAGATATCTTGCAGACAGTGCCTGAATCGCAAAACTCATATCCATGATCTCAGCGGGATGTCCATCCCCACATGCCAGATTAACAAGGCGTCCCTCTCCGAGTACATAGATGGTTACATCCTCAGAGATAGTATATCCCATGATGTTGTTGCGCTGCTCGAAAGAGTTTAAGCACATTTTTCGAAGACCGGCCATATCGATTTCCACATCGAAATGACCCGCATTACAAAGAATTGCGCCATTTTTCATGACCTTCATGTCTTCGGTGGTGATCACTCCGGCACATCCGGTAACGGTAATAAAGAAATCGCCAACCCTTGCAGCCTCATGCATCGGCATGACATCGAAACCGTCCATAACTGCCTCAATAGCTTTGATGGGATCAATCTCGGTAACAATTACTCTGGCACCGAGAGCCTTTGCTCTCATTGCAACACCTTTGCCGCACCAGCCGTATCCGGCTACTACAGCAATTTTTCCTGCAACAATCAGGTTTGTGGTACGGTTAATTCCATCCCATACAGACTGACCGGTACCATAACGGTTATCAAACAGATGCTTACAATCCGCATTGTTAACCATTACCATCGGGAACTCAAGCTTGTCCTCTTTTGCCATAGACATCAGACGGATAATGCCGGTTGTTGTCTCCTCACATCCACCGATGACATATGACAAACGATCACGCATGGTAGTATGAAGCATGTTTACCAGATCCCCGCCATCATCGATGATAATGTTACAATTGTTCTCAAGAACCTTGGTGATGTGACGATTGTATTCTTCCTCGGTCGAATTGTACCAGGCAAAAACATTAAGTCCGGCTTTTACAAGAGCCGCAGCTACATCATCCTGTGTGGAAAGCGGATTACTTCCGGTGATATACATCTCAGCTCCACCGGCTGCTAATACCTTACACAAATATGCTGTCTTGGCCTCCAGATGAATAGAGAGCGCAATTCGAATGCCCTTAAAGGGCTGCTCCTTTGAGAAGTCTTCCTCAAGAGATCGAAGGAGCGGGCAATTCTTTTTTACCCAATCAATTTTATGCTCGCCCGACTCGGCGAGATGAATGTCGCGAATTTCGTAACTCATTGGTATCCTCCATGTATTAATCAAAATGTAATTACATTTTAATGTAATTAGTGTGGAAAATCAATTTGTTTTTTGGTATGCTAATAATGATGGTTACGAATAGTGAAATACAGGGAGACAAGATAAGAAATTATGTTTAATATATTGAAGAAAAAGCGTGTTTCTGCACTTGTGGCAATGGTTGGCGCCGCACTTTTTTTGACAGCTTGTGGCTCTGACAGACAGGAAAATGCACTGGCATATCGTCAGATTGGCCTGAATGCGATGGAAGAGGGAGATTATGGAGCCGCAGTTGCCAATTTCCAGCTTGCGCTTGATCAGTCGCGAGGACGGATTACGAATCTTGAGGAGGATATCTGTCTTCAGAAGGCAGAGGCACTCTATTTGAATGGACAGCTTGAAGAGGCAATCGCAGTGTGTGATGCGTTGCTGAACTATAATAAAAAACTGGCAAATGCATATTACTTAAGAGGAAATCTGTATTTGCAGCAGCAGGAACAGCAAAAGGCTCTGGCGGATTATGAGCAGGCAGCCGCCAATGCGGATGCCGATTATGAGATTTATATTCAGCTTTATGAAAACCTGAATCGTGCCGGGATGAAGGATGCCGGTTTAGCGTATCTAAACCGGGCGCTTGAGATCAAAGGAAAAGAGCGCTATCACCTTGCAAATCAGGGGTATATCTACTATTTGCTCGGAGATGTCAGACAGGCACAGGAAAAGCTTCTCTCGGCAGTCGGGATGGAAGCGAAGGAAGGCTATGAGGACAAGGCAGAACTCTATCTGGCGAAGACCTATGAGAAGAGTGGTGATGCGAAAGAGGCGGCAAAATATTATGAGGCATATGCCGCAAAGCATGCAGACGATTCTCTGGTGTTAGAAGAGCTTGGCAATATGGCGATGGAAAAGCAGGATTATGTAAATGCGCTGGCGTACTATCAGAAGGGACTTGCATTGAAAAGACCTGTGAATGAGCAGCTTTTGCGCAGAGGTGAGATTGCAGCCCTTGAATATATGTATGATTTTACAACTGCCAAGGAGAAGATGGCGCAGTATGTGCTGGATTATCCGGAGGATGAGCAGGCAGCCCGTGAAAATCTTTTTTTGAAAACACGAACTGCGGTTGCAGAACAGATTGCGAAGGAGATGGAGCAGGCAGCAGCCGAGGCAGAAGCGGCAGCCGCAGCCGAGGCAGAGCAGGCTTCACCGGAAGCAGAGGAAGGCAATTAGCATGCATGAAAATAAGAAAATTGAAGAAAAGGTAATACTTGTCGGAGTGAACGAGCACGAAGGAGACGATGCCGAAGACTCGTTGGCAGAGCTTGCAGAACTCGTCCGGACAGCAGGGGCCGTTGTCTGCGGAACCGTAATACAGAAGCTCGAAAGACGCCATCCGGGAACCTATGTCGGAACCGGAAAAGTTCAGGAGATCCGGGAATTGATTGCTTATACGGAAGCGACAGGTATTGTCTGCGATGATGAATTATCACCGGCGCAGATGAGAAATCTTGCCGATCTGCTTGATACAAAGGTGATGGATCGAACGCTGATTATCCTTGATATATTTGCTGCGCGCGCGTCTACGAGTGAAGGAAAGATTCAGGTGGAGCTGGCACAGCTTCGCTATGAGATGACGCGACTGACCGGATATGGCCGCTCGATGTCAAGGCTTGGCGGAGGAATCGGTACGAGAGGTCCCGGTGAGAAGAAGCTCGAGATGGATCGAAGACTCATAGCAAACCGGATATCACAGCTGAAACGGGAGCTGGAAGAAGTGCGAAGACATCGCGAGGTGACGCGCAGCAGACGAATGCGTAATTCTCAGCCGGTAGCAGCCATTGTCGGCTATACCAATGCCGGAAAGTCAACCTTGCTTAACACGCTGACACAGGCGAATGTACTTGAGATGGACGCCCTGTTTGCAACGCTTGATCCGACAACAAGATTATTAGAGCTTGATAAGAGTCAGAAGCTTTTGTTAACAGATACGGTTGGTTTTATTCGGAAGCTTCCGCACCATTTGATTGATGCGTTCCGATCCACACTTGAGGAAGCAAAATATGCAGATTATCTGATTCATGTGGTGGATGCGTCTAATCCGCAGATGGACAAGCAGATGTATATTGTATATGAGACACTGCATCGGTTAGAGGTGGAAAACAAGCCGATTTTAACACTTTTTAACAAGATTGATCTGATTTCAGAACCGCAGCATCTTCATGATGCAAAAGCAGATAAGACGCTTTCTGTCAGTGCAAAGAGCGGAAGCGGACTTGATGAGGTGAAGAAAACGCTCTCGGAGATGCTTCGGGAGGATAAGATATTGATGGAACGGGTGATTCCGTATGCACAGGCAGGAATCCTTGCAAAGATACGAAGTGCAGGGGAACTGATTTCTGAGGAATACACAGAAGACGGAATCTTTATCAAGGCATATGTGCCCAAGGCATTGTATCCTTTGGCAGCCTTTGGTGAAGATGACAAATAAGGAGGAAGACAATGTCACTATTGATAAGAGGTGGACGGGTTTTAGATCCGGCATCCGGTAGAGATGAGATTGCAGATCTTTTCATTGAAGATGGTGTAATAAAGGAAATAGACAAAAAGATAAAGAAGTCTGCAGATCAAATGATTAATGCTTCGGGAAAATATGTAATGCCCGGTTTTATTGATTTGCATGTACATCTGAGAGATCCCGGTCAGACGCAGAAGGAAACCGTTGAGACAGGTGCCGCTGCGGCAGCCCGCGGAGGATATACATCGATTGTTGCAATGCCGAATACCAAACCGGTTGTTGACAATTCCGATGTACTTGACTATGTGATGAATAAAGCAAAAAGCGTGACTAAGGTTCATGTATATCAGGCAGGAAGTATTACCGTTGGAATGAACGGAGAGAAGCTCACTGACATGGAGGATATGGCAGCGCACGGAGCAATCGCCTTCAGTGAGGATGGCAAGTCGGTTATGAGCACGAAGCTTTGTCGTGATGCCATGCATAAGCTGGCAGAGTTAGACATTCCGCTTCTGGATCACTGTGAGGAAAAGTCGCTCGTTCAGGGAGGCGTTGTAAATGAGGATGCCAACAGCAAACGAATGGGGCTGCCCGGTATTCACAATGTCGTTGAGAATGTGATTGCCGCAAGAGACTTTCTGCTTGCAAAGGAGGCAGGCGCGAGACTTCATCTGTGCCATTGTTCTACAAAGGAAGTAGCGGAAATGCTTATCAAGGCGCAGAAAATGGGAGATTTGATTACCGCAGAGGTGTGTCCGCATCATTTTACAATGACTTCGGATGATATCGTGGAAGGACCGGATGTGACGAATTTCAAGATGAATCCGCCACTTCGCACAAAGGAGGATGTGCTGGCACTCCGTGAGGCATTAAAATGTGGTGCAATCGGCTGTATTGCGACAGATCACGCACCGCATACACATGATGATAAGAACTGCAGCATGCTGGAGGCACCGTTTGGTATTGTGGGCTTGGAGACAGCGGCCGCACTCACACATACCGAGCTTGTTTTACAGGGTGTATTATCGCCGCTTCAGATGGCAGAGAAGATGAGCTACAATCCGGCAAAGGTATTAAATCTCGATGCAGGTACAATCACGGAGGGAAAGGCTGCGGATCTTGTGATTTTTAACCCGAAAAAAACTTATATAATTGATAAAAATACATTCGCATCAAAGAGTAAAAACACACCGTTTCACGGAAGAAGCGTGACCGGCTGCGTGGATATGACAGTGATTGGCGGCGAAATTGTATATGAGAAAGGTAAGGAAGAATAAATGATTCACACACTGATTGAAAAAATTCAAAAGACGCATGCACCGATTGTTGTGGGACTTGACCCGATGCTTTCCTATGTGCCGCAGCACATTTTGGACAAAGCATTCGCAGAATTTGGCGAGACACCGGAAGGAGCTGCGGAAGCAATCTGGAAGTACAACAAAGGAATTATCGATGCGGTATATGATTTGATCCCGGCTGTAAAACCGCAGATTGCAATGTATGAGCAATTCGGTATCGAAGGACTGAAGGCTTTCCAGAAAACCGTAGACTATTGCCATGAAAAAGGGCTGGTGGTAATCGGTGATGTAAAGCGCGGTGATATCGGCTCGACATCCGCAGCCTATGCAACCGGACATCTTGGAAAGGTTCAGATAGGAAGCAAGGCTTTTTCAACCTTCAACGAGGATTTTGCAACGGTCAATCCATATCTGGGAACGGATGGAATCAAGCCGTTTGTTGATGTGTGCAAGGAAGAAAAGAAGGGATTATTCATTCTTGTAAAGACTTCGAATCCTTCCAGTGGCGAATTTCAGGATCGACTCATCGATGGCAGACCGTTGTATGAGTATGTCGGTGAGAAGGTTGCACAGTGGGGCGCTGACTGTATGGGAGATTCCTACAGCTATATCGGAGCCGTTGTCGGAGCAACCTACCCCAAGCAGGGAGAGATTCTTCGTAAGCTGATGCCCAAGTCATTTATCCTTGTTCCCGGATACGGTGCACAGGGTGGAAAAGGCGCTGACCTTGTTCATTTCTTCAATGATGACGGACTGGGAGCAATTGTAAATTCATCAAGAGGAATTATCGCAGCTTATAAGCAGGAGCAGTATGCATCGTTTGGAGCATTAAACTATGCGGATGCATCTCGTCAGGCGGTTGTGGATATGATCGCTGATATCGACGGTGCATTACAGGCAGCAAAATAACGAAGCAACAGGAGAAAAAAGATATGGGTATCAAACGACAGGAGGAAGCAGTCATCATCCGTCAGGAAGAGATTGCAACCGATATATACAGCATGTGGTTACATACCGATCAGATTGCTGAGCTCGCACAGCCCGGACAGTTTGTTGCAGTGTATTGCGAGGATGGAAGCCGGCTGCTTCCGAGACCAATCAGTATCTGCGAAATCGACCGTGCGGATCAGGCGATCCGTCTGGTGTATCGTATCGCAGGAGACGGAACAAAGGAGCTGGCAAAATTACATACAGGAAAAGCGCTTCGCATGTTAGGACCGCTTGGAAACGGATTCCCCAAGAAAAGCAAAAAGGCAATCATCATGGGAGGCGGAATCGGCATTGCTCCGGTTCTTCAGCTCGCAAAAGAGCTTACGGGCGATAAGAGTATTGTGCTGGGTTACCGGAGTGAACTGTTTTTAAAGGAAGAGTTTGATAAATGCGGTAAGGTGTATGTTGCGACAGAAGACGGAAGTATCGGAACGACCGGAAATGTACTGAATGCTGTTGCAGCCAATGGATTGGACGCAGAGGTGATTTACGCGTGTGGTCCGATGCCGATGCTACGTGCAGTGAAGCAGTATGCCGAGGAAAAGAATATTGAGTGCTGGATTTCGTTGGAAGAGCGCATGGCTTGCGGAATCGGTGCATGTCTCGGATGCGTATGCAGGAGTGTGAAAAAAGACTCACACACCCATGTGCATAATAAGAGAATCTGTACGGAAGGTCCGGTATTTAGCGCCAAGGAGGTGGATATCTGATGAATACGAAGGTAGATCTTGCAGGAATCACGCTGAAAAATCCGATTGTGACAGCCTCCGGAACCTTTGGCTCGGGTGCAGAATACTCAGAATTTGTTGACTTAAATCTGCTCGGTGGAGTTGTGACCAAAGGTGTTGCAAACATTCCGTGGGAAGGAAATCCGACGCCCCGTGTTGCGGAAGTATACGGTGGAATGCTCAATGCAATCGGATTACAGAATCCCGGAATCGATGTGTTTGTCGAGCGTGATCTGCCGTTTCTTGCAAAATACGATACCCGCGTGATTGTCAATGTGTGTGGCAAGAGCAAGGAAGACTATGTGGAGGTTGTGGAGCGATTGGCAGATCAGGCAGTTGATTTGCTGGAGATTAATATTTCCTGCCCTAATGTCAAGGAGGGCGGAATCGCTTTCGGCCAGGATCCGAACGCAGCAGCTGATATCACCCGTGCCGTAAAAGCGGTGGCAAAGCAGCCGGTAATTATGAAGCTCAGTCCGAATGTAACCGATATCGCTTACATGGCACAGGCGGTGGAAGCTGCCGGAGCAGATGCGGTATCATTGATCAATACACTGACCGGAATGAAGATTGATGTAAAAAGCCGCAGATTCGCATTGGCGAACAAGACCGGTGGACTATCAGGCCCCGCAATTCATCCGATTGCCGTGCGCATGGTGTATCAGGTGGCACAGGCTGTCAAGATTCCGATTGTCGGAATGGGCGGCGTTATGAACGCCAATGACGCATTGGAACTGATCCTTGCAGGAGCATCTGCTGTTGCAGTAGGAACTGCAAACTTTACAGACCCGACCATCACCCGCCAGATTGTTGACGGAATCACACAGTTTATGGCCGAGCAGGGCGTGGAGGATATCAACGAATTAATCGGAGCAGTTCGATCATAAAAAGAAAAGGAACCTCTTTGTGCTTTTTGAAACGATGAACAAAAAGTGCAAAGAGGTTTTTATGAAAAAGAAGTGCTTGGCGGTGGTGTTGTTGCATCTTATCCTTCCAACAAGCCATAAGGAGACTTTTCATGACAGAAACCGAAAAAACAAGTAGTACAGGATGGGAACGCTTGTCCAAGCTGTCATATGGACTGGCAATCGTCGTTGGATTTGTAGTAATCGTGTTTTTTTCCATATTGTATGTCACAGACGATATAGACTTGATACAGAAGAGAGAAGCGCACGGATATTCGACCGTGGAACATACAGACTGTGCGGAAATTGCGGATGAGACGGCGCCGATTGGAATCCGAAAGCAATATACCTTCCGACTCGACCAGACGCTGGAAAATGATACATATCTTGCATTTTACACCGTTCATCAGTATGTGAAGGTCTGGCTGGGCGATCAACAGGCGTACAGTCTGAATCCGACCGGTGAGCACCGACTCAGCAAAACGGTTGGAGGCAACTGGGTGATGATACCACTTTATCCGGAGGATGTCGGAACGGAAATCTGTGTTGAGATTACGCCCGTGTATGAGAGTTTTCGCAACAGACAGGTTGATTTTCTCATTGGCTCGCAGCTTGCAATCTATTCCGACCGCTTAGCGCAGGATTTACCGCAGCTGATACTGGGAATGCTTGCTGTGTTTGTCGGTTTGATATTTTTGTCCATGGCTGTCAGTAACCTGTTTCGATGGCCACATGGAAGTGAGCTTGCGTCGCTTGGCATGTTTTCGCTGATGATGGGGCTGTGGAGGCTGACGGACACAAGATTTACTCCGTTAATCCTGCCGGAGCATCCTGTTTTTTTGTTCTATCTTTCAGTGGCAATGCTGATGGTTGGAGTGCTGCCAATCATCAAGGCAGTAAAAAAGCGTTTTGACAAAATGAGTTGTCGCGTATTCGATATCTATTGTGTTCTGGCAGAAGTGATTTGTATTCTTCAGTTTACATTGCAGATGTTTCGCGTGATGGATGTGAGAGACAATTTGGTTGTGACCCATGCGATGATTTTACTTGGCATGCTCATTATTGTAGGTAATGTGATTTATGATTGGCGCAAATACCCGCAAAAGCATGAGAAATACATTCAAAGCGGGATTCCGATTGTGTGCTTTATCGGAGTGTTGGCGGACATCATAGCATTTTATTTCAGAGGTACCTCCTCAGGACTTTTGTTTTCGCTGCTTTCACTTTTGATATATATTGTGTTTTCCGGTGTCAGCATCCTGTTTCGTTACAGTAAACAGGAAAAACAACTGGCAGAAATAGACAGAAAGCTGGCCGAGAAAGAGCGTCAGCTGACGGAAAACCGGATAGCGACCATGATGAGTCAGATTCAACCGCATTTCATTTACAATACACTGGGGACGATTGGACAGTTCTGTCTGGAGAATCCTCAAAAGGCACAGGATCTCGTTCAGAAATTTTCGATGTATCTGCGGGGAAATTTTACTGAGCTTGGTGAAAGTGCACCGATTCGTATTTCAAAAGAGATGGAGCATGTCCGGTATTATGCGGATATCGAACAGATTCGTTTTCCGGATATGCAGGTAATCTATGATTTACGGGCAGAGGAGTTTTTGATTCCGGCTTTGACGGTACAGCCGTTGGTGGAAAATGCAATCAAGCACGGATTGATGGGATTAGAATCGGGAGGTACGGTGACAGTATCTACCTATGAGACAAAGAAGGCTTACTTCGTCCGCGTGGAAGATGATGGGATTGGTTTTGACGATTCGGTGTATTCAGATGGCAAAAAACATGTCGGTATTCAGAATATCCGAACCCGTCTGGCGGCGATGTGCGGTGGTACACTGACAATAAACAGTATTCGGGGCAAAGGGACAACTGCGGAGATTATGATACCGAAGGAAGGTGAGTGACAGGATGATTGCATTGGCAGTAGATGATGAACGACCGATGTTACATGCATTGGTGCGTGCGATTAAGGAATCAGCTGATATCACAGAAGTAACTGAATTTACAACCTGTTCAGCTGCACTTGAATGGGCGAAGAACAATACGGTGGATATTGCTTTTTTGGATGTCAGTATGCGCGGTATGAGTGGAATCATGCTCGCAGAAAAGCTTCTTGAGCAGCAGCCGGGGTGTAAAATTATCTTTTGTACAGGATATAGTGAGTACGCGGTGGATGCATTCAAGCTTCATGCATCCGGATATCTGATGAAGCCGGTCACAGCAGAAGCGGTACAAAAAGAAATCGACCATATCAAAGGACAGAAGGCAAAGGAGCGGCTGCTTACCGTCAAGTGTTTTGGAAACTTTGAAGCCTATTGCAACCGGGAACCATTAGCCTTCAGACGAACAAGGACAAAAGAAGTGCTGGCATTTCTGGTAGACCGACACGGAGCAGGAGTTACCACAAAAGAAATCTGCGCGAAGCTGTGGGAAAACGAAATGGATGATGCAAGGAATCGAAATTACCTGTATCAGATGTTGGAGGATCTGCGCAGAACGCTCAAAGAGGTGGGTGCAGAGAGCATTCTGGTTAAGACAACCGGTACCTATGCAGTTGATCCGGAACGAATTGATTGTGATTATTACAGCTACCTAAGCAAGGGAAAACCGGAGTTTTTCGGTGAGTATATGTCACAGTACAGTTGGGCGGAGGAAACCTGCGCGATGCTTTGTATGAAATCAGAGATAAATTAGTTAAAAATTAAATTTAAATTTTATTATTAGAGGCTGCCGGAGCGCAGCCTCCTTTTTTTTCAGTTGAAATTCCTTTGATTTTTCCTTGAAATGCTCCGGCAGGATGCAGAAAATGAAGTTTTGTGTAAGAAATTTGTAAGATACGCTGTGCTATACTAATCCCAATAAATAATTGGCGGTACTATCGGAAAAACATAAACATTTGATATATAAGGAGTATGGCGTATGGAAAGAGTACAAAAGAGTAATCCGATGATGAAAAGAAGAACGAGAAAAAGCGCGAGCAGAATTCTGGCTTTCTTTCTGGCTGTTGTCATGGTATTCAGCGTGACAACCACACCGGTGGATGCGTTTTCTCTTGGCGGATTTTTTAAGAAGGTGTCCAATGCGATCAGCAACACGGTGAAGGCGGTTCAGAGAATTGTGGACACATCGGATAACAAGACGGTATATAGCTTTTCGGAATTGAATTCCTTTACAGCAAGTCTGTTTGCACCGAAGGACATTAAAGTTAAGCTGGGCGCAGATATCTATGTCCCGTCCAATCGAAATATTGCATCTGCGTTACATAATGTGGACATGAATTTGAACGGACATAAGATCTACAGTGACAATCCGAGTCAGGCGATCCTCATCAGCTATGGACGAAGATTTGACATTCATGACGGAACGATTGTGCAGCGCGTGAATACTTCCAATGGTGTGATCAACATGTCCGGCGGAGACTCCACGATCAAGAATGTTACCATTAAAAAATCGGGAAGCGCTTCACGAGTCACGGGTCTGGATATTTCCGGTATTCTTGCAAATCCGGAAATTAAGTTTGAAAATGTCACCTTTGACGGCATGACGACCGGTTTAAACATCGAGTATGGTGGACGGGTCGTGATGAAAAATTCCTACATTAAGAACAGTCAGGGTGATGCGGTCAATATATGGGGCAGATATAGTTACAATCAAAAATACTCCGAGTTGACGATGACCGATAGTTCCATCAAATACTTTAAGGGGAATGGAATCAATGCCGCAAAAGGTTCAAAAGTCAATCTGACAGATGTGACAGTTACCGGCGGTACGACCCGAAACCGCTACGGTATTCTTGCCGGAAAAGGTTCGACAGTGAACCTGAAAGGAAGCACCAAGGTCTATTCGAGCGCGGGTGGAAATATCGGTGTGTATAAGGGACATCCGGTAAAGATTGATTCTTTGAGTGCTGCAAATAAGTATTCCTTTACCGTGGTGGATGGTTTAGTTGGAACCGATCCATCTGTAGTGGCAGAACT
>JAQXMB010000041.1 GCA_029012425.1 bacterium | reverse complement strand
GCAAGGGTGCACGATGTCCTGTGGACACCGGTTTTGCACCGACCGAAGTGAAACGGAGACTGCGCACCTCGCGGAGATGAGGTATATGCTTCGCATACCGCTCGGGCGCGAAGAATGCGCAAAGCGCATTCTTTTTTATTGCATTGACACCAAAATATCTGATTTTGAAAGGAGAACCAAGCCATGAGTGAATATGGATTTGATACAAAAAGAATACATGCAGGATACAATCCGAAGGAACATTTTAATTCCGTGAATTACCCGATCTACCAGACGGCAGCGTTTGATCTTGACAGTGTGGATCACGCAAGAGAGCTTTGGACAGGAGAGGCAAGCGGAGGAATTTATTCGAGAGTCGGTAATCCGACAGTCGCAATCTTGGAAGAGCGAATCAGGGAGCTCGACGGTGGAGCCGCAGCGGTTGCCGTTTCTTCCGGAATGACAGCTATCAGCTTTGTGGCACTTTTGCTTGGACAGGGTGGTGGAAATTTTGTTACGGCATCCTCTCTCTACGGAGCAGCACAGGAAGCCTTTACACATTTCTATCCGAAATATGGAATTACGGCAAAGTTCGTAGAGAATCGGGATGATATTTCAGAATATGAAAAGCTGATTGACGACAATACAAAAGCAATTTATTTAGAGAGTATCAGTAATCCGAATATTGAAGTGTACGATTTTGAAAAAATCGCTCAGGTGGCTCACAAGCATGGCGTTCCGCTTGTGATAGATAATACAATCGCAACACCGTATCTGTTCCGCCCGTTTGAACATGGTGCAGACATCATTGTATATTCGGCAACCAAGGGCATTAGCGGACATGGAAATACGATTGCCGGACTTGTAGTGGAAAAAGGAGGATTTACATACAGCAAAGAGCGGTTTCCTCAATTTCATGAAAAATCATGGAAGATCAGAGACTTACAGGATCAACCGAGAACTCCGCTCGAAGCTGCACCGGATGCACCGGTCGTATTGTCACTCAAAGCATTTTATATGGAATTTTTCGGAGCAAATTTAGGAAGCTTTGATGCATATTTAGCACTTCAGGGAATATCGACATTGTCAGAACGCCTCAGTAAACAGGTCGCTTCCACGAAGCAGATTGTTGAATTCTTAGAACAACAGCCGGAAGTTGCATGGGTAAGACATCCGTTTGCAAAGGACAGCAAGTACAAGGAGCTTGCAGAAAAATATTTCCCCAAGGGAGCCGGAGCAATTCTTTCGTTCGGACTGAACGGAAGTAAGGAGCAGTTAAAACAGGTTGTATCAGCGCTGAAAGTTTTTTCACATCATGTAAATATCGGAGATGTGCGCTCGCTCGTAGCATATCCGGCAGCTACGACACATACCGAGCTGACACCGGATATTCATAAGCTTGCCGGAATTGAGCAAAACCAGCTGCGGTTGTCGATTGGACTGGAGGATGTAAATGATCTGATTGCAGATTTAAGGCAGGCGTTGGATCAGGTTTATCATAATTAGAATAGATTGAGGAGGAAGAAAATTATGGCAAAAGAATTTGAAAATAAGACAGTATTTATCACAGGAGCAGCAAAAGGACAGGGAAAGGCAGTTGCACTTGCCCTGGCACAGGAAGGGGCAAACATCATTGCATTTGACCTCGGAGAAAAAATTGAGTATCCGGCGTACAATCGGTCTTCCAATCAGGATCTCGAATCATTGAAGGATGAAGTAGAAGCAATTGGAGCAAAGATTGTAATCTACGCAGGTGATGTCAGAAATGAAGCGGATGTGAAGGAGGCTGTGGAAAGAGGTGTCAAAGAATTCGGTGGAATCGATATCCTTTTCAGCAACGCGGGAATTGCTGCTTACGGACATTCCTGGGAGCTTACGGAAAAGCAGTGGGATGCAATGATTGACATTAATCTGAAAGGTGGCTGGCTTGTATCCAAGTATGTGATCCCGGAGCTTATCAAGAAAAATTCCGGTGTGATTATCTATAACTCATCCGTCGCAGGACTTCGCGGATTCGGCAGAATGAGCCATTATTCCGCATCCAAGCACGGATTGGTCGGACTTGCAAAGGCACAGGCGATTGAGCTTGCACCGTACAATATCAGAGTTGTTACCCTGCATCCGACAGGTGTCAATACGCCGATGAACGATGGACTGGCGGAGCTTGAGGGAACCACCCCGATTGAGATTGCAGAAAGATCCGCAGGAAATCTGTTAAAAACACCTTGGATTGAGACGGAGGATGTTGTAGAGGCAGTGAAATATCTTGCAAGCAAGAAGGCGAGATTTATAACCGGAAGTCAGTTCGTGCTAGATGCAGGATTGTTGACAAGATAAAAGAGAGAAAAAATTGGAGGAAGAAAATCATGAGAAAGAGAAGCAAATTAGTAGGAATCATACTGGCAGCAGTACTTGTGGCAGGCAGTCTCGCCGGTTGCTCAGGCAAAGCAGCGGCAGATGGCGGGGCGCAGACCATTTCGGTAGGAACAATGGGAACCTATAGCCCGTACAGTTACGAGGATGAGAACGGAAAACTGACAGGATATGATCTTGAGGTGCTTCGTAAGATCGAAGAAATTGATCCCGGACTTCACTTTGAATTTCAGGCTGCTGCATGGGAGAGCTTATTCCCGGGACTGGATGCAGATACCTACCAGATGCTCGCGAACCAGATCTGCTCGAACCCGGAGCGCGAGGAAAAGTATTATCTGACCACGAATCCTTATTTTACCTGTGTTTCATCCATTATCGTGAAAAAGGGAACAACAGGAATTAACGATTTGAACGATCTGCAGGGGAAAAAGATTGGTTTGACTGTCGGAGACAGCTTTACCCGGGTTGTGGAAGAGTGGAATGAAGCAAACGGAAACATTTTAGACATCCAGTATTACAGCGAGGATATTACAACCATCTTACAGGATATTGACAACGGAAGAATTGATGCAACGGTCAATGACCCGTCGATGGCAGCGAGCAAAGCAAAGCTGCAGGGACTGGAGGTGGAACCGGTTGGAGAAAGACTTGACGCATCGCCGACCTATTTCATTTTCAAAAAGGATGATGCCGGCAAGGAACTTCGCGACAGAATTGATAAAGACTTGGAAACCCTGATTAAAAACGGTGAGCTTTCAAAGCTGTCTGAGGAGTGGTTTGGAGCAGATTACACAAAATAAGCTTTTAATGCGAAAAGAGGGAGTACAGCGATGGAAAGAATTTTTGATGTAAAATATTTAATAAGCGCTCTGCCGCATGTGATTTCAGGGATACCGGTATCGCTATCCATTGCTGTAGTTGCGTTTTTCTTTGGCACAATGCTTGGTTTTATTGGGGCAATGGCAAAAATATACAAAATTCCGGTTCTCAGGCAGATAACAGTGGCGTATGTATCTTTCGTTCGGGGAACACCGCTTGTCGCACAGATTTTTTTAATCTATTACGGCATACCGGTCATTTTAAAAATAGTGAATGAGAAGATGGGAACAAACCTGAATGTGTCGGGAATTCCGGCTATCCTGTTTATTTTTATCGCATTTTCGCTCAACGCAGGCGCATATCTGACCGAGACGATTCGTTCGGCAATTCTTTCGGTAGAAAAAGGACAGATGGAGGCAGCTTATTCCGTGGGAATGACTCCGACGCAGACAATGCTTCGAATCATTCTTCCGCAGGCATTGAAATTGGGACTTCCCAATATATCGAATTTTTTTATCGGGCTGTTAAAGGATACTTCGCTAGCTTTTGTGGCGGCAGTTCCGGATATTATGGGAGAAGCAAAAATAGTTGCCGGAAGAACCTCAAGATTTTTCGAAGCGTATATCGACGCGGCAGTAATCTTCTGGATGATTTGTGTAGCATTTGAACTGCTCATTCATGTAGCGGAAAATCATACGCGGAGGAATGAGAAAGGAGTGGTTTCATGATTGAGATAAAAAACCTTCATAAAACCTATCAGAAAAACGAAGTGCTAAAAGGAATTCATCTGACGGTAAATACAGGGGAAACATTGGCGATTATCGGTTCCAGCGGATCCGGAAAATCAACACTGCTTCGATCGTTAAATTTGTTGGAGACACCGGATGAAGGAACAATTACCATTGATGACTTCTCGTTTGACGCAAAGAATATCAACCGGACCGTTCGAAGTGAAGCGAGAAAACGGGCAACGATGGTGTTTCAGAATTTTAATCTGTTCGAGAATAAGACGGCACTTGAAAATGTGACAGAGGCACTTCGTGTGGTACAGAAAATTCCAAAGAAAGAAGCAGATGCAATCGGAGAGGAATATCTTCAAAAGGTTGGGCTTCTTGAACGAAAGGATTATTATCCGACAGCACTTTCCGGTGGACAAAAGCAGAGAGTTGCAATAGCGAGGGCATTGGCATTAAAGCCGAAGGTCATTTTGTTTGATGAACCAACCTCGGCACTCGATCCGGAGCTTGTACAGGAAGTGCTGGCTGTCATAAAGAAGGTTGCAAAGGAACAGGTGACAATGATTATCGTAACACATGAGATGGATTTTGCCCGGGATGTAGCCGATGAAATCGCATTTATGGACGGCGGAAAAATCGTTGAAGTAAGCCCGGCAAAAGAATTCTTTACAAATTCAAAAAACGAAAGAGTTCAACAATTTTTGGCAAATTATCTTGCACAGTTTAGCTATTCCATCTAATACACAAACAAGCACAGGGAGATATCCCGGAAAGGAAGTTAATTATGGCATATATTTCACAGGTAACATACGAGAATGCATCCGAAGAGGTAAAAAAAGAGATTGAATATCAAGAGAAGGCACACGGAAGAATTACAAACATGAAGCTGACCCTGCTTCACTCACTTCCGGCATACCACGCACTGATGGAGTGGTTTCCCTTAGAGGAGACGATTGAAGCTTTCCTGGGAGAGCGTGCGGTCAACTTTTTCTGCTATGCAATTTCGACAGAGAATGACTGCCTGCTGTGCAGCACCTTCTTTCAGAAAATCTTAAAGGATCTGGATATTGATTTTGATACCTTTGATTTTACCGACGAGGAGCGATTACTCATCCAGTATGGAAAGGCAATTGTAAAAGATGCCAATCATGTACCGGCAGAGTTGTTTGATGAGATGAAAAAAATCTGGAATGAGGAACAGATTGTAGCGATTACAGCGTTTGCAACGATTATGATTGCAACCAACCTGATCAACAAAGTATTACAGGTAAAGCTGGATGATTATCTGGTCCCTTATACAAGAAGATAAATATAACCGCTTTTGCTTGCGGGATTCGCAGGAAAAGGATATGATTGAGTCATTGATAGGAGAAAAGGAGCGAATATCAATGACTCATCGTTTTTATGATCTTGGGGATCTCGTTAAGGCTGACTGCCATGATTGCCACGGCTGCTACAGCTGTTGTGAGGGAATGGGGGACTCCATCCGATTGGACCCTTATGATGCATACCAGTTTGAGAAATATGGTGGAAAAGCATTCGAGCAGCTGATCAATGAGGAGATTGTCGGACTCACTGTCTGGGAGGGCATGATTTTACCGTGTATGCAGATGAACAAAAACGGGCAGTGTGCATTGTTAGACGAGAACGGACGCTGCAGCGTGCACGACTATCGTCCCGGAATCTGCAGACTGTTTCCGTTAGGCAGAAATTATGAGGACGGAGTGCTGAGCTACTTTCTATTAGATGAGGCGTGTCCGAACAGGGAGCGAACAAAAAGCAAAGTCAAAAAACTTATCGGCGTGGAGCCGGCATGGGCATACCATGAATATTTGGTAAGATGGCATGATTTCCGATGGGAAATGGTTGAGGTGCTTGCGCAGTCGGAGGATGAGGAGCAGAAAAAACAGTTGAATATGTATCTGTTGCAGACATTTTTTCTGGTCTCCTATGATGTGAAAAAGGATTTTTACGAGCAGGTGTATGCAAGAATGGAGCGAATCCGAAAGGCATTTGACTAAAGGGCGAATTCTTGTCAGACTTATCGCGCTATGATATAATCTTTTTATCGGATTTCCACGAAAGGAAGCTACATATGAAAAGAATCGTTCAAAGACGCCCGGTGATCGCTGTTGCTGTTGCATTGGTGTTATTTCTAGGACTCAATTATACATTTCAGGCCATTACCGTTACCACTACAGCGGTGGAAAACAGTAAGCGGGTGTTCGATCAGATAGATGCCTTCAAGAAGAACCGCCCGGAATGGATGCCGGAAGAGACAAAAGCACAGGATTTGAACAATTTACTGGGGCTGCTTGGTTCGGATGAGAGTGTTACTGTACTTGCAGCTGAGCCGAACGGCAAGACGATTTTTGCCGCAAATCAAAGCAAGTTTGTCGGAAAAACCTTAACATCGCTGCACATTGAGCCAAAGGATTATCTTGAGGATAAGAATGGCTTTTGGATTCAGATGGATACGGGACGGAAGTTTTGTTACTTTGAGATGCGTGATGGGATGATTCTCGGTCGGATGATAGGCGGCACAAGGATGTTCAATGATGTGAATATCAATAATATGCTGCTGATGTTTTTTGCGCTCATTATTTTTGCATTTGCACTGGCAGTGATTGTCCGCTATCTGGACCGCAATATTGTCCGCACAGTTCGTGCAATCAGCGAGGATATTGCAAAAGTTGCAGAAGGTGACTTTGAGGTGAAATTTGAGACGGATGCAACGATTGAGTTTCAGCAGATTTCCGAGAGCATGAACCGGATTCAGATGAAGCTTCGCGACTTGACCTTCCAGAAGGAACAGTTGGCAATTCGTCTGAAGGAAGCCAAGGATAAGGAAGAGCAGGCAGTCAATGCAAAGGAGAAGTTTATTTCGCAGATGACGCACAGCATTCGGACACCGTTAAACGGAATTGTTGGAATGACAACAATTGCAGAAGCCTATATCGACGATATAGAGCGTGTTACAGATGCGCTTGGAAAAATTGATGTATCGTGTAAGCACCTGATTGCTCTGTTGAATCAGTCGGTGGCAATCAGCGAAGGAAATCTTTCTGAGATCAACGAGGATACAGCCGTAAGTAGTGATCTGGTAGAACAGTCGATGTTGCAGCTTAGCGACTTTAGGGCCGAGTACTACAGTGAGAAACGAATTTTGCTGGTTGAGGACAATGAACTTGGTCGTGAGATTGCAACAGAGGTGCTTGGTCTGGTAGGAATTCATGTGGAGCAGGCGTGCGACGGACAACAGGCGGTATCGTGTGTATCGCAGTCACCGGAGCACTATTATGACATGATCCTGATGGATATTCAGATGCCGGTTATGGATGGATATATTGCAACTCGTATTATTCGCGGCATGGAACGAGAGGATGTTAAGACGATGCCGATTGTTGCGATGACAGCATGTACGCTTGCATCTGAAGTTAAGGCTGTAAAGGAGGCCGGTATGAATGAGTATCTTGCAAAGCCTTTAGAGCTCGACAAATTAAAATATGTATTAATGAAGTGGTTGTAGGAGAGGAATCATGGAATACTGGGATATTTATGATAGTAACAAAAAAAGAACCGGTCGCACAATGAAGCGCAATGACTGGAATATGCAACCGGGAGATTATCATCTGACGGTGCAGGGTGTCGTTCGACATAAGGATGGAAGATTTCTGATCACCAAACGCGTGATGACCAAGCAGTGGGCACCCGGATGGTGGGAGGTTTCCGGAGGCGGTGTTATGGCAGGCGAAGATTCAGCAGATGCGGTACGCCGGGAGATTTTAGAAGAGACCGGACTTGATGTGACCGGATGGGATGGCGGATATCTGTTTTCCTATCGTAGAGATAACCCGGAGGAGGGTGATAATTATTTTGTAGATATTTATCGTTTTACAGGAGAATTTTCTGAGGATGATTTAAAATTACAGCAAAATGAAACCGATGGGTATATGCTTGCAACACTTGATCAAATCGAAGCGTTTGCAAAACAGGGAATCTTTTTACATTACGACAGCATTAAGAAAGCCTTTGAGGATTAATTCCCCAAAGGCTTTTTAAAATTCACTGGTCATAAATTGTTTCGGGGTGATACCCTTGTACTTATGGAAGGTCTTTATGAAATAGCTCTCATCATTAAATCCGCACGAGAGAGCTGCTTCCTTAATCGAGATCGATTTTGTAGAGAGCATTTCGCAGGCGCATTCAATTCGGTAATAATTCAGATAATCGATAGGTGTGCGCTCGGTCATACTGCGAAAATAGCGACAGAAATACTTTTCGTTCATACCGGCAATCTTAGCCAGCTGTTCTAACTTGATATTCTTCGAATAGTTATCGGATATGTAGCTTAGTACATTTTTAATGGAATTCAACCGTTCACTTACCATTGCATCAAAAGTGTTTTGCTCATATAAATGATGTTCCAATATTTCGCCGAGCAGCTGATACAAATACCCCTGTGTCTTGAATTCATATCCAATTTTTCTACTGCTGAGTGCAGAAAAGAGATTGGCTGCAATCATTGATATCTCAGGATCGTGCTCAGAGAGCAGCGTATGAATTAATATTTTGTGCGAAGTGATGTCCTGAATCATTTTGGAACAGGCATGGTTGTCCTTCATCAGAACCTGAAGATCAAAAACGATGCATTCATATACACAATTTTCCGGTGTTCCGCCGTGCAGATATCCATCGGTGATAAAAAGGATATCGCCGGCATGGTATATTTGCGTCTCGTTATTGATTGTCAGATGAAAGCTTCCGGAAATAATTTGTATTATTTCATACTCTGTGTGCCAATGATACGGCATGTAATAGCGCGGACTTCGCGGCTGTTCATGGTAGTAAGCAATCGGGAAGTTGAAGGTTCCATGCTTGCGTTGCTCTTTGTAATCGATATATTTCATGAAAAAACCTCAGTATCAAAAGTGAATATTGTCATATTTTCATTATATCACTTTTCTTTTGTTTTTCCACCGGGGGAAATATTTTTGAACCGTCCGTCGTTGAAACAGGAAGAGCTCCCACGGGGATG
>JAQXMB010000040.1 GCA_029012425.1 bacterium | reverse complement strand
GGTGAAAGAGGCGATGATTATGCAATCTTTAAAAATGGAAAACTGATAACCTATGATGTTGCGAAGTATTACAAGCATCCATCGAAGGATACAGCTGCGTATAAACCGAAAAAAACCGCCTGTACAGCCATAAAGTCTGCGGCTGCAAAGAAGCTTACGGTTGCGTGGAAGAAAAGAACAAATATCAAAGGGTATCAGATTCAGTATGCATATGATAAGGACTTTAAGAATGCAAAAACGGTAACGGTTGCTAATGCAAGCAAGGTATCAAAAACGATTGGCGGATTAAAATCCGGCTCGGTCGTATCTATTCGTATTCGGACATATGAGGAAATAGGAAGAACGAGGTATTATTCTGCATGGGATAAAAATACAGGTACAGCCGTAAAAATCAAATAAGCAAAACGACGGATTTCTTGTTTTCGGAAATGATTATATTCATCATTGACGAGTGGGATTGTATTTTTTGGATGGGCAAGCGTAGAATGGAAAAAGATGTATCCGATGTGAGAGAAAATATTTGTATGGAAAGTGATGAACGATGGCTACGCATGATAAAGAAAATATTTTGAATATGACAGAGGGAAACACAACGAAGCTGCTTCTCGTGTTTGCATTGCCGATGCTGATTGGAAATGTTTTTCAGCAGCTTTATAATCTCGTGGATTCGATTGTTGTCGGACAGCTGGTCGGTGCAGATGCACTTGCTGCAATCGGTGCGACCGGCTCGATAAGCTTCCTTTTTATTGCACTCTGTAACGGAATTGCATCCGGCGGCGGAATTGTCACCTCACAGTACTTTGGCAGTGGAGATACGCATCTGGTAAAAAGCTGTATTGTGAATACGGCGTATATCATGGTTGTATTTCCGCTGGTTGTCGGCGCAGCAGCTTATTTTCTGGTAGATCCGATTCTCGTATTGCTCGAGACACCGGAAGGAATCATGGCGGATGCGCTCACTTACATCCGGGTCATGTGTGTGGGACTTATTTTTGTCGCACTGTACAATTATATTGCCTCGATGCTTCGCGCGCTGGGCGATTCGAAGACGCCGCTGTATTTTTTGATCTTCGCGTGTGTACTGAATACGGTTTTGGATGTGATATTTGTAAAATATTTACATATGAGTGTATTTGGTGCCGGTGTGGCAACACTGATTTCGCAGTTTGTGTCAGGAGTTTTATGTATCGCGTATGCGATTCGCAAGAATTCTTATTTTAAGTTTCAAAAAGAGGATTTGCGGCCGAACCGTGAAGTGATCTGGGAGACGATCCGCATCGGTGTTCCGCTCTCCCTGCAGTTTTCGATGATTGCGATTTCCTGTCTGGCGTTGCAGAGAGTGGTAAATACCTTTGGCGAGATTGCAGTGGCAGCGTTTACCGCGACAAGCCGTATTGAGCAGGTGATTCATCAGCCGTACACGACACTTGGAACGGCGATTGCTACCTACAGCGGTCAGAATTTTGGAGCAAAGAAGAATGACAGGGTGTTGATGGGTTACCGCAAGGGCATGCTTCTGATGGTGATCTTCTCACTGATGATGCTTCCTGTTATGCAGTTTTTCGGAGCGACAATTATCTCGTGGTTTGTCAATGACCCGGAAGTGATTGCAATGGGAGCAAAGGCGCTTCAGATTTCAAGCCCGTTTTATGCGGTACTCGGTGTCATCTATGTCGTCCGAGGCGTGTTAAACGGAGTCGGAGATGCCTTTTTTGCACTGCTCAATGGTATCGTGGAGGTTATCGGCAGATTTACGGTTCCGATCGCGCTCACGATGATTCCGATGATTGGTGTGTGGGGAATCTGGTGGTCGGTCGGAGTTGTCTGGTTTATCAGTGCACTTACCGCCTGGATACGATATCTGAAATACAAGCGCAAGGTGTTAATATGAAATAACAGGAGGGAAGTATTTATGAACGGAAAAAAACTCATTGCAACACTTGGAATGATATGTGCATGCTTACTTGTCAAAGGAGTGACCGCACAGGCACAGATTATCAGAAATAATGAAACCGTACAGGTAGACTTGGATGGTGACGGAACCAAGGAGAAGATTCGTTTTAAGGTTACCGGAGAGGAGCCGTGTAAAGCAACGATTTATGTGAATGATCAGAAGATTCACGCAGAGCAGAGCAAGTACGCTCTGTGGGCAACCTTGACGGTGATTGATCTTGACAGTAAGGAAAAGGGCAAAGAATTATATGTCAAGTTTCAAGCGGAGAGCGACGGTTTTGTAAGCGGAAGCTGCGGACGCTATGTCGACGGAAGCTGGGAGCAGTGTTTTACTTTTGACGGCAAGAATGCATCCGCAGGCAGACTTGATCTTTCTGAAAAGCATCCCGGAAACGGAAAAGTGAATGTGGAGATTGAGTTCTACAATCAGTATGCAATGCAAGGCTATGCGACACAGGTTTACAAAATCGATGCCAACGGAGCACTCAAACCTACCGATAAGACTGTTCTCAATACAACAAAATTGTGGAGAAAACAGAAATACCGCACAACCAAAGCGGTGAAGGTTACAAAAAATATCGGCGATAAAACAACCGCCTTTACGATGAAAAAAGGCACACGGTATTATGTCTATAAGGTGAAGCTGAAAAATAAAAAAAGTGCAGGAATCACCCATATTTATATTAAGACTTCAGACGGAAAGACCGGATGGGTAAAGATTCCAAACAGTTCGTTCTGCGAGGGATATCTGGATTTCGGCACAGTTGGCGAATGGAATGAATATGCATATACATGGGGCTAATCTGTGTGAATAGTTTTTCTTAGAACTGTGAAAGAGTACATACGACAGGCATTGTAAATGGTGAGAAGATACTTTATCGAAGCATTTATAATGCCTGTTTTCGAAGGAGAGAAAAGATGAGAGAGGATCTGATTCGAGAATTAGAGCAGTTCCGGCCATACAACGAGCAGGAGGCGCGCGACTGCAAACTGATCATAAAGCATTTGCAGGAGAACGATCATATTTTTAGCCGCGAGAACGAGACGGCGCATATGACCGCTTCTGCATGGATTGTAAACAGCGACAGAACCAAGGCGTTGATGGCGTATCACAACATCTACAATTCGTGGTCATGGCTGGGAGGCCATGCGGATGGAGAGGAAGATTTGCTGTCTGTAGCGCTTCGGGAAGCAAGAGAAGAGAGTGGACTATGCGAGGTTGTTCCGGTGAGTGAGGATATTTTTTCGGTGGAGATACTCACTGTGGACGGGCATGAAAAGAGGGGACAGTATGTCTCTTCGCATCTGCATCTGAATGTGACCTATCTTCTGACAGCAGATGAGGATGAGGTGCTTCAGATAAAGGAAGATGAGAACAGCGCAGTGAAATGGTTTCCGCTTGAGGAGGCGGTCGCAAGTTCCACGGAGGAGTGGTTTAAACAGCGGATTTACACGAAACTGAATGCAAAGCTGCGCGCCATGGAATCTGACAGGTTCATTTGACAAAGAAAAAAGGCTGTTTCAGAAAAAAAACCTTGTTAGATGGGATTTTTTCTATATAATATTCTTTAGGTAAAATGAAAAGAGAATAGGGAGGACACTATGCCAAAGAGAACAGACATTCACAAAGTACTAATCATCGGTTCAGGCCCCATTATTATCGGTCAGGCCTGCGAGTTTGATTATTCCGGTACACAGGCTTGTAAGGCACTGCGTAAGTTGGGTTATGAGATTGTACTCGTAAATTCCAATCCGGCAACAATTATGACAGATCCGGAGACCGCAGATGTCACTTATATTGAGCCTTTAAATGTTGAACGCTTAGAGCAGATTATTGCCAAGGAGCGTCCGGACGCATTGCTTCCGAACCTTGGAGGTCAGTCAGGACTCAATCTTTGCTCTGAGTTATATCAGGCAGGTGTGTTAGATAAATATAATGTAAAGGTAATCGGTGTTCAGGTTGATGCGATCGAGCGTGGAGAGGACCGTATTGAGTTCAAGAAAACCATGGATTCGCTCGGTATTGAGATGGCGCGCAGCGAGGTTGCCTACACGGTAGATGAGGCACTTGCAATTGCCGATAAGCTTGGATATCCGGTTGTACTTCGCCCTGCATATACCATGGGTGGAGCCGGCGGCGGTCTCGTGTATAATAAAGAAGAGTTAAAGACGGTGTGTGCACGAGGACTTCAGGCAAGTCTGGTTGGTCAGGTTCTGGTAGAGGAATCGATTCTCGGATGGGAAGAGCTCGAGCTTGAGGTTGTCCGTGACCGCGAGGGTAATATGATTACCGTCTGCTTTATTGAGAATATTGATCCGCTTGGCGTTCATACCGGAGATTCCTTCTGCTCAGCTCCGATGCTCACAATTTCAAAGGAGTGTCAGGACAGACTTCAGGAGCAGGCATACAAGATTGTTGACAAGGTACAGGTGATCGGTGGAACCAATGTTCAGTTCGCACACGATCCGGTGAGTGATCGTATTATCGTTATCGAGATCAATCCGAGAACCTCTCGCTCCTCAGCGCTTGCATCAAAGGCAACCGGATTCCCGATTGCACTTGTCTCTGCGATGCTTGCATCCGGATTGACCCTGAAGGAAATTCCCTGTGGAAAATACGGAACACTTGATAAGTATGTTCCGGACGGAGATTATGTCGTAATTAAGTTTGCCCGTTGGGCATTTGAGAAGTTTAAGGGTGTTGAGGATAAGCTCGGAACACAGATGCGTGCAGTCGGCGAGGTTATGAGTATCGGAAAGACTTACAAGGAAGCCTTCCAGAAGGCAATCCGAAGCCTTGAGACCGGTCGCTACGGATTGGGACATGCAAAAAACTTTGACACCTTATCCAAGGAAGCGCTGCTTCAGATGTTAATCACGCCCTCATCGGAGCGCCACTTCATTATGTATGAGGCAATCCGCAAGGGCGCAACCAATGATGAGATTTTTGAGCTTACAAAAGTAAAGCATTACTTTATCGAGCAGATGAGAGAACTCGTAAACGAGGAAGAAGAGCTGTTGAAATACAAGGGCGCGCTTCCCGCAGACGAGCTTTTGATTCAGGCAAAGAAGGACGGATTCTCCGATAAGTATCTCAGCCAGCTTCTCGAAATCCCGGAGGAGGACATTCGCAACAAGCGTATCAGCCTTGGCGTGGAGGAAGCCTGGGAAGGCGTGCATGTATCGGGAACACAGGATAGTGCATATTACTATTCCACCTACAATGCAACCGACAAGAATCCGGTATCGGATAACAAAAAGATTATGATCCTCGGTGGCGGACCGAACCGTATCGGACAGGGCATCGAGTTTGACTATTGTTGTGTACATGCTGCTTTGGCGTTGAAGAAGCTTGGATTTGAGACCATTATTGTAAACTGTAATCCGGAGACGGTATCGACGGATTACGATACTTCGGATAAGCTGTATTTCGAGCCGCTCACGCTGGAGGATGTATTAAGCATCTACAAGAAGGAAAAACCGCTCGGAGTAATCGCACAGTTCGGCGGACAGACACCGCTGAATCTCGCAGCAGATTTGGAGAAAAACGGTGTGAAGATTCTCGGAACCTCGCCTTCTGTCATTGATTTGGCGGAGGACCGTGACCTGTTCCGCGCGATGATGGATAAATTGGAGATTCCCATGCCTGAGGCGGGAATGGCTACGACCGTTGACGAGGCAGTAAAGATTGCAAATGAGATTGGATATCCGGTTATGGTTCGTCCCTCCTATGTCCTTGGCGGACGCGGTATGGAGGTTGTGTACGATGATGCAAGCATGTCTGACTACATGGCAGCAGCAGTTGGTGTCACACCGGATCGTCCGATTCTGATTGACCGCTTCTTAAATCACGCACTTGAGTGTGAGGCAGACGCAATCAGTGACGGAACGCATGCATTTGTGCCCGCAGTTATGGAGCATATTGAGCTTGCCGGTGTTCATTCCGGAGATTCTGCATGTATGATTCCTTCGGTACATATCTCGGAGGAAAATCTTTCGACCATCAAGGAGTATACAAGAAAGATTGCTGAGGAGATGCATGTAAAAGGACTGATGAACATGCAGTATGCAATCGAGAATGGCAAGGTATATGTGCTTGAGGCAAATCCTCGCGCATCCCGTACCGTTCCGCTTGTATCAAAGGTATGCAATGTCCGTATGGTTCCGATCGCTACAGACATCATCACCTGTGAACTGACCGGAAGACCTTCACCGGTGCCTGAACTTAAGGAGCAGAGCATCCCTTATTACGGGGTAAAAGAAGCTGCGTTCCCGTTTAATATGTTCCAGGAGGTAGACCCGGTACTCGGACCGGAGATGCGCTCTACCGGAGAGGTGCTTGGTTTATCACCTTCTTATGGTGAGGCGTTCCTGAAAGCGCAAGAGGGTGTTCAGTCGAAGCTTCCGATGGAGGGAACCGTGCTTATTTCCGTCAATCGCAAGGATAAGGCAGAGGTTGTCGATGTGGCAGAGATCTTCCATAAGTGTGGATTTGAGATTGTTGCAACCGGAAATACCTGTGATCTGATTACTGAGGCCGGCATTCCGGCCAAGAAGGTGAAGAAGCTTCATGAGGGACGCCCGAACATTCTGGATATGATTACCAATGGCGAGATTGATGTGATTGTCAATTCGCCGGTTGGAAAAGACAGTATACATGATGACAGCTATCTTCGTAAGGCAGCTGTTAAGACAAAGACTCCGTATATGACAACGATTGCGGCAGCGAAGGCAGCGGCAGAAGGAATTGCATATCTTAAGAGTCATGCATCAGGAGAAATTAAGTCATTACAGACATTACATGGTGAAATCTAGTTGTCTGTAGTTTTTTTGGGGGATAAGATGACTTTTCTTAAAGGCTTGGAGAAGAAATATTATATTGTTGATCGCGAGTATCAGATCATACATTACAGTAAAGAGGCAAAGAAGACATACCCTGCCATGGAGGTGGGCGCATACTGCTATGAGTGCGTCAATGGCAGGGATGTGCCCTGTCATAATTGCCCGATGAAAGCAAACAATGGCGCACCGGTTTCCCGCTTTGATATACAAACAGGAAAGCGGATGATGACATATGCGTTTGCTGTTCCGGGAGAGCATGGACAGGAGCAGTTTGTGATTGTAAGCGGCGAGCAGAAAGAAGAGGAAAAATCGCGCTTTTCCGATGAAAAATGTGTGGATTATGAGGGGTGTTGTGACATGCTTACAGGCTTGCCCGGAAGGGAAGGCCTGTTTCGTCGTCTTGGAACACTTGTTCCGCAGCCGAATACAACCTACTGTATGCTTGCGATTGATATCGAGCATTTTCATTTTATTAATAAATGGTTTGGCCGTGAGACGGGAGACCGAATGCTTGCTGCAATCGGACGCTTCTTAAAGGAGACGGATTCTATTTTTGGGTGCTTCTCCGGATATTTTGGTGGCGATAATTTTTGTGTCAGCATGGCGTATAACGAGGAAGCGGTTGCCCACATTCGCAGAGGTGTGATCGATATTGTCAGCAAGTTCGAGGAGGTATCGGGATTTCGACCGATGTTTGGCGGATACTGTTACTCGGATCCGACCATTTCCTTTGATGAGTGTTATGACTGCTGTCTGACTGCTACCTCGCGCGTGGTCGATAATGCAGAGTCAGATATCGTATGGTTCGATGAGGCGATGGTTCGTGAGCTGGAAGCGGAAATTGAACTGATGCCAAAGATTAAGCAAGCGCTAAAGAATAAAGAATTTGTCGTATATCTGCAACCGAAGTGTCAGATGCAGACCGGTAAAATTGTCGGTGCGGAAGCGCTTGTGCGTTGGAATCACCCGACAGAGGGTATTATTTCTCCCGGAAAGTTTATTCCCACGCTTGAGAAAAACGGCTATATCGCAAAGCTTGACCGCTATGTCTGGGAGTCTGTGTTTGCTATGATCCGGCGTTGGCAGCAGGAAGGGCGCCGCTTCGTTCCCGTGTCGGTAAATGTGTCGCGCGTGGATATTTTTTCAATGGATGTGGCGCAGTTTTTTGTTGATCTGTTGCAAAAATATCAGATTCCGGTGAGCAGTATTGAGATAGAGATTACAGAGAGTGCCTATGCGGATAACGAAGAGATTATTCACGAGGTGGAACAGAAGCTTCGCGAAGCAGGATTTCGCATTTTGCTCGACGATTTCGGAAGTGGTTATTCTGCACTGAACATGCTCAAGGATATTGATATTGATATCATTAAGCTCGACATGAAATTCTTCCAGATGGATGATGGAAATGTCGACCGCGGAATCAATATTATTAACGGTATCATGAGCATGGCCAGACAGCTGGATTTGCCGGTTATCGCGGAAGGTATCGAGACGGATCAGCAGTGCGAGATTCTTGATATGGTTGGCTGTTCCTATGCACAGGGGTATTATTTCTACAAGCCAATGCCGATTTCTGCTTTTGAGCGGCTGACAGAGGATGAGAGCAAGCTGGCAAGTATCGGAAGCGTTGGTTATGTGAATCGTAAGCAGGATAAATCCTATCTGCAGGAAATTCTGGAATACTTCTGGAAGGTTGCTGAGGTTAATCTAAAAAGCGGCGAGTATCGTTTTATTCGTGCGATTCAGGAAGCTGATTACATCTATGAACGCCGCGCAAATACGATTGAAGAATATATTACACGATATATTTCGCACGGAAGAATTCACCCGGATGATATCAAACGCTATCGAAAAGCGTCAGACCGCGAGAATATTTTAAAGGATATCCAGAGAGGCAAAAACAGAAACCGTTGTGCAGTCCGCTACAAACAGGCAGATAACAGCTATCAGTGGATCATCTTTGAAGCAATGAAGCTGCCGGATTATTCCGAAGATAATCCGAATGCGTTATTTATATGGAAAGAAGCTGATTCTGCGGCTGCGACCAATGAGGATGCATTGGAGATTATCCGCCAGACTTTCCGCACAATTGTCAAGATAAATCTGAAAAGTGGCCGTTTTGAATTGATTCAGGACCTTGGCGGTGAAATGCTCCACGAAGGTGCAGAGGTGGTTGATCTGATCGCGTGGACGCATGGGATAATTGCCGGTGGTCATGTACACACAGATGATGCACAGCGTCTGGCGGCATTTATTGACCCGGAAACAATCTATCGGAAATTAATCAAAAATCCATCCACATTACGGTTGCGTTATCGTCAAAAGAGAAATGGTGTGTTTACCTGGGTGCTGTTGGAAGTGGCACCGAGTATTGAGTTCACACCGGAAAATCCGGTGGTGCGTCTGTATGTGCGCGATCTGATGAAAGCTTATGGTGATAATGAGTTGGATCCCGCATCGGAAACCGGACAGGAGCATCTGCCGATTTTCGAGGAGCGAAATGCTTATGACCTTGTTGTAAATCTGACAAAAGATAAGCTTGTGCGAAATAAAGATATCATTGCGTGGGAGACGGATACCGGAATTCCGCGCAAGCCGTTTTCTGAACAGATACAGATTTTGGCAGATGAATTTGTGACTCCGGAATATCGCGCAGATTTTCTGCAATTCTTAAATCGTGCGCGTATCATCGATGCATTTATGAACAATGATACGACGGCCAACTTTGAATACCAAAGACTGCTGAATGGAAAACAGACATGGATCCGGGTCAGCCTGATCTCATATCGCAACAATGAATCCGGTGATGTTATGGGAAGCTTTCATATCGAAAATGTGGACCCGATGAAACGGCTGGAGCTTATGACGCGGGAAAAAATGAACAGTGAGTACCAGAAGAGACCGGCATTTACGATTGAAGAATTATTACAAGGCATCCCCGGTGGATTCGTTATTTACCGGGCAGATCCAACGGATGAGAAGATTCTTTTTGTAAATGATGAGGCATTGCGGTTGTATGGCTGTTCCACAATGGAAGAATTTAGAGAGCTGACGGGTGGATATTTTTCCGGCATGGTTCATCCGGAGGATTACCAATCAATAAGCAAACAGATTGCAGAACAGATGGACGGCAGTCGGCAAAGCGAGCTTCCTTCGCTTGACGCTGTGATATACCGGATTGTCTGTAAGGATGGCAGTGTGCGCAAGATACAGGATTATGGCCGTCTGATGAAGCATGAGCTGTATGGAGAGGTCTACTGCGTGTTTATCAGTGAAATCGTCGATGAACAGTTACTCGAGGTACAGTTTAAGTATCATGTGCAGTCGCATTTGTATGATGCTTATCAAAAACCGGAAGGATTCGTCT
>JAQXMB010000039.1 GCA_029012425.1 bacterium | reverse complement strand
TTCACTATTTTCTTCATCAAAGAATTCAATTCTATCATAATCGAAGAATATACGTGCTGCGGTTTTAAATGAAATACCATGTTTTTCTATATTCTTTCTGTTTTTCTCTTCATCGTACTCAAAGATCATCCCGCCCATAGTGAACGTAACAATTCTATTAGCATTTATCTCCAAGCCAACAACCCTCCTTATTTGCCTGCAGCCTCAATCGTACTTCATCATTACTTTACAAATTCATCATAAGGGATAACTTCCGGAGACAGCCCCTCTCTGAACATCTGCTCAGTTTCGTCTCTGATTACTGATATTATATCCCCATCTCCACAAATTGTACACTTCTTTTGCTTCTATCGATAAAATTGCACAAGCATTCGGCTTGACACTCTCCCAGATGCTATCCGAGGATAACAATATTATTGCCTCTGATGATGAAAAAGCTTTACTTCATGAATGGAACCGCTGAGAGCCTGCACAAAAAAGGCACCCGATCACTCGGATGCCTCAACAGGGCTACAAGGATTCGAACCTTGAAATGACGGAGTCAGAGTCCGTTGCCTTACCATTTGGCGATAGCCCTTCACAACGAAATTTATTATATCGTCTGTATCAGGTTTTGTCAACAACTTTTTTCACAGTTCATCGACTTTTTTCTATCGCCGGATTGCCCTGTCTGTCATTCACTCTTTTTATGCTCAGTGAAGATCAAATTGAGGTGGAACATCAATCATTTCGCCAACATATTTTCCATCCTTTTTTCGCTGTCTGACGCA
Source organism: bacterium (assembly GCA_029012425.1). Taxonomy (GTDB): domain Bacteria; phylum Bacillota; class Clostridia; order Lachnospirales; family Lachnospiraceae; genus W0P33-017. The sequence continues at coordinate 9,312 of JAQXMB010000039.1, read as the reverse complement.
TTCTGTCAGCAGATACTCAATCTGGCCGTTCACTGACCGGAAATCGTCCTCTGCCCAAGCGGCAATGTCGGCATACAGCTTTTCAGATAATCGGAGTGGAACCTGTTTTTTTTCAGCCATTAATATAAACTTCCTGCATTCACAATCGGCTGCGCATCGTGGTTGCCGCATAATACCACGAGAAGGTTAGACACCATTGCTGCCTTGCGCTCTTCGTCAAGATGTACCATTTCAGTCTCATTCAAACGCTCTAAGGCCATCTCTACCATACCAACCGCTCCATCAACAATCATCTTTCTGGCATCAACAATCGCAGTTGCCTGCTGACGCTGAAGCATGACTGATGCAATCTCCGGTGCATATGCAAGATATGTGATGCGTGCCTCGATAATCTCAAGTCCTGCATCTTCAACTTTTCCCTGAATCTCGTTTTTGATTCGCTCTGCCACAACCTCAGCGGAACCCCGGAGACTTCCCTCGTCTGCCAATCCATCGCCGGTTGTATCTATATCATTTGCAACATCATAGGGATAGATTCTTACGATGTTTCGAAGTGCCGAATCACACTGCAATGACAAATACTCCTTGTAATTGTCTACATTAAATACCGCTTTTGCCGTATCGGTCACTCTCCAGATAACAGCAATTCCAATCTCGACCGGATTTCCAAGACAATCATTGATTTTCTGTCTACCATTGTTCAAGGTCATAGCCTTCAGAGAAATCTTCTTGTTCCCGGTCTCCGCAGAAATCTCTGCCGAATCTGCCGAGATTTTTAATCCGGCTGTTGCCGTTGTTGTCTCGCCACTCTGTGCAAGTTTGGTCATTGCTGCCGGATTAACTGCCGAACAAAACGGATTAACATAGTAAAAACCCGGTTCTCTGATTGTTCCCTTGTAATTTCCGAATAATGTAAGCACCAATGCTTCCTGCGGCTTCAACACGCGAAGTCCGCATAACGGAATCCATCCAACTACCAAAATTGTGATACCAATGATCAGACATGTTGTACCAAGCGCTTTCATTTTGCCGAGAACTATCGCTCCACCAACAATCAAAGCCACACCGAAAAGCAGCTCCGCCAGTATGAGAAGCAATGCCGGCATTCCATTCTTCTTCGTCGTATAGATTTTTTCTGTCATATCAATTACCTCCCTCAAGGTGATATCACAATGATATCACAATAATAGTAATTGTCAACAGAAATTTGCTCATTCGTAATTTCTCTTATGCATAACAGTCTTTGTGTTTTCATTAATAGTTGATTGCATCCAATACTTTATCAAGCGTTCTTGCATTCATCAACGAAAATGCTTCTGACACATGCGGTTTCTCCCCATTTGCAATACATCTGCCTAACTGCTCTACTTCCAAACGGTAATTGTGGAGTACCGGTACAGTCTTCACTTCCTCTTTACCGTCTACACAAATGGTATAATTCAAGTCTCCTTCCTCATTAAATTTGGTATCTGATTTGATCGTTCCTTTTGATCCGTGAATATACAGACGATCAAACCGGAATTTCTGTTCTTTTTCAAAATTCATACCGCAAGTGAAGTTCGCTCTTACGCCATCACCAAAGTTCATAATCGCCGTTGTAAGAATATCCACTTTCTCATCCGAAAACTCTGCAACTCCCTGAACCGTTATTGGTTCTTTCTCCAACATGCGCAAAATCATACTTGTACAGTAACATCCAAGATCATAAGTTGCTCCGCCAAAGCATTCTTTCTGCATGCGGATGTTTGTTAGATGATAGCTTGAAGTCAAAAATGCTGCTTCAATATAGGAGACATCACCAATTGTCCGATCATCAATCTCCTTCTTGAGCGCATCGATGTAAGGTGTGTGAAGATAAGCAAAGGCTTCCATCAGGATAACGCCTTTCTCTTTTGCTGCCTCAAAAAGCTCTGCTACCTGTTCTGCCTTCGGTGCAAGCGGTTTCTCACACAAGATATTTTTGCCTGCCTCAATCGCTTTCATTACCCATTCATAATGAAGGTGATTCGGAAGCGGAACATATACCGCCTCAATCTCTTCGTCCTGCAACAGCTCATCATAGTCGGTATATGATTTTGCGAAACCAAACGCGTTCCTGTACGCGTCCACCTTCTTCGGATCTCTTCCTGCAATCGCATACAGCTCACAGTTTTCTGCCTGCATCATACCGGGAATCGTACAGCTCTTTGCGATGCCGGCGGTTCCAAGCACACCCCATTTGACCTTCTTCATGTTTGAATCCTCCAATTGTCTGGTTTTTGTTCATTCTCTGTGTTTCTTTTCCCAAAGAATTGTATCATGTTCTCTTATTTATGAATTATAGCACAGCTCTAAGTTAATTCGTAATTACTTTATCACAGCAACATCTTACATCTGTGCGAGTGTGCATTCTACCGAAGGCTTTTATCGTGTTTGAGACGATATTTCCTACACGATAAAAAGTCAATGTACAAACATCCCCTTTCATCCGTTCATACACTGACTTCGCACTGTCACTCATTCAATTTATATTCTGTATCTGTTCAGTCCCTTCATAGATACGATGCAAAAAATGCATGTAAATTGCTGTCTCAGCAGTAAATGCCTCAACCTGTTCTGAACAGTTACTCTATGCATTACTCTACATCACGGCAAATATTTCTTCTACATGCGCTGACCGGATACCAGCTACAGTCTTTACAGATATAGGCTAATTTCTCTTCTGTCGCAATCGATTTGATATGCTCCACAACCTCGCTGTAAATATATTCTTGTTCTTCGAGTCCAAAAACCTCCATCGTTTTCCGGTCGAAGCCTGCTACTTTTTCCTGTGTCGTACACTGATTTTCTGCCACTTTATTTGGACAATTCACGCAGAGATCATCGGTATTGCATACAAGTTTGATCTTTGTTCCCGGCACATTCCGAAGTTCATCGACAACAATGTTCATCTGCTCAACAAACTTTTCATCATACCCCTTGCCGGAATAGCCCTGCGTGCAGAGCAGATGATGCGGTCTTAATTTACGCATAATCCCATCACCTTAAGTCTGTTTCGTATCGGGAATCCGATTACCGACGCGAGGATTGCCTTGATGATTGCTGTCGGGATAAACGGTAGCACACATGCGGTAATTCCTACCGATACAGGACTTTTGGTAAGCACACAAAACATTGCAACTCCAATTACATAGTTTACTACGGTTCCTGCAATTAAGCCGACCACAAACGCTCCTTTGAACGCTTTTCTGTGATCAACCGCAAATCCAATAATAAAAGCCATTATCGGGAATGAAATCAAAAAACCTCCGGTCGGTCCCACAAATTTGCTGATTCCACCGGAAAATCCCGCCAGTACAGGCAGTCCCACGGCACCAAGCAGGATATAGATAAAGGTTGCCATTGTTGACAATTTCGCTCCTAAGATGATGGCTGCCAGCGTAATTGCAAATGTCTGCATCGTCATAGGAACGCCCGCCGGCATCGGAATTGAAATCTGTGCCATAATCACAATGACTGCGGTAAACAGTCCTACATAACAGATGTTTTGAATCGAAAGCGATTCTTTGTTCTCATGTTTCATACTTTTACACCTCTTTTTTCGAATGGTGTAATTGTAAACCAGATGCAGCTTGTTGTCAACCATATTTTATTATTGGTTGACAATTACAATTATCATAGCTTTTCTTTCAGCTTTAGTCGTACGGCTAAGTCAAGCGCAAAAACATCTCCATCTATTGCAAAAGGATACACGCAAAGGTTCACCCTCTAAATGAATCTCATGAGATGTTTTTATGGTACATCTCTCATGATAATTGAAGGTTCTCTATAACTTATATTGCATAAAATTCCCATTCGGTGTAAATCCGAAATCGGAATATAGTTTCACTCCCATATCAGATGCCGTAATCTGTACCACACCGCAGCCATATTCCTTTGCCTCATTTACAACTCGCGTAAGCAGCTTCTTTGCAATCCCCCTTCTTCGATAGTTCGGATTTGTAAACATACTGGACAGTAGACCTATTTTCCCACTCGGGCAACCATAATATGGTGGTTTCTCCACAAATGACATCCCACTTGTGCCAATGATTGTATCTCCATCTAGTGCAAGCCATGACACAAATGTTCCATCTGACAGGTGTCTTTCATAATAATCCTTTAGATTTGGCGCCAAGTCATAGTCCTCTGTAGCTCCTTCTTCACGGAGCTGGTTGATTCTCATCTCAATAAATGTATCCAATTCATTTTGTGTAAGTTTCCGAAAAATAATCTCCATGTCATCATACCTCCATCTATTGCAAAAGGGTCTGCACATCATAGACCTTTTTCAATAATCTATTACATGCAGACCCATTTGTAAATCACTTTTCCGGCGTTAACGATTGTGTAAAACAGATTTCAGTAATGTTATTTTCTCAATTCTCTTAATAATTCTTCTGCAGTTGTCCCATAGAGCTTTGCCAGTGCAGCCAGATTTGATGTGCTCGGATCAGAGGCACCGCTTTCCCATTTTGAAACGGCCTGTCTGCTCACACCAAGCGCTTCAGCTACAAACTCTTGCGTCATTTGGCACTCCATTCGGTGTTGCTTTATGACCGCTCCAAGAGATTTTGCAATCTCAGCTTTTTCCTTTCTTACAGGCTCTGATTTCAGATATTTCCGCAATGCTTTTATCAAAAGATATAAGAGATATATCAACGCCAAAAGTATTGCAAGATAAATAGGTAACATAAGTAAAATAGGTATTCGAAAGAACATCGTTGTAACCTCCTTTTTTACTTTCATTTTACGAATTCTTTTTGGGTTGCTCTACCAACTATTGCGCAACTTTACGGTTGCGAGACAAAGATTACAGAAACTTGAAACCAAATCTGACTATCCGTTGTTATTCACAAAGCCGTTCATCCTATACGGTTATTTCAATCTGGTTTCCTTCAAAATCCAAGATGCAGCTCTCATAATATCCATCACCGGTCGTGCGGGGCCCACTCGCCACATCATAACCATCCTTCTTTAACATATTCGTCAGTTCATCTACACGCGCTTTACTGCCTACCGAAAACGCAATGTGAACAAATCCGGTTCTGGTCATCGGCTTTTCCATATCCGTCATCCACGGACTCGACATGAGTTCTAAGCTTGTGCCTGCTTCAAAGCTTAAAAAATAAGAACGAAAACCTGTCTCCTTATTCTCATATAGTGTGTTGGATGTTCCCTCAAAATATTTTTCAAAGAAACTTCTCGCTTTCTCTAAGTCGTTTACATACATTGCTACATGACTTATTCTCATCCTCTTCACCCATATTCCTTTCCTATATCGTCACTCACTTTACAATTTACAGCTCTGGAAATATTTTTCCCCATTGCCGGTTTTACTTTATTCAACTATAATGATATCGTCATATTCAGCGATATTATATAATTATTTCGATAAATAATGTAAGGATAAAGACAATATGCTAATTACACAGACAAATATAGAGAAGAAATCTCTCCGGGAAAGCTCTGACAGCGTATCTGATCGCTTCCCGTTTCGTACAGCATGTACCAACATTCAAGACTATCCCTGCCACAGCTTCCCGTGGCATTGGCACGAGGAAGCAGAGCTTCTGTATGTGGTTGAGGGCAAATTAATGGTAAAGATACCGGAAAACGAATTGATTTTATCCAAAGGCGATATCATCTTTCTTCCGTCCAATACGCTTCACTCTACACAGGCGGTTGACGATTATCCGGGGGTTCATATGGAATACATATTCCTTCCGTTGTTCATCGGCGGGTTCTGGAACAGTATCCTCATGCAAAAATATGTCCTTCCACTCGTACAACACGATTCCAAGTATATATTCATTCAAAACGGTGCAGCCAACAGCCTGCAACTCCAGACATTATTGACCAATATTTTTTCTCTGGCCAAAGATGAACCTGCACATTATGAATTTCATATCCACCATCAGCTGGAAGCTGTGTGGATTCTGCTATTCGATGAGGCAAACAGTCAGGCAAATGCAGGCCTGATCAATCATGCAAATCAGGACAGACTCTATAAAATGCTCGAATTTATACAGAATCATTACGGCGAGGAAATCTCATTGGATGATATTGCCGGCGCGGCGAGCATCAGTACCAGAGAATGCAATCGATGCTTCAAAAACAGCTTACACACCACCACAATGGAATACTTGTCAGAATACCGTATCAAGCAGGCATGCACATTACTTATCGGTTCCGGTTACTCGATTACTGAAATCGGACAATCCTGCGGCTTTTCATCTGCAAGCTATTTCGCCAAAAGATTCCGTGAAATGACAGGTGTCACGCCCAAAGAATACCGGGCACAAAAAACAGATCTGTATGAATAATCATGAAAGCCCCTGCATCTTTGCAGGGGCTTTCCCATTTTACGCCTATGCTTGAACTATCATGCCGTATCAGGCTTTTCAGATGCTTTCCGCACCTACTTTTCATCCACCACCTGGAAGATGAAAAATTTCAAATAATAGCTCTCATCTGCCGCCCACAGAATCGGGTGATCCGGAGCCTGTGTGCGAAATTCTACCTGACGAAGTCTCTTGTGTACAGACTTCGCTGCTTCCCGGATGGTCTTTGTAAACAGCTCCTGTGTCATGAAATGTGAACAGGAACAGGTGGCGAGATATCCGCCATCCTTTACCAGACGAAGTCCTTTCATATTGATTTCACGGTAACCTTTGATGGCGTTTTTCGTCGCCTCTCTCGACTTCGTAAAGGCAGGCGGGTCAAGAATGACTACATCGTACTTTTCTCCTGCTGCCGCAAGCTTCGGAAGCTCATCCAGTACATTCGCACAACGGAAAGTGACTGTATCCGACAGTCCGTTTCGTCTGGCATTCTCAGTCGCCTGACCAACGGCATACTCAGAAATATCAAGTCCCGTTACCTCTGAAGCACCCGAAATTCCGGCATTGAGCGCGAAGGTTCCCATATGTGTAAAGCAGTCAAGCACGCGTTTTCCCTTGCAGATGCGCTGCATCGCAAGTCGGTTATACTTCTGGTCGAGGAAAAAACCGGTCTTTTGACCATTCTCCACATCAACCAGATATTTTACACCGTTTTCCACAATCTCAACCATTGTATCAAAGGGCTCGCCAATGAAGCCTTTGGTCTTGCTTACGCCTTCCTTCTTGCGCTCGTTGGCATCGCTGCGCTCATAGACTCCGCGAATGATAATTCCATCCTCAGCCAATACTTTTTTAAGCAGCGAAACAATTGTAAGCTTGAACTGCTCCATTCCAAGCGCAAGACACTGTACCACAAGTACATCTGCGTATTTATCAACAACAAGACCCGGCAGAAAATCTGCCTCACCGAATATTACCCGGCATGCTCCAAGGTCGTCCGCATACGCATGGCACACACCATCCGCCGAAGGAAGATATGCCTGTTTCATTACTGTTTTCCGATATTCCCATGCATTACGCACACGCATCTCCAAAAAGGTTTCATCAATCGGCTGCTCCACATGTCTTGTGAGCATCCGGATTCGAATCTTGGAATTCTGGTTGATAAAGCCTTTCCCCATCGGATAGCCGTCAAAATCATGAACGATTACGACATCACCATTGGCAAAGCTTCCGACAATGGTGTCAATCTCATTGTCAAAAATCCACATGCCACCGGCTTTAATTGTTCTTCCTTCACCTTTTTTAAGCGTTACAATTGTATGATTTTCCATTGATTTTCTCTTCTAATCGGCTTTCGTGCAAAGTGTTTTATAAAGCTCTGCATCCGTAAACTCCTTATACGGATTTACAAAAAATGTTCCAACAAGACCCTTTGTAAGACCTGAGAGAATGAACCATCCGATAAACGATAAATCTAACAGGAATGCGTTCATCTTTTCTCCCTGCATCATAATCGAACTGCGATCTCTCGCCTCTGTAAAGGTCAAATACGGATCCTCAGCTAAAATATATGGAATCATTCGATATTCGTACATCTTGATAATTCCCGGAATCACCAGCAGCAGAGACCATAACACAATCGAGATATCCCGCAGGAATATTGCTGCTGCAATATTTGTATATCCGTTTTGGAATGCAAAAGCGATGTTTGATAAACTTGCATCACCGTCGCTTGCATCAAGAAAATAACGCTTACAGCCAATCTCCAAAGGATTCAGCAACATAATTTTGATCAAGAGCGAAACCACGACTCCGATAACAACCATCATTGCGGTCAAGCCGACAACAAATGCGTAAAATCCAACGAATCGTCCTGTAAAGAAATCCTTTATCCGTTCCTTGATATCAGCATCCCCTTTACTACCTGAAGATCCTGAATTAAAGCCTGAAACAATCAGGTGCAAAATAAGTGCTACGACGACAGATTTCAAATAAAATGCTTTGAGTGAAAATCTTGCGCGTCCTTTCAATTCATCCGGTGTCCACATAACTATTCTCCTCCATTTTGTTTTACATCGGCATCTTGCGAATAAGTGCCGCACCGTAGGTTCCATGTCCTAAATGACATCCCATACTAAGCGGAATCGGCGACATACTGCAGGAAATTGAAAAATGCTCCTCAAGCTGCTGCTTCCATACAAGTGCGTCCTCCTCCGACATACTCGCTGCTGCTGCCAGATAAAAATCATCAATATTGTCCGTATGAAATTTATTCACAAGTGTCTCATCCAGACACTGCATGATTTTCTTACGCGCCAGCTTATCTCCTCGCACTTTTCCGACCGCCTCAACCTTGTCCCCGCCGAGTGTCAGAATCGGTTTAATGTTAAGAAGACTTCCGATTGCCGCTGAAGATGCAGAAATTCGTCCGCCCTGCTTTAAGTACTTCAAGTCCTCCACGGTCAGGAAAATGATGCATTCATCTTTGGCATATACGAGTTCTTTTAAAATTTCTGCTGCAGTCATACCTGCATTGGCGCGTTTTTTTGCCTCAAGCACTGCCAGCTTTTGTGTGACAGATACTCTTCCAATATCTGCAACAATAACGCGATTCTCATAATCCTGCGCCATCGCCATTGCTGTTGCACAAGAACCGCTCAGTCCGCTGGACATCGGAATATATAATATCTCGTCATACTCCTCTAACACTTTATCCCAGAGGTCTGTGACATCTGCCGGTGAAGGCTGGGAACTGTAAATCTTCGAGCCTGCCTGCTGTCTGATATAAAATTCTTCATGTGACATAGTGCGATCCTCAAAGTAGAGCTCATCGTCCACATAAAATGGCATCGGCAATACATAAATCCCGTATTTATTCGCTTTTTCCTGCGAAATGCCGGAGTTTGAATCAGTTACAATTGCTGTCTTCATTGTGCTTCCTCCTTTT
>JAQXMB010000038.1 GCA_029012425.1 bacterium | reverse complement strand
GAATCATGCGTTCTCAAATTTGGAGGAAGCAATCCACCGGGCGATTGAGCAGTGTATAAAGGAAAATATATTAAGAGATTTTTTGATCGAGCATCGGGCGGAGGTGACGCATATGATGACATTGGATTTCACATTTGAGCGGCGACTGGAACTTCAGAGGGAAGAAGCAATCGAAGAGGGCATAAAAATTGGCAGAGAAGCCGGAAAAAGAGAGGGCGAGCAGTTAGGCAGAGAAGCCGGAATAAAAGAGGCTCTCTCCGGACTGATACGCAACAAGATGGTCAACAATAAATCGTTGGAGCAGATTGCCGATGATCTGGATGTACCTGTGGATCAGATTCGTCCGATATATGAAGAAATCGCAAAGGAGCTTCAGAAGTAGGCTGATTTCACAGACTCTGATGTTTCTGGCAGGGTTATGAGCCCCAAATCAAAAAAGAAAGATCAAGAGATAAGACCATTTAGAAAAACAGATGATTCCTTCAGGAGAATTAATCTGGAAAGCATTGAAGGGCAGAAATAGAAGGAAATGTCATGAAATAATATTTCACTTACAGAAAAACAGCCGTCATGATTTGGATTCAAATCGTGACGGCTTAAGTATTTTGCTATAGAAAAAAATATGTGCTATAATGATTTGGCGCTATACGAGATAGGGCTTGATAATCTCTAAGATTTCATCTACATTGTCCTCTGCGTGAATCGCTAAATCAATAGGCTTTGAAAGATCCAGACTAAAAATACCCATGATAGATTTTGCATCGATGACATATCTTCCGGAAATGAGATCAAAGTCAAAATCGAACTGTGTAATGGAATTAACAAAAGCCTTAACTTTGTCAATAGAATTCAAAGAAATCTGTACTGTTTTCATTATAAAAAACCTCCTTGGAAATACATTCTCATTGATTTAATAGTACAGTTTTTTCAAATAAAAGTCAACTGATTATAAGGAAAAGGAATGGGAAAAATAGATGGTGAAAAGAACTGCGGCTTTGCACAATTTAGGGTGCAAGGTAAACTCCTATGAGACAGAATCCATGCGGCAGATGCTTGTGGAAGCAGGGTATGAAATTGTAGATTTTACAGATACGGCAGATGTCTATGTGATTAATACCTGTTCGGTTACCAATATCGCAGACCGAAAATCAAGACAGATGCTTCGCCGTGCAAAACACAACAATCCCGATGCAGTGATTGTCGCAACCGGTTGCTATGTTCAGACGGCAGGAGAGCGTGTGAAGGATGAGCTTGGTGTGGATATTCTTTTGGGAAACAACCAGAAGGTAAAGCTTATCGAGCTGTTGGAGGCGTATTTCATAGAACAGACCAAAAAGGTGGATATCATTGACATCAATGATGGCGTTATGCCTTATGAGGAATTCGGAACGATGAAGCATGGTGAGCACACCCGCGCATTTTTGAAGGTGCAGGATGGATGTAATCAATTCTGCAGTTATTGCATCATTCCTTATGCAAGAGGACGAATCAGAAGCCGGGATCCGTTAGAGGTCAGCAAAGAAGTCCGTACTCTGGCAGAAAACGGATATCAGGAGATTGTCCTGACGGGAATTCATCTGAGCTCGTATGGCGTGGGAGAGGATTATCACCTGCTTGAGCTAATCAAAAGTGTTCACGAGATTGATAACATCAAGCGGATTCGTCTTGGCTCGTTAGAACCGCGCATTATCACAGAAGAATTTGTGTCTGAGCTTGTAAAACTGCCGAAGGTATGCCCCCATTTTCATCTGTCGCTTCAGAGTGGCTGCGATGAAACACTAAAACGAATGAATCGGAAATACGATACGGCGGAATATGAAGAGAAATGCAAAATTCTTCGTTCCTATTATGAACATCCGGCTATTACAACCGATGTAATCGTAGGATTTCCGGGAGAGACCGAAGAAGAATTTGCCTGCACCAGAGAGTTTCTGGAACGAATCAGTTTTTATGAGATGCATGTATTTCCTTATTCCAAACGAAAGGGAACAAGAGCGGCTGTTATGGGCGGACAGCTTTGTGAAGCAGAGAAAAAGGCGCGCAGTGCAGTGCTGTTAGAATTGGAAAAAGAGCAGTCAAAACAGTATCGTACCTACTACATCGGCAAAACATGCAGCGTGCTCGCAGAGGAAGCCTGTGAAATTGACGGGAAGTGGTACATGACAGGATACACGCCGGAGTATGTGCGGGTTGCAATCCCGATTGAAAGCAAAGAAAAAGCATCGTTTTACGAAAATCAACTGGTTTGGGGTACGATTTCGCAGATGCTTACAGATGACCTTTTGCTCCTGCCGGAGGCAATACAAAAGGTTGAATTTTAAAGTGAGTTATATTAAAATGTATATGATTGTTTCATACTACTGTTGAACAAACAACATAAGAGAGCACATATAAGGACGGAAAAGAATGCAGGATAAAAACCATACACAGTATTTCAAAGTGGAAAAGGAACCGGAGATTCAGGTGAAGGATGTGATTGATCTCGTGTATCGATCATTGTCGGAGAAAGGATATAATCCGCTCAACCAGATTGTGGGATATATCATGTCCGGGGACCCTACTTACATTACCAGTCACAATAACGCGAGAAGTCTGATCATGAAGGTTGAGCGCGATGAGCTGGTGGAAGAACTGTTGAATGCATACATTAAGAACAATTTTGGAAAGTAACGGTGGAAAAGTTGCGAATCATGGGTTTGGATTTCGGCTCAAAAACCGTAGGTGTTGCGGTCAGTGATCCGTTGAAAATTACAGCGCAGGGCGTTGAGATTATCCGGAGAAAGTCTCCGAACAAATTGCGCCAGACATTAGCGCGCATTGAAGAATTAGTACAGGAATACGAAGTGGAAGAAGTAGTGCTTGGCTATCCGAAGAATATGAACGGAACAGAAGGTGAGCGCTGCGAGAGGACAAAAGAATTTCAGGAGATGCTTGAGAGACGGTTAAATCTGCCGGTTGCACTTTGGGATGAACGACTCACGACAGTTGCTGCAGACCGTGTGATGATGGAAGTCGGTATTCGTCGCGAAAACAGGAAAGAGTATGTGGATGAAATCGCTGCTGTTTTTATTTTACAGGGATATTTGGATGCGAAACAGTAGCGTGAGGTTGAGTGAGAACAGGAGCTTAATATGGAAAAAGTATCATTTACAGACCCGGTGGACGGGGAAGAAGTAGAATTTTTTGTATTAGAACAAACAAAAATCAACGGATGTAATTATATTTTGGTAACAGAGGACGAAGCGGAGGATTGTGAGTGCTATATCATGAAAGAAAACGCTGAATCGGATGACCTCGAATCTGTCTATGAAATGGTAGAGGATGATACCGAATTAATGGCTGTTGCCAAGGTGTTTGCTGAGATGATGGATGATGTCGATATCGTGTAGCGATCAGGCATTGTTGCCAGGAGCTTAGCAACTGCCTTGCAAAGCGTAATGTCCGAAGAATAACAGGAGGTTTCAGTTGAAAAAAGAAAAACAGAATAATAAGTTGAAAATCATTCCTTTGGGCGGTTTAGAGTCAATTGGAATGAATATTACTGCCTTCGAATACGATGACAGTATTATTGTTGTGGATTGCGGTTTATCATTTCCGGAAGACGACATGTTTGGAATTGATCTCGTCATTCCCGATGTGACCTATCTTAAGGAGAATCTTGATCGCGTGAAGGGATTCTTTATCACGCACGGTCATGAGGATCATATTGGTGCGTTACCATATGTCCTTCGAGAGGTGAATGTTCCCATTTATGGAACGAAGCTTACCATGGGTATTATTGACCACAAATTGAAAGAACATGATTTGATTGGAAAGGTCAAAAGAAAGGTTGTAAAATACGGACAGCATATCAATGTCGGATGTTTTCGCGTGGAATTTATTAAGACCAACCACAGTATTCAGGATGCAGCGGCACTTGCTATTTATTCACCGGCCGGTACAGTTGTTCATACCGGTGATTTTAAGGTGGATTACACACCGGTATTCGGTGATACGATTGATCTGCAGCGATTTGGAGAGCTTGGGAAAAAAGGTGTGCTTGCATTGATGTGTGACAGTACCAATGCAGAGCGCCCCGGATTTACGATGTCAGAAAAGACTGTCGGAAAAGCACTCGAGAGTATTTTTGAGGATCACAAGAACAATCGAATTATCGTGGCAACCTTTGCGTCGAATGTTGATCGTGTGCAGCAGATTATCAATCAGGCCTATAAGTTTGATCGAAAAGTTGTTGTCGAAGGACGAAGCATGGTTAATATTATTGCCACCGCAACAGAACTCGGATATATCAGTATTCCGGATCACACACTCATTGATATCGAGCATTTGAAGAATTACCCGGCAGAGAAGACGGTTCTGATTACAACCGGAAGCCAGGGTGAGTCAATGGCTGCATTATCGCGTATGGCGAACGGAACACACCGTAAAGTTACGATCAAGCCGAATGATACGATTGTGCTCAGCTCCAATCCGATTCCCGGAAATGAAAAAGCAGTATCAAAGGTAATTAATGAACTTTCGAGAAAAGGTGCAGAGGTTATCTTCCAGGATGTGCATGTATCAGGACATGCCTGTCAGGAGGATATCAAATTAATCTACTCGCTCGTTCATCCGAAATATGCGCTTCCCGTTCACGGAGAGTACAAGCATCGTAAAGCACAGGCTTCGATCGCGCAGGAGCTTGGTATTCCTAAGGATAATATTTTCCTTATCAATTCCGGAGATGTACTTGAACTTGATGAGGAGAGTGCAAAAGTAAACGGAAAAGTTCAGGTTGGCGATGTGATGGTCGATGGACTTGGTGTCGGTGATGTCGGAAATATTGTGCTTCGTGATCGTCATATTCTGGCAGAAGAAGGAATTATTATCGTTGTGATGACACTCGATGGCGGCTCCGGACAGCTTTTGGCAGGACCGGATATTGTCTCTCGCGGATTTGTCTATGTGAGAGGTTCTGAGAGTCTGATGGATGAGGCACAGAATGTGCTCAACGATACGATGGATCATCTGATGGACAAGGGTGTGACAGACTGGGGTAAGATTAAGCAGGAAATCAAGGATGCGCTTGGTGGATTTGTTTGGAAGGAGACAAAGCGTCGCCCGATGATTATCCCGATTATAATGGAAGTGTAAAACTACAATGGACAAAGAGTTACATGCGCTGATTGAAGCGTTCAAGGGTAGTGAAGAATATATCCGTTTTTTGAAAGCGAAGAAGAAGGTTTCGGAATTCCCCGGACTACAGGAACAGATTGACCGTTTTCGAAGTGTCTGGTACCGTCTGCAGAGTAACAGTGATGCAGATTTATTTGAAAAGATTGAGCATGTTGAAGCAGAATATGCCAAGCTGCGAGAAAATCCGTATGTACAGGAATTTCTGGCATCAGAGCTTGCTGTGTGCCGTATGTTCCAAAAAGTGAACTGGGCAATCCTAAAGAATCTGGATTTTGATACAGATTTTTTGAAGGATAACTATTAGGAGAAAACAAGACTATGAGTAAGATTGTTTTTCGTATATTAAGTATCAGTTTTACCGTGCTGGTTTGTATACTGGTAGTCTGCGGACTGTATCGGATTGGTCAGGACTGTTACGAATTTGGCTATCGTGTATACACAGAACCACCGGTTGCTGATGGAAAAGGACAGGATGTGCTTGTTCAGGTTCGGGATGATATGGATTTAAAAGAACTTTCCGGACTGTTAGAAGAAAAAGGATTAATCCGTGATGCCAATTTGTTCTGGCTTCAGGCGAAGCTGTGTGGCTATAAGGAAGAGGAAGGAATCTATACACTGAATACATCCATGACAGCACGCGAGATGGTGGAGGCATTAAAACCGGTTGAAGAAGAGCAGGAAGAGGCAGAAGAATGATTATCGATGAACGGCTTTTGACTTATCTCAATTCACTGGACGCAGGCAATTCACCAATTCTTGATACAATAGAAAAAGAAGCGTTAGCTACAGATGTACCGATTGTCCGAAAGGATATGCAGGGGTTCTTAAAAATGCTTCTTGCGATAAAACAACCGAAGCGAATTCTTGAAGTCGGCTGTGCAGTTGGCTTTTCGGCAATTCTTATGGCGGAGCATGCGCCGGTGGATTGCAAGATTACAACAATTGAAAACTGGCCACCGCGAATTCCGATTGCAAGAGACAATTTTGCAAGAGCAAATCGTACAGAACAGATTACGCTGCTCGAAGGTGATGCGGGTGAGCTTCTTCCCGAGCTTTTGAAGCAAGGCGCCCATTATGATTGGATTTTCATGGATGCGGCGAAGGGGCAGTATCCGATTCTTCTCCCGACTGTTGTGGATTTGCTTGAGCCGGGCGGAGTTTTGATTAGTGACAATGTGCTGTTTGACGGAGAGATCATTGAATCGCGTTTTGTCGTGACCAGACGAAATCGAACAATTCATAAACGAATGAGAGAATATTTGTATACACTGACGCATCATGAGAAGCTTACGACAAGTGTTCTGACCGTAGGTGATGGAACCGCAGTCAGTGTGAAAAGCATGAAGGGATAGATGAGTGTATGAGAATACCAGAGCTGTTAGTTCCGGCAGGAAGTCTGGAAGTATTAAAGATTGCTGTTATCTTTGGAGCGGACGCAGTATATATTGGCGGTGAAGTGTTCGGACTTCGCGCAAAGGCGAAAAACTTTTCATTGGAGGAAATGAAAGAAGGTGTCTTATTTGCGCATGAACACGGGGTAAAGGTTTATGTGACAGCCAATATTTTAGCCCATAACGATGACCTTGACGAGGTACGAAATTACTTTGAAGAATTGAAGTCTGTCGGGCCGGATGCATTAATCATTTCTGATCCCGGCATCTTTTCAATTGCAAAAGAAGTCTGGCCGGAGGTTGAGGTGCATATCAGCACACAGGCGAATAATACAAACTATGGAACCTATCGTTTTTGGCAGTCACTTGGTGCGAAACGCGTGGTGTCAGCCAGAGAATTGTCTTTGGCGGAAATAATGCAGATTCGCGAGAACATTCCGGATGATTTAGAAATCGAGACATTTATTCATGGAGCAATGTGCATCTCTTATTCGGGAAGATGCCTGCTCTCCAATTATTTTACCGGAAGAGATGCCAATCAGGGTGCGTGTACACATCCATGCCGTTGGAAATACACAGTGATGGAAGAGTCAAGACCGGGAGAGTATTTGCCGGTATATGAGAATGAGCGGGGAACCTATATTTTCAATTCGAAGGATTTATGCATGATTGAGTACATCCCGCAGTTGATTGACGCGGGAATTGACAGCTTCAAAATCGAAGGACGCATGAAAACGGCACTTTATGTTGCGACGGTTGCCCGTACTTATCGCAAGGCGATTGATGATTATCTGAAATCTCCTGCGCTCTATGAACAGAATATGCCATGGTATCTGGATCAGATATCAAACTGCACTTATCGCCAGTTTACAACCGGATTTTTCTTTGGTAAGCCGAGCGAGGAAGCGCAGATTTATGACAGTAACACTTATGTGAAAGAGTACACATATCTGGGGAATATCGGCGAGCGAAATGAGGACGGGCTTTACGCCATTGAGCAGCGCAATAAGTTCTCAGTCGGTGAGACGATTGAGGTGATGAAACCGAATGGAGACAACCTTGAAGTGACAGTAAAGCGTATTGTCGACGAGAAGGGCGCCGATCAGGAAAGCGCGCCGCATCCGAAACAAAAGCTTTGGATTGACCTTGGTATTGAACTGGAACAGTACGATATTCTGAGGAGAAAAGAGGAGGAAGAGGCATGAGCAAAGAAAAGTATGTAGCATATGTTGGAACCTATACCCATGAGAATAGTATTGGTATTCATCTGTATGACCTTGATGTTGAGAATGGAACCATGAAAGAGCGTAAGGTGATTCCGATTAATAATGCTTCGCATCTTGCGGTCACTCATAACGGAAAATATCTTTATTCGATTGCAGATGAAGGTGTTCAGGCGTTTAAGATTCTTCCGGACGGGGATCTCGAGGTAATTAACAAGGAGTGGATTGGAGGCATGCGCGGCTGCTTCGTTGAGGTGACGGATGATGACAGATTCTTATTTGTCGGAGGATATCATGACGGTCGTGTCAGCATGATGCGATTGAATCCTGACAACGGCAGAATTGAAGGAATTGCAGACGGTGTCTTCCACAAGGGAATGGGTCGTTGTATTGCAGAGAGAAGCTCTCGCCCGCATGTGAATTGTGTAAAACTGACGCCCGACCAGAAGTATTTGTGCGCGGTTGATGGAGGATTGGATCACATCAAGCTGTACCATGTGAATTATGAAGCGGGTACGATTCGAAATACAGACATTCTTCGCTGCCAGATTGATTCGGCACCGAAAACCATGCGTTTTTCGCCGGACGGAAAATATGCATATGTGTTGTGTGAGCTGTTAAACTGTGTCAATGTCTATCGCTATGAAGAGATTAACGGAGAGCCGGAATTTGAATTTCTGCAGGAAATTACAACAGAAGACCCTAAGGATGACGATATTTGTAGTGCTTCTGCAATGGAGCTTACCGAGGATGGAAATTATTTGTATGTGGCAAACGGCGGAGTAAATTCAGCGGTGATATATTCTGTCGATAAGGAAACCGGGCTTCTCAGTCTCATCTGTAACTGCAGAATCAGCGGCGAGTTCCCGAAGGCAATTGCAGTTTTCCCTGACAATAAACATTTCATGACACTGAATCATGAGAGCAATGAAATCTGTACCTTCGGCATAAATTATGAGGACAAATATTTTATCATGCATGGAAAACCGATAGCAGTCGACAAACCGAACTGTGTGGCAATTCACAAGCTGAACTGAATGAAAAAAGGTGTATTCTTACGAATACACCTTTTTTATATGCTCGAGTTTCGAACTCATATTTGAAAGCATTAAATCAAGCACTGTGAGCGCGGCCATCGATTCGACGACAACAACTGCACGGGGAACAATGATTGGATCGTGCCGCCCGTGAATGGAAATATCGATTTCCTCGCCGGACTTGTTCACGGTCTGTTGGGTCGAACTGATGGAAGGCGTCGGCTTCACAGCCGCACGGAAGATGATGGGGGAACCATCGCTCATTCCCCCGAGCGTTCCGCCGGAATGATTTGTTGCTTTTGTAATCCGGCCATCTTTCATAACAAAAGAATCGTTGTTGGTGCTTCCACAGGAACCGGCAACGGCGAAGCCGTCACCAATTTCAAAGCCTTTGACGGCGCCAATCGATAGGATTGCTTTGGCAAGGTTGGCATCAAGCTTATCAAATACAGGTTCTCCGATTCCGACAGGCATTCCGGTAATCACACATTCAATCATGCCGCCGCAGGAATCCTGCTTTCGGATACATTCATCAAGATAATCCTGAGCAGCTTTTGCGGCAACTGCATCCGGCATGGCAACCGGATTGTTTAAGGCTTCTTCAAGGGAGAAGCGGTTACGGTCAATGGTTACGGGACCGATTGCGGTTGCATAGGCATGAATCTCAATGCCGAGCTCTGCAAGCAGCTTTGCGGCAATCGCACCGGCAGCGACACGACCGATTGTCTCACGACCTGAAGAACGACCGCCTCCGCGGTAATCGCGAAAACCGTATTTTTCATCAAACGGATAGTCGGCATGTCCGGGGCGGTAATACGAAGCAATATCTCCGTAATCCTTCGAGCGCTGATCGGTATTGTATACAACGAGTGAGATAGGGGTTCCGGTAGTCTTTCCCTCGAAAACCCCGGATAAAATGGTTACGGCATCTGCCTCGTTGCGCTGGGTGGTAAAGCGCGACTGACCGGGTTTACGCCGGTCAAGATAGATTTGAATATCTTCTTCACATAGTGGTAATCCGGCGGGGCATCCGTCAATGACGACACCAATTCCTTTTCCGTGGGATTCTCCCCATGTTGTAATTGTAAATAGTTTTCCCAAAGTAGAACCTGACATCAAAATCCTCCCAAGTTTTGTTTCTTTTGTACTGTTTCCCAAACAGTATAACCAATCATTTACACAATTTCAATGCGTCTGTGGTAGTCATCGGAAAAAGTTTTTCCGCATTTATGAAGCAGGAGACTGCGGTAAATTGCGGCAGCCTGAATATCCTGCATAAAATAAGCTTGTGCGGAAGACGAAAGCAGTTTATCTGCTTCCGGCAGTCTGCTGATCATTGGAACAGAAGCATGCTGTTTGATCTGATGCAGCAACTCACCGGATTCTTTCCGAAAACCTAATACACGAAGATACGGAACTGTTCCCTGACTGTTTTCAAGCGGGGATGCCATCACATGCGGCAGCTTCAGCAGAATGTGAAGCAGGGCGCGTTGAACGCGCGCATGACTGATGCTTTTGTTTTTCAGTACTTCACAGAACTTCGAAAAACATGTATACTCCGGAAGCTTATTTACGATGCGGGATGCAAGATCCTTACCGCAGTCAAGGTAGCCGGCTAATGTATCCGGGCTTTCTGTCATCAGGGTATAATGGAGAATCTCTGACAGATCATCCACGCACAGATAATCAAAATGATTACTTCCTATATAAGTGTTTAGCAGATCGTGCACATATTCAGGTAATGCATGTTCCAATTGTTCATTCGGACAAAGCCCTTTCGAATCGGTTTCAAGCAGAATTTTTCGACAGGCACTAGCGGAAGCAAATCCACTGTTGTGTGAAGCATCATGGTAATCACCAATGCGGCGTATCGGAGCCGGTTGCATTGTGAGTCCGAAGTGTGCAATCGCCCGTTCATATTCAAAACCCAAGAGATTATTCGGTTTTTGAATGAGAGACAAATCATATGCATGACCGTAAAGCTCTGTGATCGTTTCTGATTTTGCATTTCCATAGGTCAATCCTTCAGATAATTTGCCGGCAAGTATATTTTGAAATTTTTTTGATTCATGGGAAAGCGCATGCGCGAGCTGACGATAGTCGTCAGATGCAATTGCAACATCCTCACAGCCAAAGCTTATGGTATCAACAACACCGCAGGATGCAAGTGTGGCAACTCCTGTACGGGCAAATCGCTCAGCACTTGCGGTTGACGCATAAACCGGAAGCATGAGAACAAGATCGGCTCCGGCAAGCAGAGCTGCTCTTGCGCGTAAATATTTATCTACAATGGCAGGTTCGCCGCGCTGAACGAAATCACCACTCATTGCGACAATCAGAAAGTCACTGCCGGTTGTCTCTTTTGCCTGCCGCAGTTGATAAGCATGTCCGTGGTGAAAAGGATTGTATTCTGCAATGATTCCTACAACACGCATAATGAGTCCTTTCTTTTTTCATAATTGCGTTAATGATAGCATGCAATTTTTTAGATTTCAAGGGAACGACACTTGTATCACACAAATAAAAGGCGTATAATTATTCATAGCGAGTGCGCGAGCCGGTAAGTATTACGAACGAAAAAACCGGTTCATAACAACAATCGAAAAATCATAGCAATAAAAAGGAGAATCGAATAAGATGAATGTGTTAGTAATCAATTGTGGTAGCTCTTCGCTGAAGTATCAGGTGATTGATTCAGAGAGCGAGAAGGTATTAGCAAAGGGAATCTGTGAGCGTATCGGAATCGATGGTCGTCTCGTATATACTCCTGCGGGAGGAGAAAAGGAAGTTAGCAATCTGGACATGCCCACTCATAAGCAGGCGGTTCAGTTTGTGATTGATGCATTAACAAATGAAAAGACCGGTGTGATCAAGAGTCTGGATGAGATTGGTGCGGTTGGACACAGACTGGTACACGGCGGCGAGAAGTTTGCCAGCTCATCGGTTATCGATGACGATGTGATTGCAGCAGTAGAAAGCTGTAACGATTTAGCACCTCTTCACAATCCGGCAAACCTGATTGGTGTTCGTGCATGTCAGGAGCTGATGCCGAATACTCCGATGGTTGGAGTATTTGATACGGCATTCCATCAGACGATGCCGATGGAAGCTTATATGTACGGTATTCCTTATAAATACTATGAGCAGTACAAGGTTCGTAAATACGGTTTCCACGGAACAAGCCATAGCTTTGTATCTAAGAGAATGGCGCAGCTTCTTGACAAGCCCATTGAGGATTTGAAGATTATCGTATGTCACCTTGGCGGAGGCGCAAGTGTGTGTGCTGTTAAAGGTGGAAAATCAGTCGATACCTCCATGGGACTTTCTCCGCTTGAGGGACTGATCATGGGAACCCGTTCCGGAGATGTAGACCCTTCCGTATTAGAGTTCATCAGCAAGAAGGAGAACCTTGATATCGATGGTATCATGAATATTCTGAATAAGGAGTCCGGTGTATACGGCCTTTCCGGCGTATCTTCTGACTTCCGCGATCTTCAGGAGGGAACCGTTAACGGCAATGAGCGTTGCAAGATGGCAGTTGATATTTTCTGCTATCGCGTGCTGAAATACATTGGTTCTTATGTTGCTGCCATGGATGGAGTAGATGCCATTGTATTTACCGCAGGACTTGGAGAGAACGATGAGATTGTCCGCGCAAATATCGTTAACCGTCTTGGCTTCTTAGGAATTAAACTTGACAAGGAAGCAAACGATAACGGAAGAGGAAAAGAAATTGCAATTTCAACACCTGATTCAAAGGTTCCGGTATGGATTGTTCCTACGAATGAGGAGCTTGCAATCGCTCGTGAAACAGTCGCATTGATTCAGTAAAAAACTGGTTGACAAATGATTTTATCAACTATATAATAGGAAAAGTGTGGATAGGAGAAAGACCATGACATTAGATATTTCAGATGTTTTTTCCTTGGAGAACAAGGAAGTTACAAGAAAAGTCCATATTGACATGGAGACCTTTCAGTCGAGACAAGGTGAATTTCCTATTCAATCAGGTGAACCATTCGATTTACAGATCGTCAACGTAGAGGGCAAGCGGCTGCAGCTTTCGGGCGAGACGAGGGTGACGGTTCAGATCCCGTGTGATCGTTGTTTGCAGGAGGTTACGCACAATATCTCAATTGAGATTGAGAAGGAAGTGCCGATTAAGACCGACGATACACAGCAGACAGAAGATGACGACGAAGCAGAAGCTTATATCGAAGACGGAATATTGGATGTGGATCGACTCGTCTATAATGAGATATTGGTGAACTGGCCTGCCAAGATTTTGTGCAAATCAGACTGTAAAGGGATTTGTCCGAAATGCGGCGCAAATTTGAATTTAACGACCTGCGATTGTGAACAGGGGGAGTTAGACCCGAGAATGGCACAGTTTCAGGATGTGTTTAATAAGTTTAAGGAGGTGTAACCGAATGTCAATCTGTCCCAAGAATAAATCTTCAAAAGGAAGACGCGATAAGAGAAGAGCAAACTGGAAGATGTCTGCTCCTACTTTAGTAAAGTGCAGCAAGTGTGGTGAGTTGATGATGCCTCACAGAGTTTGCAAGAACTGTGGAACATACAACAAGAAAGAGATCATTCCTCAGGATTAATACGAATGCTAAGAGCTTCTCAAGCAATTGAGAAGCTCTTTTTTTATCGTATAGGAAACTTTGTATCCTACACGAATTGCTGTTGATTTCTGCAAAAAGTTATAGTATATTTGTATCTGTTAGCAGCGATTACACAAGCAAATTCGAGAATGAGGTCTGCTGACGGATTTGGTAATTCTTTGATACGCGTGAGTATGTACGCGATAAGGAGGAAAAATGAAGGAAATGGTTCGCGTAGCAGTAGATGCTATGGGCGGCGATCACGCACCGGAGGAGATTGTGCGCGGTGCTGTTGACGCAGTGAAGGAACGATCCGATATTATGGTAATACTTGTAGGTCAGGAAGAATCAGTAAATTCTGAACTTGCAAAGTATGAATATCCGAAGGAACAGATTGAGGTTCGTAACGCAACCGAAATCATTGAAATGGCAGAACCACCGGTTGTTGCAATCCGACGGAAAAAGGATTCATCGATTGTAGTTGCGATGAATATGGTAAAGCATGGAGAAGCAGACGCGTTCGTTTCAGCAGGAAGCACAGGCGCTGTTCTTGCAGGAGGTCAGCTGATCGTCGGCCGGATTAAGGGAATTGAACGCCCGCCGCTTGCACCGTTAATTCCGACAAAAAACGGCGTATCACTTTTAGTGGATTGTGGTGCAAATGTTGATGCGCGCCCCTCTCATTTAGTACAGTTTGCCCAGATGGGTTCCATTTACATGGAACATGTGGTAGGTATTAAGAATCCGCGTGTTGCAATTGTCAATATTGGTGCGGAAGAAGAAAAAGGAAATGCCTTAGTAAAGGAAACATTTCCATTATTAAAGGAATGTGAAGGAATCAATTTTATAGGCAGTATTGAAGCACGGGAGATTCCAAACGGAGCTGCAGATGTCATTGTCTGTGAAGCATTCGTCGGAAATGTTATCCTAAAGCTTTATGAAGGACTTTCGTCTACATTGATCAGCACGATCAAAAAAGGACTTATGAGTACGGTGAAGAGTAAGATTGGTGCAGCATTGGCGCTTCCTGCGTTGAAGAAGACATTGAAGTCCTTTGATGCATCTGCATATGGTGGAGCACCGCTGCTTGGATGTAAAGGTCTTGTTGTTAAGACGCATGGAAGTGCAAAGGCAATAGAGGTTAAGAATTCGATCATTCAGTGTGTAACCTTTAGTGAACAGGCGATTAATGATAAGATTCGGGAAAATATTTTGTCAGAAGAAGGATAATTATCAGCAGTTTGTTAATGAATAAAATTCTGAGAGAAGGGAAGGAAAAGAACATGGAGTTCGAGAAACTGAAAAAAATTATTGAAGAAGTATTAAATGTTGATGAGGACGAGATTACACTCGATACGACATTCATCGATGATCTGGGAGCTGATTCGCTTGATATCTTCCAGATTATCATGGGAATTGAAGAGGAGTTCGACATTGAAATCCCTACGGAAGAGGCGGAGAAGATCAGCACAGTCGGAGATGCAGTCGAGCAAATCAAAAACGCTCTTAACTAGAACACTTACGGAGGCGCTTGTGGGCACCTCCGTTTTTCACCGTTAGGATAGATGAGATTAGACGATGAAAAGGAGGAGAAAACATTGAAACGACCGAGTGAGTTACAAGCGGTTATCGGCTATCAGTTCAAACAGCCGGGATTGCTTACCCAGGCCCTTACGCACAGCTCCTATGCAAATGAAAAGCATATGAAAAAGGGAGCAGATAATGAACGACTGGAATTTCTGGGTGATGCGGTTCTTGAGATTGTATCCAGTGAGTTTTTGTATCATACTTACCCCTCGCTTCCGGAGGGAGAACTGACAAAGCTTCGTGCGAGCCTTGTCTGTGAGCCCACACTTGCTTTCTGCACAAATCAGATTGCGCTTGGTGATTATTTGTTGCTTGGAAAAGGTGAGGAGCTGACCGGAGGCAGACTGCGCAAATCGATTCTTTCGGATGCGCTTGAGGCAGTGATCGGTGCACTTTATCTGGATGGTGGTTTTGCTAGTGCAAAGGAGTTTATCTTAAAGTATATTCTTACTGATATGGAGCATAAAAAACTCTTTTATGATAGCAAGACAATCCTTCAGGAAGAGATTCAGGGACAGAATATGGGACAGTTGCACTATGAGTTGCTGCATGAAGAAGGACCGGATCATAACAAGCATTTTGTAGTGGCGGCGGTTGTCGGAGACAGAAAGTTTGGAACCGGCGAGGGACCGACAAAAAAAGCAGCGGAGCAGCAGGCTGCATATGAGACACTTTTACTGTTGAAAAACCAGCGTGAAGGAGGAAATGAATGTACCTAAAAAGTATTGAGATTCAAGGCTTTAAATCGTTTGCTCATAAGCTTGTGTTTGATTTTCACAATGGTATTACAGGTATTGTCGGACCCAATGGAAGCGGAAAGAGTAATGTTGCGGATGCAGTGCGTTGGGTATTGGGAGAACAGAGTGCCAAGCAGCTTCGCGGCGCAAGCATGCAGGATGTCATTTTTGCAGGAACGGAGAACCGTAAACCGCTCAGCTATGCTTATGTTGCCATTACACTCGATAATTCCGACCATCAGCTCCCGATTGATTTTAATGAGGTTACGGTTGCAAGACGTGTGTATCGTTCCGGAGAAAGCGAATATCTGATGAATGGGAATCCCTGTCGTCTGAAGGATGTCAACGAGCTGTTTTATGATACCGGTATCGGTAAGGAGGGTTATTCGATTATCGGACAGGGTCAGATTGAAAAGATTTTGTCAGGTAAGCCGGAGGAGCGCAGAGAGCTGTTCGATGAGGCGGCCGGAATCGTAAAATATAAACGAAGAAAAGCGATGACACAGAAAAAGCTCGACAGTGAACGAGAGAATCTGACTCGTATCAATGACATTCTGGCTGAGCTGGAGCGTCAGGTCGGACCGTTAGAAAAACAGGCACAAAAAGCGCGTGTTTACTTAAAGAAGAAAGAAGAGTTACGAAACTATGATGTCAATGCATTTTTGCTTGAGATGGAACGCATGGACATCAAGGGAAAAGAATTAGAAGAGAATTTCCGTATTGTTTCGGAACAGTTGGAAAGCACGAAAAAGCAGAAGGCAGAAAACGAGGTTGCTTATAACAAGCTACAGGATACCATGCGTATCATGGACGAGCAAATCGAAAGTCTGCGGGATCAGATTGCCAATACGAGTGTGACAAAAGGAAAGCTCGAGGGACAAATCAATGTATTAAAAGAGCAGATTCATGCGGCGCAGATGTCTGACGAGCATTACAGGAGCCGTCTTGAAGCAATTGCAACAGCCAGTGAGGAGCGTCAAACGAGCCTTGCTTCTTATGAGGAGGAGAAAAGAGAACTTGATGAACAGCTCGCAGTCATTACCGGCAAGCGGGAACAGTTACAGGAACGGTTAAAGGGCGTTCAGGAGAAAATCAGCAGCTGTAACGCCGGAATTGAAAAAGGTAAGAATGACATTATTGAGCTCTTGAACCATAGAGGAAATATTAAATCAAAGGTTCAAAAGTATGATACGATGATGGAGCAGTGCGAGATTCAAAAGGCTCAGTTGAATCAAAGACGCCTTCAACGAAAGAGCGAAGAATCCGGATTTGATGAGGAACTTGCCCGCTGCGAGGAGGAATTGAAACGGGCAACCGAAGCAAATGCAAAGCTTCAGGATCAGATAAAAGCGCTGGAGGAAAAAGAAAAAGAACTTGAGCGTAAGCGCAAAGAGGCAGCAAACGAGCTTGAAGAGCTGACCTTATCCTATCATAAGAGTCGTTCCAGATTAGAATCACTTGCAAACATTGCGGAACGCTATGAAGGGTACGGCGGCAGTGTACGCCGTATTATGGAAAAGAAGGATGAATATCCCGGTATCCATGGCGTAGTAGCTGATCTCATGAAGGTTAAAAAAAAATATGAAACTGCAGTTGAGACAGCACTTGGTGGTAATATTCAAAATATTGTAACAGAAGATGAAAAAACAGCAAAAGAGCTGATTGGTTATTTGAAGCAGAATCACTTCGGACGGGCAACCTTTTTGCCGCTTACCGCTGTCAGCGGCAAAGACAACAGCAAATTTGAAAAAGCACTCACGAAGCCCGGTGTGATTGGAATGGCGAATGAGCTTGTGACATGCGACGAGAAATATTCCGGAATTATGACATATCTGCTTGGCAGAGTTGTTGTCGCAGATACAATTGATCACGCAATTGCGCTGGCAAAAGAATTCCACTATTCCCTACATATTGTTACCCTTGAGGGTGAATATTTAAGTCCGGGAGGTTCCATGGCAGGAGGGGCGTTTAAGAATAACAGCAACCTGCTTGGAAGAAACCGTGAGCTTGATGAACTTGAAAAGAAAATTGCAAAGCTTACAGATGAGCTGGAGACGAAGAAAGCGCGTATTGAGGATGTTGCAACCGCAAAGGAATTGATCGGGGAGGATTTGACACAGCTTCGTGATCAGCTGCAGGAAGGTTTTCTTGCAGCAAATACGGCAAAACTCAACTTCAACCGTGCAAAAGAGCAGAAGGAAGCAAGCGAGAAAGTATTCTCCGGACTTCAGATGGAGGCACTGGAACTGGATAATCAGCTTGCACAGCTTGCGCTGAACAAGGAGCAGATTGCAGGCGAACTGTCTGACGCAGATAAGAGAGAAAAAGAAATCGAAGAGGCGAACAGAAAGCTTCAGGCCGAACTGGATGGGCAGATGTATCAGGAAGAGACAACGACCAGAGAATATTCGGCAATCCAGATTGAGGAGGCTAATTATCGCCAGAAGAGCGGATTCGTACAGGAGAATTTAGACCGTATTCATGGCGAATTAGAGAAACTGACTGAGGAGAAGACTCAGTTGCAGGAGTCCATTGCGCTTTCAAAAGAAGAAGTTGAAAAGAAGACCGAAGAAATCGAGCAGATTAAGCAGACGATTTTAGCCGGTGATGACAGCTATGCAAAGCTTGAAAGTGAGATTCGGGAAGCAAACGAAAAGAAGGCGGCACTTGCCGAGGAGAATAAGGGATTTTATCAGAAAAACGATGAGATTACCGGTCAGATGAATGAGTTGGAAAAAGAATTATTCCGTTTGAACAGCGGGCAGGAGAAACTCACCGAACAGAGAGAGTATCAGACTGCTTATATGTGGCAGGAGTATGAACTGACTTACCACAATGCAATGACACTTCGCAAAGAAGAAGACTATGAGCTGCCGGAGTTGAAACGGTTAATCGCAGGTGTCAAGGATGAGATTCGTAAGCTCGGAGATGTCAATGTCAATGCGATTGAAGAGTTCCGGGAACTCGATGAGCGCTATTCTTTCATGAAGACACAGCATGATGATTTAGTTGAAGCAGAGCGGACTTTGATGGATATCATTGCACAGCTTGATTCCGGAATGAGAAAGCAGTTTACAGAGAAATTTGCTGAGATTCAAAGAGAGTTTGACAAGGCATTCCGCGAGCTGTTCGGAGGCGGAAAAGGAACCTTGGAGCTGGTGGAAGATGAAGAGACGGATATTCTCGAATGTGGAATACGGATTATCGCACAACCTCCGGGAAAGAAACTTCAGAATATGATGCAGTTATCCGGAGGAGAAAAGTCGTTGACTGCAATCGCACTTTTGTTTGCGATTCAGAATCTGAAACCGTCACCGTTTTGTCTGCTGGATGAGATTGAGGCGGCGCTTGACGATTCAAATGTCGACCGCTTTGCAAAATATCTGCATAAACTGACTAAGAATACACAGTTTATTATTATCACGCATCGACGCGGAACCATGAATGCAGCTGACCGACTGTATGGAATAACGATGCAGGAAAAAGGTGTATCGACACTGGTATCCGTGAACTTAATCGAGTCTGATCTGGATGAATAATTGGAGGAATGGTATGAGCGAAGAAAAGAAACCCGGTTTTTTCAGCAGACTTGTAGCAGGTCTGACGAAAACCAGAGACAGCTTTGTCAGAGGGATTGACGCGGTGCTTGGAGGATTTTCCAGTATTGATGATGATTTTTATGAGGAAATCGAAGAGATTCTTGTGATGGGTGACATCGGCGTACGAGCAACCGAGGAAATCATTGAGAATTTAAAAGTGAAGGTAAAAGAGAACCATATTAAGAATCCCACGGATTGTAAGGACTATTTGATTGACAGCATCAAAGAGCAGATGCGTGTTGGTCAGACCGCATACCGTTTTGAGGATGAAAAATCAGTTGTTCTTGTCATCGGTGTGAACGGTGTGGGTAAAACAACCTCCGTCGGAAAGCTTGCCGGCAAGTTAAAAGCCCAGGGGAAAAAGGTTGTGCTTGCAGCTGCTGATACTTTTCGTGCCGCAGCGGGCAGTCAGCTCGAAGAGTGGGCAAATCGTGCAGGTGTTGAGATGATTGGCGGACAGGAAGGAGCAGATCCTGCAGCGGTCGTATATGATGCCCTGACAGCGGCGAAAGCCAGAAAAGCAGATGTGTTGCTCTGCGATACAGCAGGCCGCCTTCATAACAAGAAAAACCTTATGGACGAGCTGGGAAAAATCAATCGTATTATCGACAGGGAGTATCCGGATGCATTCCGTGAGACGCTTGTTGTATTAGACGGAACAACCGGACAAAATGCACTTGCGCAGGCAAGACAGTTTGCAGAGGTTGCAGATGTGACAGGTATTATCTTGACAAAAATGGATGGAACTGCGAAGGGCGGAATTGCGGTTGCAATTCAATCGGAGCTTGGTATTCCGGTTAAGTATATCGGAGTGGGAGAGACCATCGACGATCTTCAGAAGTTTGATTCGAATGAATTTGTAAATGCGCTTTTTGAGCGTACACCGGAAGGGGATGACTAGATGTTGACATTAGATAAATTTGAGGAGGCATCTGAGAAGGTTCGGGAGGTAACACTTGAGACAAAGCTTGTGTACAGTGATTATCTGAGCAATCTCACAGGGAATAAAGTATATTTAAAGCCGGAGAACATGCAGTTTACCGGAGCTTATAAAGTGCGGGGCGCATATTATAAAATCAGTACGCTCTCGGATGAGGAACGAGCTCGTGGTCTGATTACCGCATCTGCCGGAAATCATGCACAGGGCGTTGCATACGCTGCAAAATGCTATGGATGTAAGGCAACCATTGTTATGCCGACAACCACACCGTTAATCAAAGTAAATCGCACAAAAAGCTACGGTGCGAATGTCGTTCTTCACGGGGATGTATATGATGAGGCTTGCGCGTATGCATTAGAGCTTGCAAAGGAACATGGCTACACATTTATTCATCCGTTTGATGATTTGGCAGTTGCAACCGGACAGGGAACGATTGCAATGGAAATCTTCAAGGAATTACCGTTGGTTGAGTATATTCTTGTGCCAATCGGCGGCGGCGGACTTGCAACCGGTGTGTCGACACTGGCAAAGCTGTTAAATCCCAAGATTAAGGTAATCGGTGTAGAACCGGCGGGCGCAAATTGCATGCAGGCATCCTTTAAAGAGGGTAAGGTGACGACGCTTGCGAGCGTTAATACAATCGCAGACGGAACGGCGGTGAAGACGCCGGGTGAGAATATCTTCCCCTATATCAGAAAGAATCTGGATGACATTATCACGGTTGAGGATGATGAATTGATCGTTGCATTTCTTGACATGGTGGAGAATCACAAGATGATTGTCGAGAATTCCGGACTACTGACAGTTGCTGCGTTGAAAAAACTGAAGGCAAAGAACAAACGCGTCGTATCAATTTTAAGTGGCGGAAACATGGATGTAATCACGATGTCGTCCGTTGTTCAGCAGGGACTGATTTTCCGCGATCGGATTTTTACCGTATCCGTATTGCTTCCGGATAAGCCCGGAGAGCTTTGCAAAGTATCCGGCCTCATTGCCGCGGAGCAGGGAAATGTTATCAAGCTTGAACACAATCAGTTTGTGAGCACGAACCGCAGCGCGACCGTAGAGCTTCGGATTACATTGGAGTGTTTTGGCTCAGAGCATAAAGAGCAGATTATGAATCAGCTTGAAAAAGAAGGCTATCGCCCGAAGCTTGTTCGGACAACATTATAACATTGCGGGAAAGAGTCTTGTGCGAAAATGCGCAAGGCTCTTTGTTGTAGGCTTAATCCTTGATTTCTTTTTGTAGAGCATGATATACTATTATTGGTATTTTTTGCAGAAAAATACTGCTTTCATCAATGAAGCGGTAGCTTGAAGATACCACACTTGCGTCAGTACCGATTATCGCTATGACAGCAAATGCATTTGAGGAAGATAAGAAAACTGCTTATGAGGCAGGTATGAACTGGCACATTGCGAAGCCGATTAAGGTGGATGAACTGATGTCGGCGTTGACAGAGATATTAAAAGAATAGATGACACATTTGCCGGCAGTCCGGATATGATGTGTATCAATGCGAAAGGAGAGCAGAATCCATATTCTGCATATTTGAAAAATGAAGTTAAAAAAGATAGCAGTACTGATAACAGCATTTGTTCTATCCTGTAATACGCTTGCCGGATGCGGAAACAAACAAGCTGATGCCGTGACCGAGCAGGTAACGGAGGATGAGAGCAGTGCAGCAGCTGACGAGGCGGATGAGAATGTCTCAGCCGGTACGGATACAAATGCGACAGAGCGCCCGGATGACAGTGATTCGGATACGGAAAACAGCTGTGCCGAGGAAACAGGCGAAGAAAATTCGGAAATTGCTGACGACAAAACAAATGCTTCGTCGGATGAGGAAATTCAAAAAGAGACAGCCGAGACCGTCAATGAGGAAACCGCAGATCAGAAAGAGAATCGTCCGGGCAAGGGAACCGATAGCAGTTCCGACAAAGAGGAAACGAAAACGCCCAATAAGGAAGATAATAAAAAAACGGACGGGCAGGAAGATAAAAAACCGGATAAAGAAACCGGAAAAAAACCAAATAAAGAAGACGGAAAAAAGCCCGATGAAGAAGCTGACAAAAAGCAGGATAAAGAAGACGGTAATCAATCAGAAGCAGAAAGCAGCGGCTCAGAAGAAAACAACAAAACAGATACAATCAGCGCAGTTTTGGCAGCTGACTTTGCCGCCAATGTAAATGGGGCAGGAAATGCAAAGGATCTCGCCGGAAGGATTGCATCGGATGCAAAATTCAGCGAATACCATCTTGTTGTGATGCCGGTTGAAGAAGGATATCTGAATGGATTTGATAACGAGATCAGAGGCTTTGACGAGGCAGCAATGTTTTCGCCGATGATTGGAACGATTCCGTTTGTGGCATACATCTTTCGTTCCGGTGATACGGATGCATTGGTGCAGACGCTGAAATCAAATGCGAATCTGCGATGGAATATCTGTACTGCAGCAGATGAGATAACCGTAAAGACCTCCGGTGATTATGTATTGTTTGCGATGACACCGGCATCCTTTCATTAATATGAAAAACAAGAGCTCAATCATGCTGTTTTCCGCCTTACTGATTATCATCTTTCATTTATGGATTCCGGTTTGGCAGGGAAACATCATCGAATTATTTATTCAGAAAACGGCATATATCGGTGTGGATGTCTTCTTTTTCCTGTCAGCATATTCGTTGGCAAAACGAGACATCGTTTCCTTTCCGGAGTTTTGGCGGAACCGCATTTTGCAGGTGTATGTGAAGTTTTTCCTGTTTTCAATTGTTGGAATGCTTGTTTTCAAATGGCAGCTTCGCAGATTTTTACAGGTGATTAGCAGTGTTGAACTCATGCGGGCAGGCGGAGGCGCATTTTTATGGTTTTTGCCTGCAATCATGTGGTTTTATTTGTTGTTTTGCGTGTTTTCTTCCTGTGAGAAAAAGCATGCAAAGGTGACACTGTTTCTAACCGTGCTCCTATGGCTTGCAAGCGCGTTGGCGGTCACATATTCCGGATGGAGCCAGCTTGGTATCATCATCAATCGCATTCCGATTTTTCTGCTTGGATACTATGTCGCAAAATACCGGCTCCTTGAGAAGCTGTCTGTTCGCATACAGCTGATTTTGGGCGTGGTGCTTTGTGTAATCGGGTGTGCGGTGACCTATCAGTATGGATATAACCACAGAATACAGGTGCCGTTTGCAGACGCCTTCTATCTGACTGCGATTCCGTTGGTTCTGGGACTCATCCTGCTTGTCGGACGCATTCCGTCCGGCAGGCCGGTGAAGCTGCTTGGAGCAGCGACTCTGGAAATGTATGCGGTGCAGATGATTGCCGGATACAGCTTTACCGGTTGGATGATAAAACAGACCGAAAATCGCTTACTTATCAATGTATGTTCAATCGTATTTGTTGTAGTCTGCGCGGTTTTACTGCATAGCGGATTCGATTTTGTCATAAAAAGCAGAAAAAATAACTGTAAAGAAAAAATGCTTGACACCTAGTTGCCGTTGTAGTATGATAGCTAAGGTTTGAGAGAAAAGGTGTGAGTTTATGGCATCAGAAATGGAACCGAAAGTCAGGCAGGCGTATCTCTATGATTTTTATGGTGAGCTTTTGAATGAGCATCAGCAAAAGATGTTTGAGGCGTTTGTATTTGAAGATCTTTCGTTAGGAGAGATTGCAGAGGATCAAAACATCTCTAGACAGGCAGTTCATGATCTGGTTAAGCGCTCTACAAAAAAGCTGGAGGAATATGAGAACAAGCTTCATCTCATGGAACGATTTCTGGAGCTGCGTGATAAAGCAGTGAGCATACAAAAATGTGCGGAAGCTTATGAAAAGAATCATGAAGAAGCGCTTCTGACCAGGATAAAACAACTCTCCGGTGAAATAATAAAGGAATTATAATATATGGCATTTGATGGTTTATCAGAAAAACTTCAGAATGTTTTCAAGAATCTGCGAAGCAAGGGTCGTCTGACCGAGGCGGATGTAAAAACTGCCCTGAAGGAAGTGAAGATGGCGCTTCTTGAAGCAGATGTTAATTTTAAGGTTGTCAAGCAGTTCACCAAGTCTGTGGAAGAGCGTGCGATTGGTTCGGATGTCATGAACGGACTCAATCCCGGTCAGATGGTCATCAAGATTGTAAATGAAGAGATGACAGCGCTGATGGGCTCAGAGACGACACAGATTGCGTTTCGTCCCGGACAGGAGATTACCATTCTCATGATGGCTGGCCTTCAGGGAGCCGGTAAGACGACGACCACAGCAAAGCTTGCAGGTCAGTTTAAGCAGAAAGGCAAAAAGCCATTGCTGGTGGCATGTGATGTTTATCGTCCCGCTGCGATCGAACAGTTGAAAATCAATGGTGAGAAGCAGGGGGTGGATGTCTTTTCCATGGGAGATAAAAATTCTCCGGTGGATATTGCAAAGGCTGCTGTTGAGCATGCGCATAAGAATAACTACAATGTAGTGATCTTAGATACAGCCGGTCGTCTTCATGTTGATGAGGAGATGATGGCAGAGCTTGTCTCCATTAAGGAGCAGGTAGATGTTGCACAGACAATACTTGTTGTCGATGCGATGACCGGTCAGGACGCGGTCAATGTTGCCAAGACATTTGATGATACCATCGGTATCGACGGTGTTATCCTGACAAAGTTAGACGGTGATACAAGAGGTGGAGCGGCACTTTCCATTCGTGCCGTGACAGGAAAACCGATTCTTTTCGTTGGTATGGGTGAGAAGTTGTCTGATTTAGAGCAGTTTTATCCGGACCGTATGGCGTCAAGAATTCTTGGAATGGGTGATGTGCTGACGCTGATTGAA
>JAQXMB010000037.1 GCA_029012425.1 bacterium | reverse complement strand
ATTTTAACACGGTAATCACAAAGGCTGTTGCAAACGCCAAATAATGGCTGCGTGATATACAATTTAAGCTTGTATTCAACGGGTAGTTACGAAAAAAGCTGATGACTTCTGCAAATACGCAGAAGTTGTCAGCTTTTTTTTCGTACAAGATTGTTCGTCTCAGTGAGCATACAAGTCATAAACCATAGCCAATAACCGGAATATGGTGTAAGATGAAGGGTGCAGTAGCGGAAAAAACAAAAGGAGCAGAAAAATGTTACTTAGTATTTCACTGATTTTACTTGTCGGCATGTCCATGGGGTGGATTTGCCGGAAAATCAAACTGCCGAGTCTGCTTGGCATGTTGCTTACCGGTATCGTATTAGGACCGTATGTGTTGAATCTGCTAGATGAAAGTATTCTTGGTATCTCAGCGGATTTGCGAAAGATCGCACTCATAATTATTTTAACCAGAGCAGGACTGGGACTTGATTTATCGGGACTTAAGAAGCTCGGAAGACCTGCGATTATGATGTGCTTTGTTCCGGCATCGCTTGAGTTGCTTGGAATGCTGCTTTTGGCACCGGGACTGCTTGGTCTGTCAGTATTGGAAGCAGCCGTACTTGGCTCTGTACTTGCAGCTGTCTCTCCGGCCGTTGTGGTTCCAAGAATGGTAAAGCTGATGGATGAAGGCTACGGTGTAAAGGAAGGAATTCCGCAGTTAATTCTCGCCGGTGCATCTGTGGATGATGTGTATGTCATCGTGTTATTCTCAACATTTGTCGGAATGATGCAGGGTGAGGGCGCTTCGGTAATCAGATTTATCAATGTGCCGATATCAATTCTTCTCGGTATCGCAATTGGATTGTTACTGGGCGTATTACTCTCATTCTATTTTAAAAAAGTTCATATGAGAGATACATCCAAGGTATTATTGATCTTAAGTATCTCATTTATTCTGGTTGTGTTGGAAGATCATTTGACAACTGCAATCACATTTTCGGCACTGATTGCAATTATGTTTATCGGAATCGGGCTTCAGAAGAACAGAGAAGTTGTAGCCAAAAGATTATCGCAGAAATACGGAAAACTCTGGGTGGCAGCAGAGGTATTTTTGTTTGTGCTTGTTGGTGCAACGGTAAATATCGGATATCTTGGC
Source organism: bacterium (assembly GCA_029012425.1). Taxonomy (GTDB): domain Bacteria; phylum Bacillota; class Clostridia; order Lachnospirales; family Lachnospiraceae; genus W0P33-017. The sequence continues at coordinate 1,182 of JAQXMB010000037.1, read as the reverse complement.
AAGGTTGGTGTGAAAGCATTGCTGGTGATTGCAGGAGCATTGTTATTCCGTATGCTTGGTGTATGCATCTGCCTGCTGAAAACAAGCTTAAGGAGCGGAGAGCGATTGTTTGCAATGATGGCATATACCCCGAAGGCAACCGTTCAGGCGGCGATTGGCGGGATTCCGCTTGCACTTGGATTTTCCTGCGGTGATACCGTGCTTACAGTTGCTGTTCTCGCAATTGTTCTGACTGCTCCGCTTGGTGCATTTGCGATTGATTTATCTTATCAGAAGCTGCTTATGCAAGACGCACAAAAATAATAATAAATGTGAAAAAAATACCAAAGATAGAGGAATAAATCACACTTTTTAACGCTTTGCTACCGTTTGAACGATCTTTTCAATGAGAATATATGTTTGACACAAAACGGAAGCGGTGTTATTATTATACTACAAAAAGGGGCTACCGATGATGGTTCGCCTGATTATTATGTTAAGTTATGCAAATAACCGCTCATGTTTTCTCAGGACGATGGGCGGTTATTTTTGCGTCTTGGAATCATGCTTACCATGCATGTAACCAAGACTATAAAATGTCGCACACAATGCAAGCACTGCAATCAGGTCACTAATGGTTAGCATAGCTTTTCACTCCTTTCGACAGATTTCTCCTAAGAGATAGATCTATGTAATCGGAGCTATGTTCTACTCTCCGCAAAAAGCGAACCGCCATATAATTGTCAACGTATGGTAGCACCCATATTTATTGTATCGAACATACATTCTTTGTGTCAAGCAACTTCCCGGAATTTAGAAACCTTTATCATGTGTATATAAAATCAACAGAGTAATGGTGAAAATGAATGCTTTGTGGTAAAATAAAACGAATTAGCGTTTTATCTCAGGCAGATAAGACCCCTGCTTCAATAATGGTGGGTAAAAAAATTTTCGTCTCAGTGAGGAATACATATGGCACAGATAGTTATTGTAGAAGACGAGCAGATGATTCGGGAGGAATTAGCGGGTCTGCTTACGCAGGCAGGATATGAGGCTTCCTATCTGACAGAATTCTCAAATGCAGCGGAAGAGATTTTACAGAAAGATCCGGACCTGATTTTGATGGATGTGAATCTTCCGGGAACCAACGGTTTGATGATATGTGATCAGATTCGCAAAAAATCTCAGGTTCCAATCATTTTT
>JAQXMB010000036.1 GCA_029012425.1 bacterium | reverse complement strand
TTTTGTTTCATAGGAAATTCCGCCGAATTTCCCATGAAACAAAATGCTCCGCAAGGGTGCACGATGTCCTGTGGACACCGGTTTTGCACCGACCGAAGTGAAACGGAGACTGCGCACCTCGCGGAGATGAGGTATATGCTTTGCATACCGCTCGGGCGCGAAGAATGCACAAAGCGCATTCTATTTTACTTTGACTTGTCGAATCGGCGAGTTGTTTGGAGTTGCTTATGGACAAATTACATGAAGAATGTGGCGTATTTGGTATTTGGAGTGACGAAGCAATTGATGTCGCGGAGGATATCTACTATGGACTGGTTGCATTGCAGCACAGAGGACAGGAGTCAGCAGGAATTGTAGTATGCGACACGAAAGGTCCACTTGGAAATGTGTGCATTCATAAGGGCATGGGTCTTGTCAGTGAGATATTTGATAAGGATGTCATGTCAGGATTACGGGGAAACATCGGCATCGGTCATGTACGATATTCCACAACCGGCGAGAGCCGACTTGAAAATGCACAGCCGGTTTTCCTGAATTATCTGAAAGGTACACTTGCTCTTGCGCACAATGGAAACATTACAAATGCCGATGAAATACGGTCAGAGCTAATCGCTCAGGGAGCTACTTTTCATGGCACCACAGATTCCGAGGTGATCGCATATCGGATTGCCATGGAGCGGATGACAGCCGGTTCAATTGAAGAGGCGGTCATTCGGGTATCGAAAACATTAAAGGGTGGTTATGCACTTCTTATGGTAAGTCCGCAGAAGCTTGTAGGCGTGAGAGATCCGTTGGGACTCAAACCGCTCTGCCTTGGAAAAAGAGGCAAAAGCTTCATGCTTGCATCCGAGAGCGCAGCAATCGTTTCTGCCGGTGGTGAATATGTGAGAGACATCGAACCCGGAGAAGTAATCACGATTTCCGAAAGCGGTGTGGCTTCTGACTATACGCTAAAACAGGAAAAACATGCGCATTGTATTTTTGAATACATCTATTTTGCAAGACAGGATTCCATCATGGATGGAATCAGTGTACATACAGCCCGCATCAAAGGTGGAGCTGCGATGGCAAGGCGTTATCCGGTAGAAGCAGATGTGGTAACGGGTGTACCCGAATCCGGGATTGCGGCAGCAGTCGGATTTGCAGAAGAATCCGGTATTCCGTTTAAGCTTGCCTTCCACAAGAACAGTTATGTCGGCAGAACCTTTATTAAGCCGACGAAGAAGGAGCGACAGTCCGCTGTTCACATGAAGTTAAGTCTGATTGAGGATGTTGTAAAGGATAAACGAATCGTATTGATTGATGATTCCATCGTCCGCGGTACAACGATTTCGAATCTGATTAACACGATGAGAAAAGCGGGAGCCAAAGAGGTGCATGTGCGAATCAGTTCGCCGCCGTTTTTGTATCCCTGCTACTACGGAACAGATGTTCCGGACAACAGCGAGCTGATTGCAAACCAGCTTTCAAAAGAGGAGATTTGTAAATTCATTGGTGCAGATTCCTTAGAGTACATGGAAGTGTCCGACCTTCATGAGATGGTGGGCGATTTGCCTTTGTGCAAGGCATGTTTTGACAATCAATATCCAGTATAATAGGAAGAAACAGATAAGCAAAGGCGCTTTGGGAAATCACCTTCTCGAAGTGCCTTTTTTTATACACTAATAAGAAGTAAAGGAGAAAAATGTTATGAGTAAATCAATTCCAGAGATGTATGGCAGTTTAGTATTTAATGACACAGTAATGCGGCATAAACTTCCGAAGGATATTTATAAAGCGTTAAGAAAGACGATTGATAATAATACGCATCTTGAGCTTGATGTGGCAAATGAAGTAGCTACAGCGATGAAGGAGTGGGCTGTTGACTTGGGAGCAACACATTTTACCCACTGGTTCCAGCCGATGACAGGATTCACCGCTGAGAAGCATGACAGCTTTATCTCTCCCATCGAGGGCGGCAAGGTAATCATGGAGTTTTCCGGCAAGGAGCTTGTAAAAGGTGAGCCGGATGCATCTTCTTTCCCGTCAGGCGGACTTCGCGCCACCTTCGAGGCAAGAGGATATACCGCATGGGATCCGACTTCACCGGCTTTCATCAAGGATGGAACACTTTGTATTCCCACAGCATTTTGTTCTTATGCCGGTGAAGCACTTGATAAAAAGACACCGCTTCTTCGCTCAATGGAAGCTTTGAATAAGGAAGCAGTGAAGGTGTTACATATTCTTGGTGATACGGATGTAACAAGTGTATGCACAACAGTTGGTCCTGAGCAAGAGTATTTCCTGATTGATAAAGAGGATTTCAAAAAGAGAAAAGATTTAGTATTCACAGGAAGAACACTTCTTGGAGCAATGCCTCCGAAGGGTCAGGAGATGGAAGATCATTATTTCGGAATCTTAAAGCCCCGTGTTGCTGCTTACATGCATGATCTGGATGAGGAGTTATGGAAGCTTGGAATCCCGGCAAAGACAAAGCACAATGAGGTTGCACCCTGCCAGCATGAGCTTGCACCCATCTTCAATACAACCAATGTTGCAGTTGATAACAACCAGCTGACGATGGAGATTATGAAGAAGGTTGCTGATAAGCACGGATATGTTTGTCTGTTACATGAGAAGCCGTTTGAAGGAATCAATGGTTCCGGCAAGCACAACAACTGGTCAGTCAGCACAGATACAGGAATCAATTTGCTTGATCCGGGTAAGAATCCTGCAACAAATACAAGATTTTTACTTTTCCTGGCAGCAGTTATCAAAGCAGTTGATGAGTATGCAGATCTGATGCGTGTATCTGTTGCAAGTGCAGGAAATGATCACAGACTTGGAGCAAACGAGGCACCTCCGGCAATTATTTCAATCTTCCTTGGCGATGAGCTCACCAATGTGCTTGATTGTATTATCAAGGGTTCATCCTTTGACCATGAGAAGGAAATGATGTCAATCGGTGCTACGGTTCTTCCTCATTTCGTGAAGGATACAACTGATCGAAACAGAACCTCACCGTTTGCGTTTACAGGAAATAAATTTGAGTTTCGTTCACTTGGTTCATCCGCATCGGTTGCGACACCGAATATTGTTCTTAATACAGCAGTCGCAGAAGCACTTCGTCAGTTTGCAGAAAAACTGGAGGGAACAGATCCCGCGAAGATGGATGAAGCAGTACTTGGTCTTGTAAGAGAGACCATCCTTGCTCACAAGAGAGTCATCTTTAACGGCAACGGATATGCAGATGAATGGGTAAAAGAGGCAGAGGCAAGAGGACTTTACAACTTGAAGTCAACACCTGAGGCACTTCCGGCATTTAAGGCTGAGAAAAATATGGAGCTGTTCATCAAGCATGGTGTATTCTCAGAAACTGAGATTGTTTCAAGAACCGAGATTTTATTTGAGAACTATGTAAAGACCTTACATATTGAGGCACTTACACTTCAGGATATGGTTCACAAGGATTTCTTACCGGCAGTGATGAAATATGCGGATTCTGTTTGCGATTCCATCTCAGCAAAGAAGGCAATCAGCGCAAGCCTTCCGACCGGCGAGGCAGAGAAGCTGCTTGAGAAACTGGCTTCCTACTATGAGGAGATTTCAAAGCAGGCAGAGAAGCTTGAGTCTGATACAGCAGAAGCTGAAAAGGATACAGACCTTGAGGCACAGGCAATGAAGTATCACGATGTGGTAATGGCAGATATGGAAGCGCTTCGTGCGGTTGCAGACGAGGCAGAATTGTTACTTCCGGACGAGCTGCTGCCGTATCCGACATACGAAAAGATGTTGTTCTATGTGTAATGTAACCGGCTCCATCGGGAGGAAGCGAATGCACAGTCGCGATGGAGCTGAAGCATTACTAAAGAAATAAAGGTATATAGGGAGGAAATAGAATATGACTTCAGAAATCTTACAGGCAATTAACGGAGAAGTATTCGGGGTTTGGTTTTTAATCGGAGCTGCATTGGTATTCTGGATGCAGGCAGGATTTGCAATGGTTGAGGCTGGTTTTACCAGAGCAAAGAACACAGGTAACATTCTTATGAAGAACCTGATGGACTTTTGTATTGGTACCTGTACATTTATCTTAATTGGATTTAGCCTTTTACTTGGCGAAGATATGGTCGGTCTGATCGGTAAGCCCGGATTTGATATTTTTACCGCATATGGAAGCTTTGACTGGTCGAACTTCGTATTTAACTTAGTATTCTGCGCAACGACCGCAACAATCGTTTCCGGTGCGATGGCAGAGAGAACGAACTTCTTATCATACTGTGTATACTCAGCAGTCATTTCCGCTGTGATTTATCCGATTGAAGCACACTGGATCTGGGGCGGCGGCTGGTTAGCACAGCTTGGATTCCATGATTTTGCAGGATCTTGTGCAATTCACATGGTTGGTGGCATCTCCGCACTGATTGGTGCTAAGATCTTAGGACCTCGAATCGGTAAGTTTGTAAAGAACGAAAAGGGTGAGGTTACCAAAGTAAATGCCTTCCCCGGTCACAACCTTCCGATCGGAGCACTTGGAGTATTTATTCTCTGGCTCGGATGGTACGGATTCAACGGAGCTGCTTGTACATCCGTCGATCAGCTTGGATCCGTATTTGTAACAACAACCGTTGCTCCGGCAATCGCAACCGTTGTAACAATGGTTTTCACATGGGTAAAATACGGAAAACCTGATGTTTCAATGTCACTCAATGCTTCACTGGCAGGTCTGGTAGCAATTACCGCTCCCTGTGATGTGACAGATGTATTTGGTTCACTCGTAATCGGTGCAGTTGCAGGTCTTCTGGTTTGCTTCGGTGTATGGTTCTTGGATTACAAGCTTCACATTGATGATCCGGTAGGTGCAGTTGCTGTTCACTGCTTAAACGGTATCTGGGGAACACTCGCTGTTGGTCTTTTTGCAACCACAAGCGCTCCCGGAAATGATGAGCTGGTAGGTCTGTTCTACGGCGGCGGATTGAAACTTCTTGGGATTCAGTTCGTAGGATTTTTGTCAGTAGCAGCATGGACAACCGTTACAATGGTGATCGTATTCTTAGTAATCAAGGCAATCTTTGGACTGCGAGTTACGGAGGAAGAGGAAATCACAGGACTTGATGCAACAGAGCATGGACTTCCTTCTGCATACGCAGGCTTCTCTATCATGGATATTGCAAACACAATGACCATGGATATCAACGAGAACACAGACCTTGGTGAAGGTGAGTATGAGAAGGCATCCGAGGCTAAGAGAAGTGCAGCTGTGGATGTGGTTGATGCGACAACAATGATTTCTGCAACAGGTATCAACAAGGTTGTTATCATTGCAAAGCTTTCAAGATACGATGCGTTAAAGAAAGCATTAAACGATCTTGGTGTAACCGGTATGACGGTATCTCAGGTAATGGGTTGTGGTGTCCAGAAGGGTGCCGGCGAGCGTTACCGTGGAGTTGAGATGGATGCAACACTTCTCCCGAAGGTTAAGGTTGAGGTCGTTGTCAGCAAGATTCCGGTACAGGCAGTGATCGAAGTAGCGAAGAAAGCGCTTTATACCGGACATATTGGAGACGGAAAGATTTTTGTTTACCCGGTTGAAAAGGTTGTAAAGATTCGAACCGGAGAAGAAGATTACGAAGCACTTCAGGATGTTGAATAGTGCAAGAAAAATAGATAAAGGAGGTATCCATATATGTGTTCAATTATGGGATATATGGGAAGTAGCCTTTCAGAAGAGGAATTTAAACAATATTTTGATAAAACGATTTCAAGAGGACCGGATATGCAGCGTATTCTCTCAAAGCCAGGAGTAATTCTTGGCTTTGAGAGACTTGCTATTATGGGACTCGACGAGAGTGGCATGCAGCCATTCGAATTACAGGGAAGCTTTGTCGTGTGCAATGGTGAGATTTATGGATTTCGCCCGATAAAAAAAGAGCTTGAGCAGGAAGGATACGCATTCCAATCAGATTCTGACTGTGAGATTTTACTTCCGCTCTACGAAAAATACGGCACATCCATGTTTGAAAAACTTGACGCGGAATATGCATGTGTCATTTTTGACGCAAAGAAGAACAGCCTGGTAGCAGCCAGAGATCCGATTGGTATTCGCCCGCTTTTTTACGGATATCCGAAGGACGGCGAGATTGTCTTTGCATCTGAGGCAAAGAACCTCGTTGGTTTGGTTACGGAAGTATTTCCGTTCCCTCCGGGTCATTATTATGCGGATGGTGAGTTTGTATGCTATCGCGATATGACAAGTGTGAAGGAGCAGGTTACGGACGATGTGGAAACCATTTGCAAGAACATTCACGACAAGCTTGTTTCGGGTATTGAGAAACGATTGGATGCAGATGCACCGGTTGGATTCCTTCTCTCCGGTGGCTTAGACAGCTCTCTCGTATGTGCAGTTGCGGCAAAAATGCTTGACAAACCGATTCGTACCTTTGCAATCGGAATGAACACTGACGCGATCGATTTGAAATATGCAAAAGAGGTTGCTGATTACATCGGAAGCGATCACACAGAGGTGATCATCACAAAAGAGGATGTCATCCGGGCACTTCCCGAGGTTGTTTCCATCTTAGGAACCTATGATATTACAACGATTCGAGCAAGTATCGGTATGTATCTGGTGTGCAAGGCAATTCACGAGCAGACCGATGTGCGGGTACTGTTAACCGGTGAGATTTCCGATGAGTTATTCGGATATAAATATACGGATTTTGCACCGAATCCTGCTGAATTCCAGGAGGAAGCAGCAAAACGAATCCGAGAGTTGTATATGTACGATGTGCTTCGTGCAGACAGATGTATCTCATCAAATTCCATAGAGGCTAGAGTTCCGTTTGGAGATCTGGATTTTGTAGAATATGTGATGAGCATCGATCCTGCAAAGAAGATGAATGTCTACAACAAAGGAAAGTACCTGCTTCGCCATGCATTTGTAGGAGATTATCTTCCGGAGAGCATTCTCATGCGTGAGAAGGCAGCTTTTTCCGATGCAGTCGGACATTCCATGGTTGATTATCTCAAGGCGTATGCAAATGATATGTATACCGATGAGGAATATGAGGAATTGATCAAGAAATATGATTTTGCGACTCCTTTTACAAAGGAATCACTTCTTTACAGAGAATTATTTGAAAAATACTATCCCGGTCAGGCAACAATGGTTGTAGATTTCTGGATGCCGAATAAGAACTGGGAAGGATGTAATGTAAACGATCCCTCAGCACGCGTATTATCGAACTACGGTGCCAGCGGACAATAACATTTCGGTCGTGAGGTAAATGAGGATGAATCAGAGAACACTATACGATAGCAGCTTTGAACACGATAATTGCGGAATCGGTGCTATTGTCAATATATATGGAAAGAAAAATCATGCAGTCGTTGCAGATGCACTCAGTATTGTGGAAAATCTGGAACACAGAGCCGGTAAGGATGCGGAAGGAAAGACCGGTGACGGTGTTGGAATACTGACACAGATTCCGCACAAGTTTTTCAAAAAGGTGTGTGCACAGCAGGAAATTATACTTGGCGAGGAGAGAACATACGGCGTGGGTATGTTCTTCTTCCCGCAAAATGAGCTGGCCCGCCGTCAGGCAATGAAGATGTTTGAGGTCATTGTAGGAAAAGAGAAGCTGAAGTTTCTCGGCTGGAGAAAGGTTCCTACTTTTGAACATGTACTTGGAAACAAGGCGCTCGAAAGCTGCCCGCATATCTATCAGGCGTTTATTGAACGGCCGGAGGGATTAAAGAATGATTTGGACTTCGACAGGAAGCTCTACATCGTACGACGCGTATTTGAACAGAGTAACGATAATACTTATGTACCGTCTCTATCGGGACGAACCATCGTATATAAGGGAATGTTTTTAGTATCGCAGCTTAGAACCTTCTTTGCAGATTTGCAGGATGAAGATTATGAGTCTGCGATTGCGCTCGTTCATTCAAGATTTTCGACGAATACGAATCCCAGCTGGCTTCGTGCACATCCGAACCGCTTTGTCGTTCACAATGGAGAGATCAATACGATCAAGGGTAATGTTGACAAGATGTGTGCCCGCGAGGAGACGATTGCAACAACCTGCTTTACGGATGAGGAGCTGACGAAGGTTCTTCCGATTATATCAACGGAGGGCTCTGATTCAGCGATGCTTGATAACGCCCTTGAGTTTATGATCATGGGCGGCATGGATCCTGCACTTGCTGCGATGGTGCTCATTCCTGAGCCTTGGGAAAACAACGATACGATTTCACAGGAGGAGCGTGATTTCTATCAGTATTATGCAACGATGATGGAGCCGTGGGACGGACCTGCTTCCATTCTTTTCTCCGATGGAGATGTGATGGGTGCGATTCTTGACCGAAACGGACTGCGCCCTTCGAGATACTATCTGATGGATGACGGAAGACTCATTCTTTCTTCCGAAGTTGGTGTTCTTCCTCTGGATGAGGAGAAGATTCTTAAAAAGGAAAGACTTCATCCCGGAAAGATGCTTCTTGTGGATACGAAGAAGGGAGCCGTAATTTCGGACCAGGAGCTTAAGGATCAGTATGCCAACAGAGAGCCCTACGGTGAGTGGCTCGATTCCAACCTTTGCGAGCTGAAGGATTTGAAAATTCCGAATGAAAAGGTGCCCTCATTTACGACAGAGGAATTAGTAAAGCTTCTGAAAGCTTTTGGCTATACTTACGAGGATTACAGAGAACAGATTGAAAAGATGGCGTTAAACGGCAGCGAGGCAATCGGTGCGATGGGTGTGGATACGCCGATTGCGGTATTGTCCCAAGAATATCAGCCGCTTTTCTACTATTTCAAGCAGCTGTTTGCACAGGTTACGAATCCCCCGATTGATGCGGTCCGGGAGAAGATTGTAACCGCGACAACCGTTTATGCCGGCAAGAACGGAAATCTCTTAAGTGAGCAGCCGGAAAACTGCAATGTGCTTAAGATAACGAATCCGATTCTGTCTGATCTTGATCTGATGAAGATGGAGCATATCAATAAACCGGGACTTAAGGTTGCCAAGGTTTCGATGCTCTATTACAAGAGCACTCCGCTCGAGCGTGCAATTGATCACCTGTTTGTTGAGGTGGATCGCGCGTACAAGGATGGAGCCAATATTCTCATCCTCTCTGACAGAGGTGTGGATGAAAACCATGTGGCGATTCCGTCACTTCTTTGTGTGGCAGCCGTACATAATCATCTGGTTACAACGAAAAAATGCATGGCCATGTCACTCATTTTAGAGACCGGTGAGCCCAGAGGCGTGCATCATTTTGCAACGCTGCTTGGATTTGGTGCCTGCGCCGTGAATCCTTATCTGGCACATGCTTCGATTAAGGAGCTGATTGACG
>JAQXMB010000035.1 GCA_029012425.1 bacterium | reverse complement strand
CTTGCAAAATACCGGACCGACGCCGATGTAGATGCTGCATTTGCCGAGCTTGGTGCTTACTGGGATGGCTTACTTTCTAAGTATCATATTGAATCAGAAAATGATAAGGTTAACCGTATGGTTAATATCTGGAATCAGTACCAGTGCATGGTTACCTTCAACATGTCCCGTTCTGCTTCTTACTATGAGTCAGGAATCGGTCGTGGAATGGGATTCCGTGATTCCTGCCAGGACTTACTCGGTTTCGTACATTTAATTCCTGATCGTGCGAGAGAGCGTATTATTGATATTGCTTCCACCCAGTTCCAGGATGGTAGCGCATATCATCAGTATCAGCCTCTGACCAAGAAGGGTAACTCTGATATCGGAAGTGGTTTTAACGATGATCCGTTATGGTTAATTGCCGGAACAAGTGCTTATGTTCGTGAGACCGGTGATTTATCTATCTTAACGGAGCAGGTTCCGTTTGATAACGACGAGAGCGTTGCACAGCCTTTGATGGAGCACCTTAAGAGATCTCTCGATTACATCATTAATCACAAGGGTCCTCATAAGCTTCCTTTGATTGGTCGTGCAGACTGGAATGACTGCCTGAACTTAAACTGCTTCTCTGAGCATCCGGGTGAGTCTTTCCAGACATTCGGACCGAGCGAAGGACCTGTTGCAGAGTCTGTATTCATCGCAGGTATGTTCGTAAAATATGGCGAAGAATATGCTCAGCTCTGTGAGTTACTCGGCGATACGGCTGAGGCCGCTCGTGCACGCGAAGAAGTTGTTAAGATGAATGAGGCAATTCTCAAAGATGGTTGGGATGGCGAATGGTTCGTTCGTGCATATGATGCATACAGCCACAAGATTGGTTCGAAGGAATGTGAAGAAGGTCAGATTTATATCGAGCCTCAGGGATTCTGTGTACTTGCAGGTGTCGGTGTAAAAGAAGGTCTTGCAAAAAAAGCGCTTGATTCTGTTAAGGAAAAGCTTGATACCAAGTACGGTGTGATGATTCTTCAGCCCGCATATACCAAGTATCATCTTGAGCTTGGTGAGGTATCTTCTTATCCGCCCGGATACAAGGAAAACGCAGGTATCTTCTGCCACAACAATCCCTGGGTGTCTATTGCTGAGACCGTTATCGGCCGTGGCGATCGGGCATTTGAGATTTATCAGAAGACATGTCCCGCTTATGTGGAGGAAATCAGCGAAATTCACCGCACGGAGCCTTATGTATATTCTCAGATGGTTGCCGGTGCCGATGCAAAATTCCACGGTGAAGCAAAGAACAGCTGGCTGACAGGAACTGCTGCCTGGACCTTTGTAAACATCTCACAGTATATCTTAGGTCTGTATCCGACACATCAGGGTCTTTCAATTGATCCTTGTGTTCCGAAGGGATTTGGCGACTTTACATTGAGCAGAAAGTTCCGTGAAGGTACATACACGATCAAGGTTGTGAACCCTGACAATGTTGAAAAAGGCATTAAGAGCATTACGGTTGACGGAAAAGCAATCGACGGCTGTGTAATCCCTTATGAGAAGGGCAAAACTGCTTACGATGTCGTTGTGACAATGGGATAGTTTTACGAAATGATACTACCCTCTCCTCACTTTGTGTGTTACAATGAGTTGGTAACAACTCAAATAAAACAAAGGAGGAGAGGGTTTTTATGTTGTTTCATGTTTATGGCAGCAATGCTGCCGCACAGTGGATTGCAATGCTTGCCGTCCTTGCCAGCTTAATTCTTTTGAATGAGTTTGCAAGACGCACCAAAGCAGGCGGACTGATTATGTTCGGTGTAATCCCGGCTGTTTTAACTGTTTACTTTATCGTTATTGCTGTAGCCGCCGGTTCCGGAGCTTCATGGGCGTTAAACAATCAGACGCGTCTGTACATGAACGGTTGGTTCCATTATGCGAAGCTATATGCTGCACTTGCCGGTTGTATCGGATTTATGATGATTAAGTATGATTGGGGAATTGGAAAGACACATTGGTTTAAGGCTTATCCGTTCGTAATTGTTGCAATCAATATTCTGATTGCAGTTGCCAGCGACTTTGAGTCGGCCTTTAAAGGCTGGTACAGCTGGTGGTTATCTACCGAGGATGTATGGCTCTACGGTGGTTGGCACAACATCTTAAATGGTCTTGCAGGAATTATTAATATCTTCTGTATGACCGGATGGTGGGCTGTTTATTCTTCGAAAGATAAGAAGGATATGATCTGGCCTGATATGATCTGGGTATATATCATTGTATATGATATTTGGAATTTCGCTTATACATACAACTGTCTGCCGACCCATAGCTGGTTCTGCGGAGTCGCACTGTTATTGGCTCCCACTATTGCAGCATTACTCTGGAATAAGGGTGGCTGGATTATGAACCGCGCCAACACCTTGTGTATCTGGTGTATGTTTGCTCAGGTGTTCCCGCTATTCCAGGACACCTTGTCTGACGGAAGAAGCTTCTTCCCGTGGGCGACACTTCCTGTATTGTACGCAGACGGTACCTTAAACGAAATTACCGCAGGCGGCAATGCAAATGCAAATCCTACGATGATGACAGTCATCAGTGCACTTGCTTTAGTTGTTAATGTTATCGCACTCATTTACATTATCTACAAGTCTAAGAAGACAAAGACCAACCCTTACAAGGGCGAAGTTTTCACTGATTTCAAGTATTATCAGGATGCTGCAGCAAGAGCAGAAATGTAATTATTATTTTCTATTTACATATGACAAAAGCCGGGGCTTCACTTGCCCCGGCTTTTTCAATTCATTTTTACACGATTTTTGATAAAAATTCCTGCAATCTCGGATTCTTTGGTTGTTCAAAGAAGTCTTTCGGATTGTTTTCTTCTTTTATCTCCCCATCTGCCATAAACAGCACTCTGGTTGCAACCTCTCTTGCAAATCCCATCTCGTGGGTTACCACAACCATTGTCATGCCTGCTCGTGCCAATTCACCCATGATCTCTAGCACTTCTCCTACCATCTCCGGATCCAGCGCGGATGTGGGTTCATCAAACAACATCACTTCCGGGTTCATGGCCAGCGCTCTTGCAATCGCAATTCGCTGCTTCTGACCACCGGAGAGCATACTCGGATAAGCAGCTGCTTTATCCGGTAAGCCAACGCGCTCTAACAGCTCTGTTGCGCGTTTGTCTGCTTCTTCGCGAGACATGATCTTTAACTTCTTCGGAGCGATTGTTATATTATCCTGAATAGTCAGATGATTAAACAGGTTAAAATGTTGGAACACCATTCCCATTTTCTGTCTGTGCTTATTGATATCCACATGCTTATCACAGATATCAACAGCATCAAAAATGATATGACCATCACTCGGCTCCTCCAAGCGATTTAAGCATCTTAAAAATGTACTTTTCCCGGATCCGGACGGTCCAACAATACAGACAACTTCTCCCGGATAGATATCAACGGAGATGTCCTTTAGCACCTGCAGATCTTCGAAATCTTTCTTAAGGTTCTTTACCTGAATTAACGGCTTATCTGCGCTCACTGCTTCGTAATCTCCTTTCTAACAATGTTACCAGATAACTGATGAACATCACCAGTATCAAGTAAATAGCTGCCACGGAAAGCAGCGGAACATACGGGTTATAGGTCTGACTTCGAATGATATCTCCACCCTTTGTCAAATCCTGCAATGCAATATAACCGCACACAGAGGTCTCCTTAAGCAAACAGATGACCTCATTGGCAAGTGCCGGCAGGACACTCTTAAATACCTGCGGAAGTATAATATAAATCATGGTCTGTATGTAATTAAATCCGACACTTCTTCCTGCTTCAAATTGTCCATTATCGATGGACATGATTCCGCCACGGACAATCTCTGCAACATACGCTCCGGAATTGATACCAAAGGCAATTCCGGCAACAAGAAGCTTGCTTCTTACGGACATCAGCACAATATAATACATTACCAACAGCTGTACAACCGCCGGCGTTCCGCGGATAACCGTCAGATACACCTTACATAATGCATTTAACAGCTTAAGCTTTCCGGTTTTGTCATAGGTTGATCGGATAATTGCGATAATAAAACCGATGATGATTCCAATAACAATTGCCATCAGGGTTATTTTTACCGTAGTAGCCAGACCATCCAGCAAGTATTTATAGCGATCTTCTGCGATCAAGTTCTGATATAGGGCATCCTTTAAACCATTCATTCAAACATCCTCTGTGAAATTAATCCTCTTTAATGTACTTAGCTACGATTTCATCCAGCTTTCCGCTGTCTTTCAGCTTGGCCAGTGCTTTGTTCACCTCTGCTAACAGTGCCTCATTATTTTTTGAGATTGCTGCCGCGTAATCCTCTTCGGTAAACTTCTCATCAAGGATTACCAGGCCTTCATTCTGGCTGACAAAGGTCTTAGCCGGCTGCTCATCAATAATAACTGCATCAATCTTGTCTGTAAGAAGCGACTGAACTGCCTCAAATCCCTTGTTGTAACGCTCAAGGGTTGCACCTTCAATATCTTCTGCATAGATATCACCGGTTGTTCCAAGCTGTACACCAATTGTCTTTCCGGTCAATGCATCCACACTGTCAATCACGCTGCCCTCTTTTACAATGACAACCTGTGACGC
Organism: bacterium; assembly: GCA_029012425.1. GTDB lineage: Bacteria > Bacillota > Clostridia > Lachnospirales > Lachnospiraceae > W0P33-017. The sequence goes on along the minus strand of JAQXMB010000035.1, from coordinate 2,868 downwards.
ATGTGCATAGGTATCTGAGAAATTCACATTCTTTAAACGATCCTCAGTTACAGTCATTCCTGCAAGTCCCATATCAACCTTTCCTGCAGTAACAGCTCCAATGATAGAATCAAATGCCATATCCTCAATTACAAGCTCCAATCCCATCTCTTCTGCAATTGCAGCTGCAATCTCAGCATCGATTCCGACAATCTGGTCTCCTTCATGATACTCATACGGAGGAAACTCTGCATTGGTACCCATGATGAGCTTTCCTTCTTCAACTGTAAGCTTGTTGCTCTTTCCGCATCCGGTGAGCATTGTTACTCCCATTGCCATAATCAATAATGCACTTACTAATTTCTTCATCTTTTCTCTCCTCTTTTATGCATAAATATTAAGTAATTATTCAAAACCTCATTCGAAAAATCGCTGTTTCACCGCTTTGCTTTTGAATAATTACATGATTCTTAAACACGAATATTATAGCATGGTTTCTTTATTTTACAAGTTCTCATCATGAATATCAAAGAAAAAAAAGCAGGCTGTCAAAAACAGCCTGCTATTCATCCGGTGTCATTCCACGCCGTGTAAATCCGGTTTTCAGATAATAATCCTTCTTATCTTCATACATCAACTGATCCGCCAGACGGATAAGCTCCTCGACTGTCATCTCCGGATGCTCATCCCATCGCACATATCCATATGCAACAGACAGCCGGTCAATTCGTTCTCCCTTCCATGCATCAATCTCTCTCTGCAGCTTCTCAAGCTTATTTTGTAATTGTGGCTGCGAGGTTTCAATGATTACAGCGAATTCATCTCCACCGACACGAAACAGTTCGTTTTCTCCGTTAAATGTTGCACGAAGCACGCCCGCAGCGCCGGTGAGCAACTCATCTCCCGCTTTATGACCCATGGTGTCATTCACATATTTCAGTCGGTTTACATCCATCTCAATCAGTGTCAGATTTGCAGTATAACCACTCTCTCGATAACCGTCCAGCTTCTTTTCATAAGCGTGTCGATTTCCAAGTTCTGTCAAAAAATCCTCGTATGCATGGCGTCTCATCTCAGCCATGCACGCATGCTCTACCGCATACGAATAAATCTGTCCGACACAGGCTATCATTGTTGTTGTGCCCGCGATTGCAATGGCAAGATTAACTAACATCAAATACGAGATGTCCTTATTCGTCCAGAACACCGTTACTGCGACGAGCGCAAGCGCAACAAAGATCAGAAGGCCAATCAATAAAGTTCGGTTTAGGCGGGACGCACAGCTCTTATAATCCTTTGCAATCACCACCATAGCAGTCGGCATGGATACGCCCATCAACAAATGCGTCACAATCAACATCTGCGGATAATCAAAGACTCCGGCGACGAACAGCAGCAGCTGAACAATAAAATTCACTCCGTACAAAATCTCAAATCCGTTCAGCAAACGATTCGACTTTATCAGCAGCTGATTTATCACTGATAAAAATGGCATCGGCATCAGCATAAATGTTACATAGCTGATCACCGAACCAAGCAATGCCCTTCCTGTCAAAATCTGTAACAGCTGACAGTCTGAGATAATCCACAATACCAGAAGAAAGAAAAACTCATTTAGTGCAATTAAGATGCCGGAACCAAACCCATTCCGCCCCTTTTGCTTAAAGCGGATCGTCAGATATAGTATGAGAGATGCAGCCGCTCCAAGCGCCAAAAAGAAGGATAAAATCAGGCTGCCTGCATTCTGCTGAATCACATAGGCGATAAACTGTCCGATATTTGCGATATACAGATGGGAAAGTGCAATTTCTCCGGTTCTGTTACTGAAGTGAAGCTCAATCGTCTTACCGCTATACCACGAGTCAAGCGGAACATATACACTGTTTGTCCCAAGCAGGGTTTCTCTTCCAAAGGGCTTCGGAAGCTCATGCTGATAGTAAATCTCCCCGTCAATTATGACTTCCTCAAGTCCCTGCTGAAGCCAAAGGATTAATATCTGTCCGTATTTTATGTTGGGCAGCTTATTTACAATTACAATCCGGTCTTTTTCCTCTGAATCATAACGCATAGGAAATTGTACTCGCTCAAAACCTTCGTCTGCATAATACCAATCCGGTTCGAACAGTATCGGTGCATTGCCTATTTCCGGCAAAAACGGTTCCTTTTCGGTATATAGCAGCCCCATAAAAATCACAATTACAAGAATCAATATGAAATTCATCCATTTTCTTTGTATGATTGTCATGCTATTTTTCCTTTGTGTCTTTCATAGGTATGATTCCTCTTACTCTTTTTTTTAACATAACACATCTCCGACTAATTTGATAGTGTTTCTCTCATGTTAGTTAAAAAAATTATGCGGATTACTTGACTTTCCGCTCCGTTCATACTACTGTCGAAACAGTCATACAGGAAGGGATGTTCTCTATGGATTTACAACGCTTATACAGTTACATGCGGCAGGCAATCGATACTTATGGACTGATTGAAGAAAACGACCGGATTGCAATCGGTATTTCCGGCGGAAAAGACTCTCTGGCTCTTCTCTACGGTCTGGCAGGCCTGCGTCGTTTCTATCCGAAAAAATTTGAACTCGTTGCGATTACCGTTCATCTGGGAATGGACGGTATGGATTTTTCTGCGGTTGAAGCCCTTTGCAAATCGCTTGCTGTCGATTATTACATTGTGGAAACAGAAATTTATGAGATTGTCTTTCATGCCCGTAAGGAAGCACACCCCTGTTCCCTATGTGCAAAGCTTCGAAAAGGAGCCTTAAACGACAAGGCCCTCGAACTCGGATGCAACAAGATTGCCTATGCGCATCATAAGGATGACTTTGTTGAAACCTTATTGATGTCACAGTTTCTTGAGGGACGGATTGCAAGTCTG
>JAQXMB010000034.1 GCA_029012425.1 bacterium | reverse complement strand
GGTCGACAATCTGTTCGCACTGAGCAGATTGTTTGAGACGACGATAGACGATATTATACAGGAAATAGGAGAGGACGACAGTCCTCTCCTTTCTTTTTGCCTTGAATATTTACAATGCGTTCCGTGGAAGGCTTAGAAATCAACTATACTTGCGGTACATGTTATCGGATGATCATTCGTTGCATAATAGGTGTCAGAACGAAGGACTGCCCGATACAAGGAGGATGAAAATGAAAGACTGGAAGCCAAGTATTGAAGTTGAAAGCGCACATGGAACGAGAGAAGTATCATTGAAAACCAGACACCTGATGAATCGAAACATTTTTTTGAACGGAAAAATCGATTCGGATATGGCAAACGATTTTCTGTCACAGTTTCTTTATCTGGAACAGGAGTCAGATGGGCCGATTACAATTTATATCAACAGCCCGGGAGGAGAAGTCAATGCAGGGCTTATGATTTACGATGCGATACAGGGGAGCAAAAATATTATCAACCTAATCTGTACGGGAATGGCCGCCAGCATGGCAGCAATCCTCTTGGCGGGAGGACAAAAAGGACATCGCTACATTTTAAAGCACAGTAAGGTGATGATTCACGAGCCGCTCATATCAAATGGAGTCGGCGGATCGGCAACATCGATTAAAAACATCTCAGAATCAATTCTTGAGACGAGAACGCTGGTAAACGGAATTCTGGCAGAGCACACCGGAAAGACGCCGGAGGAGATTGATGAAGCGACAAGCTTTGACAACTATATGAATGCCACAGAAGCAATTGCGTTTGGCATTTGCGATACCGTGCTTGAAAGCATCCGGATTGCACAGTAGTCATGCAGGATATGCGTACGATAGAAAGGAAAAGATATGGTAAAAGAAAATTCATTAATCGTTGCACAGAATCAGTATTACAGTCTTGATTGTTATGAGACACAATTAAATAATAATGTACTTGTAGTCGGAGCTTCCGGTGCAGGAAAAACAAGAAGTATCGTTATTCCCAACCTCTTACAGGCAACCGGAAGTTATATTGTTTCCGATCCGAAGGGGAATCTGTATGGCAGGTATAAAAAATATCTTGAAAGGGAAGGATATGTCGTAAAAAAACTGGATTTTACAGACCCTGCTCATTCCGCACAGTACAATCCGTTTCACTATATCCACAATACGCAGGATATTGTAAAAGTTGCGCATATGATTGTCTACCAGAATCAGCGGAAAACAGCCAGCAACATCGATCCATTCTGGGAGGAGGCAAGTCAGCTTTTGCTGCAGTCAATCATTGCGTATCTGATAGAGATGGGTGATGAGAGCAAGCAGAACTTTGAGGGAATTCAGGATTGTCTGGTTGATGTCAGAGAAGACTTTTATTATGATATTTTACAATTAAAAGAGCACAACCCCAAAAGCTATGCGGTTAGAACATTCTTAAAGTTCTATTCGGCTGCAGAAAGGACGATGAGATCGGTTCTCATTTTAACGAATGCCCGCCTGGCTTGTTTTGAGACACCGGAAATCTATCAGATGACGGGGAAGGATACCATTGACATTCCTGCAATCGGTCAGAAGAAGACGGCATTATTTGTGGTGGTAAGTGATACGGACCGTTCACTGGATGGTTTGGTGAATATCTTCTTCACACAGGCGATGAATGAGCTTTGTATGTACGCAGATAAAAAATGTGAGGATAATCGACTTCCGGTACCGGTCAGATTTATTTTAGACGACTTTGCGACCAACTGCAAAATTGCAGAGTTTCCCAGAATGATTGCTTCGATTCGTTCAAGAGGAATATCGACAATGCTCATGATTCAGGCTGAATCACAGCTGCAGGAATGTTATGATCACGATGGAAAAACGATTATCGGAAACTGCGATACCTATGTGTACTTAGGCGGAAATGATGTGGAAACGGCCAAAGCAGTTGCTGAGCGCTGTAACATCCCACCAAAGAAGGTGCTCAATATGCCGATTGGAACAAACTGGATCTTTCGAAGAGGTCAGGAACCGGTTCAGGCACATAATTTTGAATTGGAAGCATTCCTTATCGAGAAGCAGTATATAGACACAAAATCAAAAAAAATCGAAGAAAAAGAAGAAAATATTGCTTTCCTCCGGTAAAGTGAGTTATAATCTGAAACGATTGAGAGCCAAAGCAATCGACACATTATAAATGAGTCATGCCTGCATGGACGAATATAATTGCGGAGATCTCTTTGGCGCGAGGCCGCATCAAGAGGATGCTTTTGCGAAATCGAGATGGGGTCTGAATAGCAATAAATATTTGAAAGAAGAGATGGAGGAAACACAGATGGTAGCTTGGAATAATTTGGATACGCTCAAATCTTATAAAGATCTCTCAGAAAATGCGAATGCCGTAAATCTTGCTGAGGTAATGTCCGGAGCAAACGGTGCTGAGCGTGTAAAGACATACAGCGTGCCGATGGGAGCAGGACTTGTGTATAATTATGCAGCAAAGGCTGTTGATGAGACAATTCTATCAAAGCTGGAAGCGTTGGCTAAGGAGGCACAGCTTGTTGAGAAATATGAGCAGTTATATAACGGCGAAGTGATTAACACTGGAGAGAAGAGACTGGTGCTTCATCAGCTGACCCGCGGACAGCTTGGCGATGCAGTAACGGCAGACGGTGTTGACAAGAGAGCGTTCTATGTGGCACAGCAGGAAAAAATTGCAGATTTTGCAAACAAGGTGCATGCAGGAGAGATTACCAATGCCGCAGGTGAGAAGTTTACGACTGTTGTACAAATCGGTATCGGTGGAAGCGACTTGGGCCCCCGTGCAATGTATCTTGCGCTTGAAAACTGGGCAAAGAAGAACGGAACCTTCAAGATGGAGGCGAAGTTCATCAGCAATGTAGACCCGGACGACGCGGCAGCAGTTTTGAATTCGGTTGATGTGGCACATGCAATTTTTATTCTTGTGTCAAAGTCAGGTACAACCTTGGAGACGCTTACCAATGAGTCATTTGTAAAAGATGCGCTTGCTAAGGCAGGACTTGATGCATCAAATCACATGATCGCGGTTACAAGTGAGACCTCACCGCTTGCAAAGAGCAGTGATTATCTGGCAGCATTCTTTATGGATGATTACATCGGAGGTCGTTTCTCATCTACTTCGGCAGTCGGTGGAGCAGTTCTTTCACTTGCTTTCGGACCGGAAGTATTTGATCGTTTCTTAAATGGAGCAGCAGAAGAAGATGCACTTGCAAAGAATAAGGACATCCGAAGCAACGCAGCGCTGCTTGATGCACTGATTGGTGTGTATGAGCGCAATGTACTTGGATATCCTGCAACAGCAGTGCTTCCGTACTCACAGGCCCTGAGCCGTTTCCCGGCACACCTTCAGCAGCTTGACATGGAGTCAAACGGTAAGTCAGTCAACCGTTTTGGCGAGCCGGTTGATTATGTGACCGGACCGGTAATCTTTGGTGAGCCCGGAACGAACGGACAGCATTCTTTCTATCAGCTGTTACATCAGGGAACGGATATTATTCCGCTTCAGTTCATCGGATTTAAGAACAGCCAGATTGGAACAGATGTTGATATTCAGGGAAGCACAAGCCAGCAGAAGCTTTGCGCAAATGTGGCAGCTCAGATTATTGCATTTGCATGCGGAAAGAAGGATGAGAACAACAATAAGAACTTCGAGGGAGGTCGTCCTTCAAGTATCATTATCGGAGAACAGTTGACGCCGGAAGCACTTGGAACACTTCTTGCACACTTCGAGAACAAGGTTATGTTCCAGGGATTCGTATGGAATGTAAACAGCTTCGATCAGGAAGGTGTTCAGCTTGGAAAGGTTCTTGCAAAACGCGTTCTTGCGCATGAGACCGATGGCGCATTGAAAGAATTCAGCGATTTGTTAAACATCTAGGATTAATAAAAAAGTGAACAAATATGAACCGGCCCGGAAAGATTTTTCCGGGCTGATTTTTTATTGCAAAATTAAAAAAATGTCAAAAAAAGAGAGGAGTTTTCTTTTTTTTATTAATTTTTTTGGGGGGAAATACTTTACAGAGTCGAATAATCCGTGTAAACTGTACAAGTGTTTGCGTAATGCAGACATAAAAAACACATCATTAAAGGAGGACATTATGAAGAGAATTATGAGTGTGTTGCTCGTGCTCGTAATGGCATTCGGCCTTGTCGCTTGCGGAAGTTCAAACGACGGCGCTGCTACCATTGAGCAGGTTGAGCAGAAACCCGAAGAGCCCGCTGCATCTGATAATGCAGCAGCTGAAGAAGAAACAGCAGAGGTTGAAGAACCCGCAGACAATTACCACATCGGTATTGTAACAGGTTCTGTATCACAGTCTGAGGATGACAGACGAGGTGCTGAGGCTTTCCAGGCACTTTACGGAGAGGATAGAGTTACACTTGCTATCTACCCCGATAACTTTACCGAGGAGCTTGAGACAACCATCCAGACAATCGTTAACCTTTCCGATGATCCTGATATGAAGGCTATTATCGTTAACCAGGCAGTTCCCGGAACAACAGAAGCTTTCAGACAGATCAAGGAGAAGAGACCTGACATCATCTGTATCGCAGGTGAGTCTCACGAGGATCTTCCTGAGATCGGAAGCGCTGCTGATCTCGTTACCAACAACGACTTCGTAGCACGCGGATACTTAATCATCAAGACCGCTCACGAGCTTGGCTGTGACACCTTCGTTCATATCTCATTCCCCAGACATATGTCTTATGAGACTATGAGCCGTCGTGTTGCTGTTATGCAGGAAGCTTGTAAAGAGTTTGGCATGGAGTTCGTATTGGAGACCGCTCCCGATCCTACATCTGATGTTGGTGTAGCCGGTGCACAGGCTTACATTCTTGAGAAGGTGCCTGAGTGGGTTGAAAAGTACGGCGAGAAGGCTGCTTACTTCTGTACAAACGATGCACATACAGAGCCCCTGTTAAAGCAGTTGCTTGAGTATGGCGGATACTTTATCGAGGCAGACCTTCCTTCACCTTTGATGGGATACCCCGGAGCACTTGGTATCGACCTGACAGAGGAGAATGGAGACTTCCAGAAGATTCTTGCTAAGGTTGAGTCATCTGTTGTAGAAAAAGGTGGCGAAGGCAGATTTGGTACATGGGCATTCTCATATGGCTACTGCTTATCAGCAGGTCTTGCACAGCATGCAATGAATGTTATCGACGGAAACAGCGAGCTTTGCGATATCGACGATATCTCTAAGGCATTCCAGCAGTTCTCAGGAGAGGCAAGCTGGAACGGATCAAGCTATACAAATGCTGAGACCGGTGTTAAGTCTGACAATACATTCCTTGTATATCAGGATACTTATATCATGGGTAACCCTGGTCACTTCATGGGAGCAACAGATATCGAAGTGCCTGAGAAGTATTTCACAGTTAAATAATCGAAACACAATTTTCACGGGGAAGGATTTTTTCCTTCCCCATTTTTAAGGTGGTCTTATTATGGGAAATGAAAATGCTCCGTTATTGGAGATGAAAAACATTA
>JAQXMB010000033.1 GCA_029012425.1 bacterium | reverse complement strand
GTACAAGTATTCTTCAATCTCCCAATTCGTTACTTTTGAACGATAGGTTGCCCACTCATTTTTTTTCACGCTGATCATTTTTCGGCAAATATGATCGCCCAATACATCCTGAATAAAGGAATCTTCTTCAAACGCTTCAATTGCTTCCTTTAATGACTCCGGCATATGTCCGATATTTAAGGTTTCCTTCTCCGAATCCGTCAAATCAAACACATTCATCTGCACCTCTGCCGGCGGCTTGATCTGATTACGGATTCCTTCCAACCCTGCTGCCAGACAGACTGCCAATGCCAGATACGGATTCGTTGTCGGGTCCGGACTTCGAAGCTCAATACGCTTTGACTCGCCGCGGTCTATCGGGATACGAATGAGCGGCGTACGATTTGTAAACGACCATGCGATATCTGTCGGTGCTTCAAATCCCGGAACAAGTCGTTTGTAGGAATTGACAAGCGGATTCGTCAAAAGTGTGATAGCCGGAATATGCTTCATCAATCCGCCAATAAAATAGTAGGCCTCTTTACTCAGTCCATATCTTCCCTTCGGGTCATTGAAAATGTTCACTCCGTCTTTTGTGAGCGACATATTGATATGTAAACCGCTTCCCGACGCATCCGCTTTGGGTTTGGGCATGAAGCTCGCAAACAATCCATGGCGTTTTGCCACCGTCTTAACAGCAAGCTTAAAGGTCATAAAATCGTCCGCTGTACGAAGTGCCGGTCCATACTTAAAATCAACCTCATGCTGGCCGGCTGCAATTTCATGATGCGAGGCTGCAATCTCACATCCGAGATCTTCCATGGTAAGAACGATATCTCGTCTCGCATTCTCGCCGGAATCAAGCGGTCCCAAATCAAAATATCCCGCGCGTTCCTTCGTCTCAAGTGTCGGATTTCCTTCCTCATCGGTATGGAAAAGGAAAAATTCGCATTCCGGTCCAACCTGAAACTGGTATCCCATCTCTTCGGCCTCTGCCAGCACACGGCGAAGCACGCTTCTCGGATCTCCGACATACGGTTTTCCGTCAATGGAGTAAACATCACAGATAATACGGGCAACCTTGCCCTGCTGCGGTCTCCAGGGGAAAATCGCAAAGGTATCTAAATCCGGATACAGGTACATATCTGATTCTTCCACGCGGGCAAATCCCTCGATGGCAGAACCATCAAAAACATACTGGTTGTCAAGTGCGCGCTCCAACTGATTTTTTGTGATTGCAACATTTTTCAAAGTGCCGAACAAATCCGTAAACTGCAGACGGATGAACTCCACATCCTCCTCTTCAACCATTCGAAAAATATCTTCCTTCGTGTAATGTCCCATCGTAGTTCTCTCCTTATATAATAGAATTAACGGCAATAAGCCAATACTTCATCAAAATCCATCGCTCCTCCAAACAGAGAAAGCGCACTTCCGATTGTCACATTGAGTCGATGACGCCCCTCTTCCCGAAGCTGTGTCAAATCTGCAAAGCTACCGACTCCTCCGGCATAGGTTAACGGAATTCCCTCCCAGCTTCCAAGCATTTTTACAAGAGGAAGTTCAATTCCACCGGCTTTGCCTTCCACATCGACTGCATGAATCAGAAATTCGTCCGCATACTCGGACAATTCATCCAGAAGCTCATGCGTAATCTTTGCATCCGTAAACCTCTGCCAACGGTCTGTAACGACATAATAGTCATCTCCGCGTCTTCTGCAGCTCACATCCAAAACAAGGTGCTCCTTGCCAACGAGATTTTTCAGTTCCTCTAATCTGTCATAACGAATCGTTCCACCGGCAAACACATAAGAGGTGACAATCACATGGCTGGCACCTGCCTGTAAAAATTCCAATGCATTGTCCGCATCAATTCCTCCGCCGATCTGAAGCCCCTTCGGATATGCCGAAAGTGCCGACAACGCCTGTGCTTTTGTTGCGGCATAATACTCAGAATCCCTGGCATTCAAAAGAATGATATGTCCGCCTTTCAGCCCTTTTTTCTCATAAAGCTTCGCGTAAAACGCTGCATCCACATCCGATACAAAATTCTCCGCAGCATAGTTTCCTTCGTCCTTCAAACTGCCGCCGACAATTTGTTTTACCTTACCATTATGAATATCAATACAGGGTCGGAATTCCATATCTGCCTCCATTTTTCCATTTGGAGTCATTGTAGCACAATTACACGAAAACAAAAACAATTTTACCTGTTTTTTTTACATAATTAAGTCGGACCGTTCCATTGACATTCATTTCTATTTTTGATATCTTTATGTTCAATAATATTACGAAAACGCAGAAAGTGAGGAGAAAATCAATGGGTACAATTATTGGTGAAGGCATTACTTTTGATGATGTTCTGCTTGTTCCGCAGTATTCTGAGGTAACCCCGGACATGATCAGCACTACTACCAAGCTTACCAACAGCATTACTCTTAATATTCCGATGATGAGTGCTGCTATGGACACCGTTACCGAGCACCGCATGGCAATCGCAATGGCCAGACAGGGCGGAATCGGAATCATCCATAAAAATATGTCAATCGAGGCACAGGCCGATGAGGTTGATAAAGTAAAGCGTTCTGAAAACGGTGTTATCACCGATCCTTTCTCATTATCTGAAGACCATACACTGCAGGATGCAGATGATTTAATGGCTAAGTTCCGCATCTCCGGCGTGCCGATTACAAGAGACGGCAAGCTGGTCGGCATCATCACCAATCGTGATTTAAAATTTGAAAAAGATTTCTCAAAGTAGATCAGTGAGAGTATGACCTCTGAAGGTCTCATCACCGCAAGAGAAGGCATTACTCTTGAAGAGGCAAAGAATATCCTCGCAAAAGCAAGAAAAGAGAAGCTCCCGATTGTTGACGAGAACAACAACCTAAAGGGACTTATCACAATCAAGGATATTGAAAAACAGATAAAATATCCGCTTAGTGCCAAAGACGCGCAGGGTCGTCTGCTCTGTGGCGCCGGCGTTGGAATTACCGCAAATATGATGGAGCGTGTTGCTGCACTTGTCGAGGCTCATGTTGATGTTATCGTTGTGGATTCCGCACACGGTCACTCAAAGAATATTATTGAGGCAGTGAAAAAGATTAAGAGCGTATATCCCGATCTTCAGATCATTGCCGGAAATGTTGCTACCGGTGAAGCTACCAAGGCTTTGATTGAAGCCGGTGCAGATGCTGTAAAGGTTGGAATCGGACCCGGATCGATCTGCACAACACGCGTTGTTGCAGGTATCGGTGTTCCTCAGATTTCTGCTATTATGGATTGTTACGCAGTTGCAAAAGAATACAATGTTCCGATTATCGCGGACGGTGGTATCAAGTACTCCGGCGATATGACCAAGGCGCTCGCTGCCGGTGCCAATGTATGTATGATGGGAAGTCTGTTCGCAGGCTGTGATGAGGCTCCCGGAACCTTCGAGTTATATCAGGGTCGTAAGTACAAAGTATATCGTGGAATGGGAAGCATCGCTGCCATGGAGAACGGATCGAAGGATCGTTACTTCCAGGAGAATGCAAGAAAGCTCGTTCCCGAAGGTGTTGAGGGCCGTGTTGCATATAAGGGAACCGTTGAGGATACCGTATTCCAGATGATTGGTGGAATCCGTTCAGGTATGGGTTACTGTGGATGTCCGACCATTGAAGATTTGAAAAACCGCGGTAAATTTGTTAAGATTTCTGCCGCAGCTCTTCGTGAGAGTCATCCTCATGATATTCATATCACCAAAGAAGCTCCCAACTACTCCATCGATGAGTAATCCGAGTTTTCATACAAATAAAAAAGAATGCGCTTTGCGCATTCTTCGCGCCCGAGCGGTATGCGAAGCATATACTTCAACTCCGCGAGGTGCGCAGTCTCCGTTTCACTTCGGTCGGTGCAAAACCGGTGTCCACAGGACATCGTGCACCCTGCCGAAGGCTTTTATCGTATGGGAAACAAAGTTTCCTATACGATAAATAAGAGCATATATTCTTCATCAAATATATGCTCTTTCATATTTCTTATTATTTCCAATCGATTCCGGCTGCATGGAGCTCCCGCAATAACGCCCTATGTATGAAACAGCCAAAAATGATTTGTGCTGTATCAGGTTTTCGTATCTTACTCCAGATACTCCAACAGCTCGTAAACGCGCTCTTTCGTCATCTTAGCTCCGCATACATTCGCAGCCACGGTCTGTTCCACGGAGTCCTCACTCTGCGCCTTC
>JAQXMB010000032.1 GCA_029012425.1 bacterium | reverse complement strand
CACCTCCCATACTTGCCGCCATTCCAATGCAATACAGATTCAGTGTCACTTTGTTCTCACATGCCCTGATGGTATCTACAATTGCCATTCCGGCATCCACACTTCCGCCGGGTGAATTAATGTAAATATCAATCTCCTCCTCACTGTCTGCCAAATACATCATCTGGGCAATGAATTTATTCGCCACTTGCACTTTCTACCTCAACAGTAGGAATCCAATTTTCAATTTAAGAATAACTCATACGCATCCACCCTTTCTCTCATTCATATTTTATCTGTTATACTTATAAAGAGATTGGGGGTCATTTTTTTGTTTTAGGGCAAAAAAATCCCTGTAAACATAATGTTTACAGGGATTTTTAACCTTTTCCTGAATAAAACCGGAGAAATTATCTCTTTGAGAACTGTACGAGCGTCAAGAAACCGTGCCAGCGACACGGTTTTAGCGAGTACCTCGAGGTCCGAAGTGACCGAGAGGAAACCTCAGGAACTGAGGTTTGAACAACAAAAAAACCCAAGGCACAAAGCCTTGGGTTGTATTGTTGTTCTTATCTCTTTGAGAACTGAGGTGCTCTACGAGCTGCCTTGAGACCGTATTTCTTACGCTCTTTCCTACGAGGATCACGTGTTAAGTATCCTGCCTTCTTAAGCATCGGGCGATAGTCGCTGTCTACCTGAAGAAGTGCTCTTGCGATACCATGACGAATTGCTCCTGCCTGTCCGGTGTATCCGCCACCCTTAACAGTAACGGTAACATCAAACTTACCTGTGGTCTCAGTTGCAGCAAAAGGCTGACGAACGATAACCTTCAAGGTCTCTAATCCAAAGTAGTCATCGATATCTCTCTTATTGATTGTAATCTTTCCAGTACCGGGAGTAACATATACTCTGGCTACTGAGCTTTTTCTTCTACCTGTTCCATAATATTTTGTGCTAGCCATTGTCTCTTTCCTCCTCGATTAAAATGTCAAAGTCTCAGGCTTCTGAGCTGCATGCTTGTGATCAGGACCTGCGTATACGAATAACTTCTTGTACATGTCGCGTCCTAAAGGTCCTTTCGGGAGCATTCCCTTTACAGCGTGCTCAACGACTCTCTCAGGATGCTTTGCTAACATTTCCTTCAAGGTTGTCTCTTTCATTCCACCAACATAATCAGAATGTCTGTAGTAAATCTTCTGATCCATCTTCTTACCGGTAACTGCAATCTTCTCAGCATTCACAACGATTACATAATCACCGCAATCCATATGAGGAGTAAAAATAGGCTTATTCTTTCCTCTTAATACTTTTGCAATTTCTGATGATAAACGACCAAGTGTCATTCCAGTTGCGTCAACAACATACCATTTTCTATCAATGGTAGCCGGGCTTGCCATAAATGTTTTCATGGTTTTTCCTCCTGCGAAAATAAATGTATGGAACATCCGATGGAAATGTCCGAAACCATCGTCTAATTCCGGTTCATATATAGCTAAAATACCTGCCGGGGCTATGGCATGGTACTTCAAGACTACATCAGCCTTTATATATTACTACCAGTCCCTGAATCTGTCAATATTTTTCTTCATCAAATGTAATTCCAATCATCGTAAGTCCACACGCCGGAGCTGTCGGACCCGCGAGTGTCCGGTCACAGCCTTCAATAATCGCACGGATATCCTCCGGCTGCATCGCACCTACTCCGACCTGAATGAGTGTTCCTGCGATAATACGAACCATATTATACAAAAAACCGGCGCCTGTCACGCGCACCGTGATGAGATCATCCTTCTGCTCCACCTGACAGTCGTAAACCGTGCGAACCGTTGTCTGCACCTGTGCATTCACAGAGCAAAAGCTTGCAAAATCATGCGTGCCGACAAGATATGCTGCTGCCTTCTGCATCGCCGCCACATCCAGCCTTCGATAATAAAAATAGGTATCTCTCCGAAGGGTAGGTATCGGAAACTTGCGATTCAGGATGCGATATTCGTATGTCTTGGTGCTGCTGCAATGTCTCGGATGAAAATCAGCGGAAACCTCCTTGGATTCCTGCACGACAATATCTTCCGGCAGGCGCTGATTGAGCGCGTAACAAATCTTTTCTGCCGGTATTCGGGTATTGGTGTCAAATACGGCAACATTTCCAAGCGAATGTACACCCGTGTCTGTCCGGCTTGCCCCGATCAGCTCTACCGTTTCTCCAAGAAGTGCAATGAGCGCATCCTTTAATGTGCCCTCTATCGTCTTTTGGCCGGGCTGTATCTGCCAGCCGCAATATTCCGTTCCATCGTAAGCCACACGGAGTAATACCCGCATAATATCATCCTCGTCTTGAATCTATTCAGCACCAGGGAAATTATCATGAAATATCCAAGTCATACCGGCATGAACAACGATATTCGTGAAAATCACCTTTCATCAGAATGGTAAAACTACCCGAAGTGCAATCAAAAATACCAGGTATGCAACCAGCACAACATAAGCTCTCGCATCTAAAGATGTATACACAAGCGGCTTCATCTTGGTCCGGCCATCGCCGCCCTGATAACAGCGCGCTTCCATTGCCAGTGCAAGATCATTCGCTCTTCGGAATGCCGAAACAAAAAGCGGTACAAGAAGCGGAATGAGCGCTTTGGCTTTCTGTATCACATTACCTTCATCAAAATTCGCTCCTCTCGCCATCTGCGCCTTCATAATCTTATCCGTCTCCTCGATAAGAATCGGGATAAAACGAAGCGCGATAGACATCATCATCGCAATCTCATGCACAGGCACATGAATTTTGTTCAA
The DNA here is from genome assembly GCA_029012425.1 of bacterium. GTDB lineage: Bacteria > Bacillota > Clostridia > Lachnospirales > Lachnospiraceae > W0P33-017. The sequence continues at coordinate 9,545 of JAQXMB010000032.1, read as the reverse complement.
AGGCTTTAACGCTTTCTCCAATCCATCCGTCAGCTGATTCGGTGTCGTTGTTAGTGTCATGAGCGAGGTACCTAAAATCAGATAGGTCAGACGAATCGTCATGCGGATTGCCGCGGCAATTCCTTCTTTTGTCAGCTTTAATTTCCATATCTGCCAAATCACTTCTCCCGGTGTTAAAAACAAATTAAACACTCCGGTTATGAGCATCAATATCATAATTGCCTTCAGGCCTTTCACCATAAACCGGAACGGCACCTTTGACAGACCAATGAGTAACGCCAAAAAAAGCGTTACAACTGCAAATCCGACAATACCCTTGTATGCGAATACGGAAATCAGAAACACAAAGGTTCCAAATAATTTCACGCGCGGATCCAGCGCATGAATCGGGGATTTTGCCGGATAATATTGTCCAATTGTAATATCTCTAATCATCTGCTTACTCTATCCTTACCAAAAAGCTTTAAGAGCTCTTCTTTTGCCTCTTCCACGGTTGTCGCATCACAGCTGACCGGATAACCTTTTTCTCTCAGCTCGTGCATCAGATATGTGACCTGCGGTGCAGCGAGACCAATCTGCTCAAGCTCTTTATAATGGCGGAATACTTCCGTCGGAGTATCATCAAACATTACGCTGCCGCGGTTCATTACGATAATGCGATCCACATATCTTGCAACATCCTCCATGCTGTGGGATACGAGCACAACCGTACTGTTTGTCTTCTTATGAATGTCCGCAATCTGATCTAATATCTCATCTCTTCCCTTCGGGTCAAGTCCTGCGGTCGGCTCGTCCAAAACCAATACCTGCGGCTTCATTGCAAGCACACCGGCAATTGCCACGCGGCGTTTCTGTCCACCGGACAAATCGAACGGCGACTGATCATACAACTCTTCCGGAAGACCTACCGCACGAAGTGCCTCAAATGCGCGAAGTCCTGCCTCATCCTTGCTCAGTCCCTGATTCATCGGGCCAAAACAGACATCATCAAATATGGTTGTCTCAAACAGCTGATGCTCCGGATACTGGAAAACCAATCCAACCTGTGTGCGAAGCTTTGACATTTTATAATCCTTATCATAAATGTCTTCACCATTCACATAAATGGCACCTGAAGTAGCTTTTAGCAAACCGTTCAGGTGCTGTATGAGCGTTGACTTTCCGGAGCCGGTATGTCCGATGATACCAATAAACTGTCCGTCTTCAATTTTTAAGTTAATATCACGGAGCGCATGCTTTTCATAGGCAGTGCCCTGTCCGTAAATATAGTTTACTTTATCAATAATAATCGACATCGATCTATCCCTTATTTGAAAGTCGTTCCAAGGCTTTGACTAATTCCTCTCGTGTAAGTATACCATCCGGGATATCAAGCCCCTCTTTTTTTAATTCATGCGCAAGCAATGTCACCTGCGGTACATCCATCCGGTGAAGCTTCAGCGTATCCACACGCGAGAAAATCTCCCTCGGCGTTCCCTCCATCGCTACCGAACCGCTATCCATCACATACACATAATCTGCATCAACAACTTCTTCCATGTAATGAGTGATGAGAATGATCGTCACGCCCTTGGTGCGATTGAGTTCCTTTACGGTGCGAAGCACTTCTCTTCTGCCAACCGGATCTAACATTGCGGTCGGCTCATCGAGAACAATGCATTTCGGCTGCATCGCAACCACACCGGCAATTGCCACGCGCTGCTTTTGTCCGCCGGACAGTTTGTTCGGTGAATGACTTCTGTATTCCAGCATTCCAACCGCACGAAGACTATCCTCCACACGCTTCCAGATTTCATCTGTCGGCACACCGATGTTCTCCGGTCCAAATCCGACATCCTCCTCGACAACCGTTGCGATGATCTGGTTGTCCGGATTTTGAAACACCATTCCGGCAGTCTGTCGAATCTCCCAAAGCTTATCTGCATCTGCGGTGTCTTTACCGTCCACCCAAAGGCTTCCCTCCGTGGGTGAAAGCAATACATTCAAATGCTTCGCCAATGTAGATTTTCCCGATCCATTGTGTCCTAAAATTGCGACAAATGAACCGGGCTTTATATGGATATTGACATGATCGAGTGCCGTCTGAATCGACTCTACATTGCCTTCCTCGTCACGCCTGATATATTCATGTACAAGATTTTTTGCTTTTATCATTACTTACTCCCATGACAGGCGGTGAAGCTCTCCCGCTGTTTGCATGTTTGAAAAATTATTCTGGCGAAGTGCCTCATAGAGCACAATCGCAACAGAATTCGACAGATTGAGCGAACGGATTTCATCGAGCATCGGGATGCGGATACACGCATCGGGATGCTCTTTTAATATTTCTTCCGGGATGCCGGCGCTCTCCTTGCCGAACATCAGATAGCAATCCTCATCAAATGCAACATCCGTATACTTATTTCTCGCCTTTGTCGTTGCATAATAGATTTTTGCTCCGGGATTTTTCTGTAAAAAATCCTCATAGTTTATGTAGGTTTTCACATCGAGCTTGGGCCAATAATCCATTCCGGCGCGTTTGAGCGCTTTCTCATCAATGCGAAAGCCAAGCGGCTCAATCAGATGCAGTTTTGTTCCGGTCGCAACACAGGTTCGACCGATATTTCCTGTATTTGCCGGAATCTCCGGCTCAAGTAATACGATATTCATTCTTTGTTTTCTTTCTCTGCGCGCAGCTTGTTAACAAATCGCTCTAAGCGCTCCAGTGCCACCTTCAAATTGTCTAATGAGTATGCATATGAAATACGAAGGAAGCCTTCTCCACAGTCTCCGAACGCCGTACCCGGAACAACCGCAACCTTTTCTTCCTGCAAAAATCTTGTCGCGAACTCATCCGAGGTCATACCAAACTCCTTGATGGACGGGAATATGTAAAATGCGCCGAACGGCTCAAAGCACTGTAATCCCATACGATGAAACTCGTGAACGAGATAGCGTCTTCTGCGGTTGTACTCCTCACGCATCATACACACATCGTCATCACCGTTTTTCATGGCCTCAACAGCAGCATACTGGCTGTTTGTCGGTGCACACATGATTGCAAACTGATGAATTTTTAACATCTGCTTCAAAATAACCTTGGGACCGCAGGCATATCCGAGACGCCATCCGGTCATCGCATGCGATTTTGAAAATCCGTTAATTAAAATCGTGCGTTCCTTCATGCCGGGGAGCGAAGCGATGGAAGTATGCTCATCCAGATAGCAAAGCTCCGCGTAGATTTCATCGCTGAGCACATATAAATCATGCGCGATGACTACCTTTGCAATTGCTTCGAGATCCTTCTTTTCCATGACGGCTCCGGTCGGATTGTTCGGGAACGGCAACACGACAATTTTGCTTTTCGGTGTGATTGCAGCCTCCAACTCCTCCGCAGTCAGTCGGAACTGGTTCTCTTCCTTCAGTTCAATGACAACAGGCTTTGCCCCTGCCAATACTGCACAGGGCAGATAAGATACATAACTCGGCTGCGGAATCAACACCTCATCACCCGGATCAAGCATTGCACGAAATGCCAGATCGATGCCCTCGCTTCCGCCAACCGTGATCAGCATCTCTGATTGATAATCATACTCAAGTCCGAATCTGCGACGAAGATAATTTGCGATCTCCATTCGCAGTTCTTTCAGTCCTGCATTGGAAGTATAAAAGGTTCTGCCTTTTTCTAATGTATAAATACCCTCATCGCGAATATGCCACGGTGTGTCAAAGTCAGGCTCGCCCACACCGAGTGAAATCGCATCCTCCATCTCGCTTACAATATCGAAAAACTTGCGGATGCCTGAGGGCTGTATCGTCTCAATTACTTGTGATAAGGGATTTCTCATGGTGTCATCAACATCCTTTCGTCCTTCGGTGCTTCAGCCATGACAGTGCCATGATCCTTGTATTTCTTCAAAATAAAATTTGTCTTGGTGCTGAGCACGGAATCGAGAGTAGACAGCTTTTCAGTCACAAATCCTGAGATATCGCGGAGTGTCTTCCCTTCCAGTGTCACCATCAGGTCAAACCCACCGGAAATCAAATATACGGAATTTACCTCCGGATAGTTGTAGATACGCTCTGCAACCTTATCAAATCCCATATCGCGCTGAGGCGTTACACGCACCTCAATCATTGCCGTCACTTTCTCAACATCTGTCTTATCCCAATCGATCAGGGTGTGATAACCACAGATTACATGCTCTGCCTCCATGGCAGCCAGCTCATTTGCAACCATCACTTCGTCCACGCCAAGCAATACTGCAAGCTCATGCAGATTGACGCGGCTGTTTTTTTCTATAAATGTCAATATTTTCTCACGCATAACTTCATCCTTTCCGTATCCGTTCCCTGCTTTTCACGGTTCTGTTTTCACATTTCACAGGCTTTGAACAGATACTCCCTCTCTTTTTTCATTTATACTACCTTGAACAGCTCATCTGTCTTCGGCGGCTCCAAAAATCTGCGTTCACCGGATGCGAGCAACACTCTGTCATTGCCTTCGGTTGCTTTCCCGATACATACCGCATGAATGCCCTCTGCCTCGAGTGCGCGCACCAGACCGTTTCCGTCTGTGCTTGCCATGAGCATACTGCCGCTTGATATGAGCTCATAAGGATTAATATCAAAAAACTCACATACCTCAACCGTCTCCTGGCGGATGGGGATTTTCTTTATGTCGATTTCAAGTCCGACGCCAGAGCTTTCTGCCATCTCCCAAAGTGCACCAAATATGCCGCCTTCGGTCACATCATGCATAGCACTCACGCCAGACTTCACCGCTACTGCAGCCTCCGGCAACACGCTCAGATACTGCTCGAAGCTTTTGGCCTCCTCAACAAGTGCGGACGGGAAATGCGCAAGTAATTCTGCTTCCCGCTCCTTGGCGATGATTTGTGTTCCCTCTAATCCGATCCACTTTGTAAGTACAATATCCATACCGGGTCTCGCTCCCGATGTAGAAACCAGCTGCCCCCGTTTTGCTTTTCCTACTCCCACAACGGATATCACCGGCTGGTTCACCGCCTTGGTAATCTCTGTATGTCCGCCCATAATCTGCACATTTGCCGCATGAGCAGCTTCTTCGGCCTGCTCCATCATTGCACGAAGCTTCGCCTCGGAGATTCTTTCAGGCAAAAGAAAAGTAAGCATCACACCCACCGGTTCTGCTCCCGCACTGGCAAGGTCGTTGAGCGTAATGGCGATTGCCAATCGTCCCATATCCTTGACAGTTCCGGTAATCGGATCTGTTGACAATACGAAAATTTCATCCTCCTGTAATGCCAAAGCAGCGCAGTCCTCCCCTACAGAAGCGCCAAGCAGCACTTCGGGGCGGGTCGTTCGTATTTGTTTTAACACAGATCTCTTGAGTACAGCCTCAGGTACTTTGCCTACTTTCATTCGATTCCTCTTCTATTTCAGTTACTTCTTTACTCTTCCTCCGGAAGATCTTCCGGCATTTCGTCAACCGGCTCCTCCTCTTCTTCGTTGGCAGCCGCTTCCTCCTGTTTCTTCTTCTCTTCCTCTTCCTGCTTCTTCTTTTCTTCTAATGCTTCTGCACTGTTTGCCGCTGCAACAGCACGAATGTTTTCTTCATTCTTTGATTCAATTGCAGCCTTAATCGCAGCAACGGCCTCTTTATCCTCAGAAGCGGTTCCGACAGTAACAATTCGCGGTGAAGGGTTATAAGTACTGCTGTTATACTGCTCACGGCTTACTTCAACACCATTCTCCTTAATGATCTTCCAAAGTCTTGCGGTATATCCGACATGAGCGCTCTGCTCCACATTCACATATCCAATCGGATGATCCGAAGATGCCACGAATTTGGGTTCAGGATTTGTCGTAGAAATCGTCTCACTCTCAAAAATCACTTCGCGGTCAGCTGCACGATTCTCCTCACCGTAAATATTGAAGGTGAGTGTCATTCCATTCGTATAGCTTTCAATATAAATCGGAAAATCATAATTATTTGTGAATTTCAAGTCCTTATAGGTTCCTGAAATGGCAGCATCCATAGAAGGTTTTACATAACTGACAATCATCGAATGGCAGAATCGCTCGTCGATTGCGAGTTCGGCACGGATGACCGCATTGTAGAGCGTTGTTGATACCTGACAGATTCCACCACCATAAGTCTGCACAGTCGTTCCATTCTCATAAGAACCGGCAAGCTCATATCCGTTCTCTGCGCTGAACGGATTGACCGCTTCGTATACAGAGAACTGGTCCCCGGGGAAAAGCACCGTTCCGTTTATCTTGCTTGCGCCATTGCGTACATTCTGCGCACGACCGGCTCCGGATGTATGAAAATCCGTTGTAAATGTTCCAAGCACATCACGCACTCGTTCAAGCTGTTCCTTGGTTCCCTTCGGCTCAACAATCTCAACAGCCAGCTCAAGCGATGCATCAGACAGCGCCCAGTCATTCTCAATATAATTCTTGACAATCTGTGTAGATTCATCAACATCTACGGCAACACCATTCTGTCCGTCCGTGATCGTAAATGCTCCGTTCTCACGAATCAATCCATAGCTGATTGCTTCCTGATTCATTCCTTCTGTGGAAGCGGCAAGGAAACTCTTAATCTTTGCCTCATCAGCAGTGTACGTAATATCATATACTAAATTTTCATGTTCAAGATCTTTTTTAGACTTATATCGTTCAATCAGATTACCGGTCTTTCCAACACCAACCGCATCTTTTACTACAACCTGATTGCTCCATGTCACGCCAAAATCACGAGCGGTAGCAACTACCTGCTCTTCACCGACAGCAAGCGTAAACTTTGTATCTCCCAGAGATTCCACATACCGGTCAACCGCATCAATTGCCTCTGCTTCTGTCATCCCACCGATATTTACTTCTCCGACATAAATATTATCTGCAATCAGTCGGTTATTTCCTTCTTCGGCATAAGCAGCTTTCCCTGTATAAATTCCAACGGTACATGCCGCTACAATCACCAGCGTACCAACGATTTTGAATAATCCTGTATTCTTTATCTTCATCTTGACCTCGCTTTAACTCTATCGAAACTGCCGTTCATTCAACTTATCGGACAGTCCTCCATCTTTATCAAAACACTTCCGAGTAGTATTCTACACACTCTGCCTGTTTTTTTCAATAGACAAATAACTACAGATATTTGACAGAAAACATTCAATTTGTGTATATTACTACCATACGAGCGCACTCATGATCATGGGAAGAATCATTGCAATTATCAGCACGATAGCAATAATCCCTGCAATCATCTGTCGTTTATTATTATTTCGTTTTTTTGTAGGTTTCATACCTGTTCACCTCATTCTAAATATTGTATTACATTGTTATACTGAAAGGATTTTATTATGATTCTTCCTTTTTTTACTATATTTATTGTTATATTAATCTTCCTTGGAATCAAGCGCCACAAAGCCGATGCTTTAGCAAGACAGACGGACGAAGATTTTTGGAAAACGGAGCAGGAAGCCAACTGGGTTCGCAAAAAAAATATTGATGACCTCGACTACATTAAAATACCGTTTGATTCTTTTCCAATCGGCAAATACAGTGATCCTGTAATTCTTGCCTGTGAGCAGGAACTGAAGGAACTGTCCGGCAAGCTCATCTGCAATTTGAACGGCATCTCAAATACGCAGTTAAAACTCACCTATGGTCCGGCTAATCTCGATACGCTCAGCCAATGCGACACCAATTATAGCACGCTTGTATCGCTTTTGGCAAACTACAGTGAACAATTATTTGCCTTAGGTGATTACACAAATGCCGAAACAGTTGCCGAGTATGCGGTTTCTATCGGAAGTGATGTTGGAAAAACCTTCGAATTGCTTGCCAGCATTTATGCACAGACAAATGATACCGCAAAGCTTGAGGCTTTACAAAATGCGGCGCGCAATCTTCACTCCATTCGCCGCAATTCCATTCTCAGAAAGCTTGGTGTCGATCCGGACACTGCTTCAAAACAGTAAAAATCGGGAGGGTCTATGACAGAAGCAATTCCAATGATTCCAAATGAATATATAGCCATTGACCTTGAGATGACCGGACTGAACATCAAGTCGGATGTCATTCTTGAAATCGGTGCCTGCCATATGTGTAACGGAGCTGTTGTGAATACTTTTCAGGCACTGATCAATCCCCATCGTCCGCTCTCCGAGAAAATCATTGAACTGACAGGCATCACCCAGGCAATGTGTGATGAAGGCCGGGAGCTGGATGATATTCTTCCGCGCCTTTTTTCATTTATCGGCGAACTTCCGTTACTCGGACATAATATCCGCTTTGATTACAGCTTCTTAAAGCAGGCGGCTGTCAATCGAAAGCTGTCCTTTTTCGCACCGTGTATTGATACTCTGACCATTGCACGCAAATTCCTGCCTGCTGATCAGAAAAAGACACTGGTTGCACTTCGCTCATTTTACGGAATATACTCGGATACGATTCATCGCGCCGTTGATGATGCACTTGCTGCCGCGGCTGTATACGAGCATCTCAAAACGGATTACCTTGCACAGGATGCATCTGTATTTCTTCCGCGTGCAATTCAATTAAATATCAAAAAACAGCAACCCATCACCGTCCCCCAAAAGGAACAATTGACGCGGTTGCTGTCTCATCTTTGTGCTGAAAACCTTTGCAGCGAATACGAATTATTCATTTCAAATCCAATTGCACTCGATCAGTTATCTCGCTCTGAAGCCTCCAGAATGATTGAAAAGCTTCTTCATTACAATTAGAAGAAGAAAATATGCCTGATTGCCGTATCAACAGCTGCTATTACAAGCAGAATTCCCGCTGCGGCATATACTTTCGGTCGAATTGCATATCCAAAATGATATCCTACATACAAACCTGCAATTACCACGCAAACGGTAACAAGCAGAACAACAACGAGTACCGTGATTGTCGGCGTTCCCAAAAAACCGAGTGCGACACCAAGAATCAGCGTACCGATACTGATAAATGCAAGTCTGCACACCAGACGCTTCCACGCGAATTCATCATTGCGGCGTTCCGTAAAGTTTTCTTTCTGATAGGCTTTTCGTAACATCATGACGGCAAGAGCAACAAACAGCACTGCCGCAACCGACTCTGTCGAATTTGAGGTCTGATGGATATCCCGCCGGTACAGATAGCTTCCTGCCAGACTTCCAAGCCCGAGTGCCACTGCCTGCCATGCGGCAAACAGTGCACACAGAATCATCAGAGGCTTCTTTTCAATTTTTGAAAGCTGTGCTCCTTTGCAGGCAATCGCCGCAAAAATATCAAGCGAGATTGCAATTATGACTAAAACCGTCTCAAGCCAGTTCATACGAACCTCCATCTTTGATGCTCAAATAGCATTTATTTATCAGATACCTTGATGGCATCTGTCTTAATAATGAATTTCACGCTGCCAATTCCCGAATCAGAAATTCCCGCATAGCTTGTATACTGCTCTCCGGCCTTGAATACTGCATCAATCCGGTTCAGAAGATCACTTGCATCTCCATTGAAAGCATCCACAAGCTTTGAAATTCCTTCTTTGTTGAACTCTACCATTCCATCATACAACTTTG
>JAQXMB010000031.1 GCA_029012425.1 bacterium | reverse complement strand
TGAAGAATTAAAGCTTCGTTTTTTCCTTGCAAAAGGTCCCGATGTTCCTACCTATGTAGAATATGGAGCAGCAGATATCGGTATCGTAGGAGAAGATACGATTCTTGAAGAAGCACGCAATATCTATGAAGTTCTTGACCTGGGATTCGGAAAATGCAGAATGTGTGTGTGTGGACCGGAAAGCGCACGCGAATTATTGCAGCACCACGAGCAGATTCGTGTGGCAAGTAAGTATCCAAGAATTGCAAAGAACTATTTTTACAATAAAAAACATCAAACCGTTGAAATCATCAAATTGAATGGCTCTATTGAACTTGCCCCCATTGTCGGTTTATCTGAAGTGATTGTTGATATCGTTGAAACCGGTTCAACATTAAGAGAGAATGGTCTTCTGGTTCTTGAGGAAGTATGTCCTCTTTCCGCTCGAATGGTTGTGAATCAGGTAAGCATGAAGATGGAAAATGAACGAATCAGTAAGTTGATTTCTCAGTTAAAAGAAGTCATTGGTAAGGAGTAAATTATGCGTATATTAGAATTGACTCAGGAAACAAAAGATAATATTCTTGAAAATCTGTTAAAAAGAAGCCCGAATAGTTATGGAGAATTTGAAGGTCGTGTAGCTGCGATTATCGATGAAGTAAGAAGTAAACGCGATGCTGCAATATTTCAGTATACGAAACAGTTTGACGGAGCCGAAATTGATGCTTCAAACATTCTTGTAACAGAAGAAGAGATTCAGGAAGCATATGAAAAGGTTGATCCTGTCTTATTAGATGTCATTCGTAAGGCATTGGTCAATATTAAGGAATATCATGAGAAGCAGCGGCAGTACAGTTGGTTTGATTCTAAGGATAACGGTATTATTCTAGGTCAGAAGGTCACGCCGCTTGCCAGAGTCGGTGTCTATGTTCCCGGCGGAAAAGCAGTGTATCCTTCCTCTGTACTTATGAATGTACTTCCCGCAAAAGTAGCCGGTGTTGATGAGATTATTATGACAACCCCCCCCGGGAAAGATGGAAAAGTATTTCCGTCAACACTTGTTGCTGCGAAAGAGGCCGGTGTTGATAAGATTTACAAGGTAGGCGGTGCGCAAGCAATCGCGGCACTGGCGTTTGGAACGGAGAGTATTCCGAAGGTCGATAAAATCGTGGGCCCCGGAAACATCTATGTGGCATTGGCAAAGAAGGCTGTTTTCGGGCATGTAAGCATCGATTCGATTGCCGGACCGAGTGAAATTCTTGTTCTCGCTGACGAGAGTGCGGATGCTCGTTTTGTTGCGGCAGATTTGTTGTCACAGGCAGAGCATGACGAAATGGCTTCTGCAATTCTAATTACCACAAGCAAGGAACTTGCAAATCAGGTTTCCGTTGAGGTGGAGCGTTTTGTTGCACAGCTTTCCCGTGCAGAGATCATTCAGAAGTCTTTGGACAACTATGGATACATACTTGTTGCCGAGACGCTTGATGAAGCAATTGCGACTGCCAATGATATCGCCTCTGAGCATCTTGAAATCGTCATGAAAGATCCTTTTAGTGTGATGACCAAAATTCGTAATGCAGGTGCTATTTTCCTTGGTACTTACAGTTGTGAACCGCTTGGGGACTATTTTGCCGGCCCGAACCATGTATTGCCGACAAATGGTACCGCAAAGTTTTTCTCAGCGCTTAGCGTGGATGATTTTATTAAAAAATCCAGTATCATTTCCTACACAAGAGAGGCACTTGAACCGATATATAAAGATATCGTACAATTTGCGGAATGCGAGCAGTTAACTGCTCATGCGAACTCGATTCGGGTGCGATTTGAAGAACAATATTTGAGGTAATATCACTATGGAAAAAAAGATATTGGTTGCAACTTTGTATTTAAAAGACGGGCAACCGGTAAAAAACAATACCGATTTTTCTGTGTTAGGCGATTTATATGAATACGCCAAAATGTATGATGACAGCGGAATCGATAAACTGTATGTATTTGATTTGTCAGATGATGATGATGAGCACGAGGAGAATCTCCGGGCAATCCGTCAATTGAATCGCCTGATTGATATTCCTACTTGTGGTGGCGGAAATATTCGGCGCATGGAAGATGTCAAAAAACTGATTTATGCCGGCTGCAAACAGATCATGTTAAATGCATCAAAAAACGGATGTCTTGAGCTTGCAAAAGAAGCCGCTGACCGCTATGGTAAAGATCGTATGCTTGTTTCTGTCAAGAATGTTGATTTTATTTTCAAGCATCAGCAGGAGATGGATGATTTATTCCATGAAGTATTAGTTATGGATGATTCTGTATTGGATGCAGTTGATAATCTCTCGCATACACCTTATGTCGTATATTATAACGGATCGGATTTTGCGGATGTTTATTCTTTGTTAGAGCGTGAGAATTCACGCGGAATCTGCGGCCCGATGTTTGATGATGTATCAACAGACATTATGCTGTTTAAAACCAATCTCGGTGAAGCCGGTCTATGGATGGACAACTTTAAACCGGAAATTCAGTGGGCACAGCTAAAAAAGAATTCTGATGGAATGGTTCCCTGTATTGTTCAGGATTATCGAACCAACGAAGTGCTGATGCTTGCATATATGAATGAAGAAGCATATTACACAACTTTATCGTCCGGTAAAATGACCTATTACAGCAGAAGTCGCAATGAGTTATGGACAAAAGGACTCACCTCCGGGCATATTCAATATGTAAAATCACTCACCGCAGATTGTGATTTCGATACAATTCTTGCAAAAGTATCCCAGGTAGGTGTCGCATGCCACACCGGCAGCATGTCATGCTTCTTTAATGAGGTTGTCAAAAAAGAGTATATAGAGCGAAATCCGTTAAAGGTTCTTGAAACGCGTTATGATACTATTTTACAGCGAAGATATGAGCCCAAGGAAGGTTCTTATATAAATGAAATATTTGATAAAGGAAGCGATGAAATCCTGAAAAAACTAGGTGAAGAGTTCACAGAAGTAATCATTGCAGCGAAAAACCCCGATACCGCACATATCAAATACGAGATTGCTGATTTACTCTATCATCTGATGATTATGATGGTTGATAAAAATGTTACATGGGATGACATTACTCAGGAATTATCCCAGCGTTAATATACGAAAAATCATATGTAAAAAGGAGACCGCGTCAGCAGTCTCCTTTTTGTCTATATTGCGAATGGATTTCTAATTTTGAAATGTGTATAATTCGAATATTCTTTCTGTTGATTTTTTTCTTTGCCATCGTTCATGGCGCATATTTCACATGTATAACATTCAAAAAGAGGATATCACATGAATAAAAAACAAAAGAATTTGCGATACACGATTGCGATTGTAATTTTATTTAGTGTAATCATCATCGCATTTATAAGCATCTATGTATTTAATGACCAAAGACATAAAATACCACTTAAGCAAGTCGTTGAACAAACCTGTTTTGATGTATCAGCATTCCCGAAAGCATCCATTGACCTAACCGATACAGAACAGCTTGCTGATCGTCTGATCTCAAATCTTGAAGAGGCAGACAAAGTACCCGGGCAACAGCTTCGACAATTAGATCAAACGAAATTGAAGCAGGATTTAATCCAACAAATTGAACAATTGCAAAAATACAAGCTTTTGTCTGATGATGATTCGTCAAATGGTCTGTCTATGGAATCGAAAGCACATCTTGCCAATGCACTTGGTACCGCGGTCACGAATCAATTGGGCAATCCCAAAAGTACCGGAGCACAAAAAACAATATCTGATGTTGTTGACCTTTCAACACTCGAAAAAAATGTTAAAGAATTAAACGATGTGGATTTGCAGATAAGCTATAAAGATTACGGTATGAGTCAAAAGACCAACGACAAAACCGAAACAACCCAGACAACACAGAACGATGATATGAAAGTGCTTCGCCTTCGAATGGAAGCGCTTGAGACATTGGTAAATTCAATCAAAAACACTCCGCTTAACACCGTGTCAACAGATGAGCTTCAAGCTTTACGATCCCAATTTGACTCAAAAGTCACAAATCTGCAAAGTCAGATTCACACCCTGAACAGCGAACTAAGTAAAAGCATCAGTCACAGCACCAGTCCTTCTGAGACTTTGAAATCCATGCAGGCACAAATTACTGCTCTTACAACAGATATCAAACGAAACGAGGACACCGGTACATCCATACAAAAAGAGCTTCAGGGTGCAATCAGTTCTATACATAACGAATTGTCAGAAAAACAAACTGCAATTGAACAGATAAGCAACACACTCATGAATATGCAAAATAACATCATGCAATCCGGACAAATAGAACAAATGAAACATAATCTTTCATCTGAATTAGACAGTAAGCTTTCTGATATGAATAAAGATGTTGAAACTCAGGTAAAAGAAATCCAAACATTTTTGAATGAATCACTTGCCCAATATGAAAAGGACAATGATAACTGGATAACAGACGCCAATGTTTTGATGCGTAACCTTCAGAATGATATCGACCATTCAATTGCGCAGATGCAGTCACAAAGCAGTAAACTGGATCAGAATATAAAAGAAATATCAGAATCCACAGTATGGGATGTTGATGTGTGTCTTTCAAAAGATCAATGGATTCTAAATGAATTCAATCAATATGTGTACGAATATCATCATCCATCCATAGATTCCGTCTATACCAACATATATATCAATTATTTGAATCCCCGGGAAGCATCAGGAATGAATTACGAGCAAACGGACGGCTTGCTATCGTTTATTCGAACACAAAAGCCGGAGGAAGATATTCAAATTATCAGTATAAAACTAGAGCAGCCAGGAAGGGAGGATCGTGAATGAGAAAAAGAATACTTCGCACGATATATCTGTTTGCAGCAATCGCTGTTATTTTTGTTTTTTTCTATCATCAGAATAACCGGACGCTCCAAGCAGCCGTATACACCAATCAATCCGGAACACAGAATAGTACAGCTGGTTATTTGATCGGAGATATTGAAGAATACCGTTCCACAAAGGAATATCTAAGAGGCGATGTTGTACAAAGTAACGGTGAATTATTTATGTGTAATAAAGACAGAAGCTACGGTATTGAATTATCTGACAAGGAAACATGGAAGAAAACTTCCATTTTGGGTTTGATAAAAAACCTTTCGTTGAATTTTAATAATGTCATGACTACCATCAATCATATTGATGCGACTGCCGGCGCGGGCTGTTATTATAGTTGTTTTACAACGAAACCGTATCTGAACGGATATAAGATCCGTTTGACAGACCAGACAACCGCGAAGTCATGCACGGTACTTTATAATCAGGATAGTAATTATTATGAAGGAGCAGTCGCAGTTCCTTTGAACGATGAAATTGATGTTGAACTATGGTATGAAGGAAAATTGCAAGGCTCCATGCATACAAATTGCACAACAGCTTCCGGTTACGCAACGATAAATCTTGATGCATTAATTGATGCAAACTTTTCAGAGCTGATAAAATATAATGACCATCTGGTCAGAAGTATGTGCTGTGATTCTCATTTTACACAAAATCGTGACTTATTTCCGGAAATAATCGATCTTGTGTTTCAAAATGATCAATTTCTAAGCGAATGTCTGAATTCAATCAACGGGATGTCGGTAGAGGAACAAACCTTCGAAGAGTTATTTGAGAATCCGGAAACACTCATTCGTATCTTGCATCATGATTTTGCTGATATGTTTTTGTCCAATGAGAAATTATCAAATCATATTGCCAATCATCGAGAATTGCTTGATGCAATATCAAAAGACCCCATTGCACTCGAAAAAGTTGAAGCATCCGACCAGATGCATGAAGCACTCCGCCAGTCTGCATTGATTAAAACCCAGACAATGGTTGGTGGAGAAGAACAGTCGGTGAGTGGAAATCTAATCCTGATCTCTCTTGAAAGCGGAACGCTCGGAAACTATTATGATTATGGTACACGAAGATATACCGGAACATACGAAACAGCAGCAATGCTCAACTGTAAAGGTTACATCAGTCAACGACCGAACTGTTATTATACAATTAATGATACGGAAATAAAATGTGTTACAGAATTGGTACAGACCGGGTACAGTGCAACCTATAGCTATGGATTGAAAAACTTTTATACTTCTGAGAATGAGAGTAGCACATCTGCAAATATGTTAATCGCACCTTATCGTTTTGTTCAAGCCGTTCGAATCGAATCAATGACACCAAAAACATTAACCGATGTCCGTGGATATTGGGATAATACAGATACAAGAACAGCATGTGATCCGACTGCTTCATCAAAAATCATTTATATCGATTTAGATGAAACAGAATCATAGTTTTTTATTTTTTGCATACATTGTGTTAAAACAACGGACAGGTAATTTGAAATGACAAGCGAGCAAATTGATGAACGAAAAGCATATGTACAAAAAGCAAGAGCTTCCTTTGACAACAGGGAAGCAGACTGGACGCAACCGCTTCCGAAGGAAGATCGACCGGCACTTGTTTCACCTATGTTGGCAATATCTGTTTTATCTGGATTTTTCCTGTTTCTGCTTTTTGTATACTGTGATGTCTCTCAAACAAAAATATTAGATTATTCCACCGATGAAATTGTTACACAGTTTATTCAAAAAGATGATTATACAAATCTCGAAAAGTATGTTATGATGCTACTTGCAAATAACAACTGATATGAGGAGGTATGTATGGGCAGACTTGCTTTGTCTGATGAAATACTGTTAACAATAGATCAACCCGCTCGTTACATTGGTGGAGAGTGGAACATGGTAAAAAAGGATCCGAAAGATGTAGACATTCGTTTTTGCATGTGTTTTCCTGATGTATATGAAATCGGAATGTCTCATCTTGGCATTCAGATTTTATATGATATGTTAAACAAACGGGAAGATGTTTACTGTGAACGCGTTTATTCACCCTGGCCTGACCTTCATAAAATCATGAAGGAGAAAAAAATCCCTCTCTTTGCGCTTGAATCTCAGGAACCTATTAAAGAGTTTGATTTTCTTGGCATTACAATTCAATACGAGATGTGTTATACCAACATCCTTCAAATCCTGGACTTATCTCAGATTCCACTGCATGCAGTTGATCGAACGGATGATATGCCGATTGTAATCGGCGGCGGTCCCTGTACATATAATCCGGAGCCGATCGCAGACTTTTTTGATATGTTCTATATTGGCGAAGGCGAGGTACGCTATGATGAACTGTTAAATCTGTATAAAACATGCAAAAAGTGCAACAAATCACGCGCACAGTTTTTGCGTGAAGCTGCTCAAATTCCCGGTATCTATGTGCCTTCGCTCTATGAAGTGACATACAACGAGGATGGAACATTAGCAGCCTTTACCCCCAAATATGATGATGTTCCCGCCCGGGTCGAAAAACAGCTCGTGCTCAATATGACAGAAGCCTCTTATCCGCGAAAACCTGTTGTTCCCTTTATTAAAGCAACACAGGACCGGGTCGTGCTAGAGATTCAAAGAGGCTGTATTCGCGGATGTCGATTTTGTCAGGCAGGAATGATTTATCGTCCGACAAGAGAAAAGGATGTCGAGTGCCTGAAGATCTATGCATCTGATATGCTGAAAAACACCGGACATGAAGACACTTCTTTAAGCTCATTGAGTTCAAGTGACTACTCGCAGCTGGAAGAAATTGTCAACTACTTGATTGACAACTTTCGAGATAAAGGGGTTAACATTTCGCTTCCTTCGCTTCGAATTGATGCATTCTCTCTGGATGTGATGAGTAAAGTACAGGATATCAAAAAAAGCAGTCTGACTTTTGCCCCGGAAGCCGGTTCACAGAGGATGCGCAATGTCATTAACAAAGGTCTCACGAAAGATGTTATTTTAAATGGTGCAGGACTTGCATTTGAAGGCGGATGGCAGAAGGTAAAGCTTTATTTTATGCTTGGATTACCCGGCGAAACAGTAGAAGATATGCAGGCAATTGCTGAATTGGCGAATGACATTGCCGTTCGCTATTACGAAATCCCGAAAGAAAAAAGAAACGGCAAATGTCAGATAACCATCTCAACCTCATTTTTTGTTCCTAAGCCCTTTACACCGCTTCAATGGGCACCTATGTGTACAGCATCTGACTATTTGGGAAAAGCAAAGATTGTCAATGAAGCTGTTAAAAATCAGTTGAACAGGAAAAGTATCAGATATAACTGGCATGAAGCGGATGTTACTGTATTAGAAGGTGTATTTGCGCGTGGAGACAGGAAAATTGCAAAGGCAATTGAACTGGCATACAAGCGTGGTGCAATTTTCGATTCGTGGTCAGAGTATTTTGACAATGCGTTATGGTTCGATTGTTTTGACAAAACAGGTATTGATGTTGACTTCTACACACTTCGTACAAGAAATTTGGACGAGCTGTTCCCCTGGGATTTCATTGATGATGGTGTATCCAAGGAGTTTTTAATTCGTGAATGGAAGCATGCAATGAATGAAGAAGTAACACCGAACTGTCGAATGAAATGTTCCGGTTGTGGTGTAAGAAAATACGAGGGAGGTGTCTGTGTTGAAAATTAGAATTAAATTCTCAAAATCGGGAAACATGAAATTTGTTGGACACCTTGATACGATGCGATATTTTCAAAAAGTAATGCGTCGTGCAGAAATTGATATTGCTTATTCAGCAGGATTTTCACCTCATCAGATTATGTCTTTTGCGGCACCGCTTGGCGTTGGTATAGAAAGTGAAGGGGAATATGTAGATATTGAAGTGAATTCCACTTTTTCAACCGCAGAGGCAATCCGGAGACTGAATGAGAATATGGTTGAAGGGTATTGGGTAAATGATTATCGTAAACTTCCGGATGATTCAAAGCCTGCAATGTCAATTGTTTCATGTGCAGATTATACATTATCTTACCGAGACGGTTACGAGACAGATTTATCTTTCAATCAATTACGCGAAGCTGTGCATGCATTTTATGAAGAACGCGAATCCATATTCATAATAAAAAATACCAAAAAATCACAAAAAGAAATTGATTTGAAACCATTAATTTATGCTTTTGAGGTTCACGAAGAAGAAGGCATTCCTGCGTTTTATCTGAAAATAAGTACAGGCAGTACGGATAATCTGAAACCGGAGCTTGTTATGGAGCATTTTTATCGTTTCCTGGGAAAAGAGCTATCTGATTTTACCTTCCGGACGCTTCGCCATGATGTATATACCGGAAATGCAGCCGAAGGATTTTATTCCCTCAACGATTGCGGAACGGTGATACTATGAGCAGGCGTTTGTTTGTAACCAAAATCAATGAATTTCATAACAGAGAATTATTAGTCAGTGCAATCTATGACAATGACCGAATGATTGAAGCCACATGTCAATCTGTGGATACTGAGACGATCCTCAATAATATCTATGTAGGTCGTGTCTCACAGGTTGTATCAAACATTCATGCAGCATTTGTAGAAATCACACCGGGAATCAAATGTTACCTGCCCTTATCAGATTTGATAAAACCGGTTTATGTCAAGCGTATTTCTTCCAAAAAACCGCTGGTTCAAGGCGATGAAATATTAGTTCAGGTTGTGAGAGATGCTGTTAAGACCAAGGATCCAGTTGTATCAACCAATCTTTCAATTGCAGGGACATACTGCGTCGCAACAAGTGAAACATGCGGTGTCGGAGTTTCCAAAAAGCTTAACAGAGAAACACGGGCAGAGCTTCTTTTGGCAGTTAAAGATTTTGACTGCGAACAGGTTGGATTAATCATTCGTACAAATGCAGCCAATACAGATGCTTCGGCGATTCGTAGGGAAGCCATTTCATGTATTCAGGAATTAAACAATATTATCACTTATGCATGTGGTCAACAGGTCTTTTCATGTGTCTATCATGCCCCTAAGGATTATGTAAAACTTCTTGCAGATCAACCACTTCATCTTTTAGATGAGGTAGTTACGGATTTATGTGATGTCTATGAGATGTATTTAGAATATGCTAAGGCT
The DNA here is from genome assembly GCA_029012425.1 of bacterium. Lineage (GTDB taxonomy): Bacteria > Bacillota > Clostridia > Lachnospirales > Lachnospiraceae > W0P33-017. Next base: position 9,613 of record JAQXMB010000031.1, on the reverse strand, counting down.
GATCCTTCAACCAATCTTGTTGATCGAATTCGCTATTATGAGGATCCTCAACTTGATTTGAATAAGCTTTACAGTATCGAACATCAGTTAGAACAGGCACTCCAGAAAAAAATATGGTTGAAATCGGGCGCAAATATCATCATTGAACCAACCGAAGCAATGACAGTAATCGATGTAAATAGCAGTAAGAATGACGCCAAAACATCTCATGATAAGAACGCGTTAAAAATAAATTTAGAAGCTGCAAAAGAGATTGCATTACAAATGCGCCTGCGCAATTTGTCGGGCATAATTATTGTAGATTTTATGGACTTAAATTCGATGGAAGATCAACAACTGCTGCTTAAGGAATTAAAACATCTTACGGCATGCGATTCAGTTCCGACAACAATCGTAGATATCACGCCATTAGGTCTCGTAGAGATAACACGAAAAAAAATTAAGCGGTCACTCTATGAACAAATAAACAGTTGAAAATTCAAGAGAAAATGACAAAAAATAGTTGACGCCTCAAAAGGCATATGCTATGATAACGAAGTATGCCGCACAGTGAGGTCTAAAAGTCTGTTCTTTTTTATTGGACAGCACCATAACTGGCGAGTAATGATAATAGGAGGTGCCATATGTACGCAATTATAGCAACAGGTGGTAAACAGTACAAAGTATCCGAAGGCGATATCATTACCATTGAGAAGCTTGGTGTAGAGGCTGGTGAGACAGTTACTTTTGATCAGGTTATTGCTGTAAATGATGGAACAATGAAGGTTGCAGATGATGTTAAGAATGCAACTGTAACTGCAAGCGTTGTCAAAGAGGGACGCGGCAAAAAAGTCATCGTTTATAAGTATAAGAGAAAAACCGGATATCATAAGAAAAACGGTCACAGACAGGCATTCACTCAGGTGAAGATCGAAAAAATTAATGGCTAATTGATACTGGTGAATTGTTATGACACGAATAACGATTTACAGAAATCAGAGTGATGTGTTTACAGGTTTTCGGTGTGAAGGTCATGCCGGATATGCTGATGCAGGCGAGGATATTGTGTGTGCGGGTATTTCAATTCTTGTAATTAACACAATCAATGCAATTGAATCTTTTACCGATACACCGATTCAGGTCAAGTCAGATGAAAATAAGGGTATCATTCATGTGGATTTCCCACAGGGTGTCGATAACCAGGCAGTTTTACTTGTAAATACAATGATTTTAGGCTTACAAGGAATACAAAAAAACTATGGAAAACGGTTTTTAAAACTAGACTTCAAGGAGGTGTAACAGATGTTTGAATTGAACCTTCAGTTTTTTGCACATAAGAAGGGAGTTGGCTCAACCAAGAACGGTCGTGATTCTGAGTCCAAGAGATTAGGTGCAAAGAGAGCAGACGGACAGTTCGTAAAGGCTGGTAATATCATTTATAAGCAGCGCGGAACAAAGATTCATCCCGGTACCAATGTTGGAATCGGTGGTGACGATACATTATTTGCGCTTACAAGTGGTATTTTAAGATTTGAGAGAAAAGGAAGAGATAAGAAACAGGCTTCCGTTTATCCCGTAGCTGAAAACGAATAAGAATTTAAGTGGGCTGTTGCATTTTGTGACAGCTCATTTTTTCAATTTGTTTTCCAGTCATTGAAGTATAGACAAGTAGGTGAAAATTATGTTTGCTGATACAGCAAAAATTATAATAAAATCCGGAAAAGGCGGAAATGGACATGTAAGCTTTCGTCGTGAAAAGTATGTTCCCGATGGTGGTCCCGACGGTGGAGACGGCGGCAAGGGTGGCGATGTCATATTTGAGGTTGACACAAGTATGAATACGCTTAACGATTATCGGCATAAGCGTAAATTTGCAGCCCAGCCCGGCGAAGAAGGCGGCAAGAAAAATTGTCATGGTAAGAAAGGCGAAGATTTAGTGCTTAAAGTTCCTGCCGGAACCGTTATTAAAGACGCACAGACCAACCTTGTAATTGCCGATATGTCGGGCGATAATACAAGACAAACCATACTTAAAGGCGGAAAAGGCGGACTTGGCAACCAGCATTTTGCCACTTCCACCATGCAGGCACCCAAATATGCACAACCCGGTCAGGAGGCAATTGAGCTTGAGGTTCGTCTGGAATTAAAGGTAATTGCCGATGTAGGTCTGGTGGGATTTCCTAATGTAGGAAAATCAACCTTTCTTTCCAGAGTAACCAATGCACAGCCCAAGATTGCCAACTATCATTTTACAACTTTAAATCCAAATCTCGGAGTTGTAGATATGGGATGGGGCGATGGATTCGTAATTGCTGATATTCCCGGATTAATCGAAGGAGCCTCCGAAGGCATTGGACTTGGTCATGAGTTCTTAAAGCATGTCCAGCGTTGCAAAATCCTTGTTCATATGGTTGATGCGGCATCTGTTGAAGGCCGGGATCCGATTGCCGATATCCGAGCAATCAACAAGGAGCTTATGGAGTTCGATCCGAAGCTGTTAGAAAAACCGCAGGTAATTGCAGCAAATAAAATTGATGCCTTTTATGAGGATGAAAACGAAGTAATTGAAACACTTCGCAAGGAATTTGAACCGGAAGGATATGAGGTTTATCCGATTTCAGCAGTAAGCGGAGCCGGACTCAAGGAATTAATCAGTACCCTTAAGTGCATGCTTGATGAGATGGATGATGAACCGGTAATTTATGAGCAGGAATACTTCCCTGAACTTCATGTATTCGAAAACGAAGCATATACGGTTGTTTTTGATGAAGAAGCACAGGAGTATGTTGTAGAAGGTCCCAAGATTGAAAAGATGCTTGGATATACAAATATCGATTCAGAGAAAGGATTTCTTTTCTTCCAGAAATTTCTTCGTGAACAGGGTATCTTAAAAGAACTTGAAGCAGCGGGAATTACAGACGGTGATACTGTTCGTATGTACGGATTAAGTTTTGAATATTATAAATAAGGAGATTATCAATGGAGTTTACAAGTAAACAGCGTTCATATCTCAAGGGACTGGCAAGTACGGAGGATGCAATTTTTCAGATTGGCAAAGCATCAATTACACCGACAATGATACAGGCAATCGATGATGCAATCGAAAAACGCGAGCTCATTAAGCTTTCTGTATTAAAGAACTGCATGGATGATCCGCGTGAACTGGCTGACATCATTGCAGAGCGCACACATTCGAGCGTAGTAATCGTGATTGGCAAAAAAATTGTACTTTATCGTCCGAATAAAAAGAAACCCAAAATTGTGCTTCCCAAATAGGAGTTTCGCTTATGAGCAAAATCGGTATCATGGGCGGAACATTTAATCCGATTCATTATGGTCATCTTTTGATTGCCGAAAATGCACTTGATCAATTAGGACTTGATGAAGTGCGTTTTTTGCCAAATGGAACGCCCCCTCATAAACATGGAAATGAAATCATTGAAGCCGCACACAGACTTCATATGGTTGCGTGTGCGATTAAGAATCGCCCCGGATTTATCATTGATGATAGCGAGATAACAAGTGATACAATCAGTTACACCTATCTTACAATGGAACGCTTCGTTGAAAGTCATCCGGAACATGATTACTATCTGATTATGGGCGGAGATTCACTATATGACTTTTCAACCTGGAAATATCCCGAACGAATCTGCCGATGTGCTGTTTTAGCCGCTGCGGTTCGCGATGAATATCAGATGCAGCAATTGCAAACGATTGCTTTTGAATTGAGCAAGAAAATGAATGCCCAAATCACATTTATTCAATCGCCCAATTTTTCTGTTTCATCAAGTGAAATCCGCAGAAGAATCTCAATTGGTCAATCGATCCGATATCAATTACCGGATTCAGTACTTGATTATATTATGACAAACCATCTTTATCAGTAATCGAATGATAAAGAAGCAACAGGTGACAAAATGAATGAAATAATACTACACCTTCAGCATATCATGAAAAAGAAACTTGATGAATATCGATATGAACATACACTTGGTGTAATGTATACTGCTGCAGCGCTTGCAATGAAGCACAAGGCAGATATTAATCAGGCACTTTTGGCCGGGCTGTTACACGACTGTGCAAAATGCTATTCAGACGAGAAAAAACGCTTACTTTGCGACAAATACAATGTAACACTTTCGCAATTTGAAATTGATAATCCGGCATTAATTCATGCAAAGCTTGGAGCAGTACTTGCGAACAAAAAGTATGAGATTGAAGACGAAGCCGTATGTTCTGCAATCGCATGTCATACAACCGGTGCCCCGGGAATGACAAAACTCGATAAAATTGTTTTTATTGCAGATTATATTGAGCCGCACCGGAATAAAGCACAAAGGCTGGATGACATTCGATATACTGCTTTTGAAAATCTTGATGAAGCAGTAATTATGATTTTATGTGATACATTGGACTATTTGAAAGACACAACGAAAATTATTGATCCAATGACCCAAAAGACTTATGAATACTATATAAAAGGAGGACGAAAATCATGAGTGATAGCAAAAAACTGGCAAAAATTGCTTATGACGCGCTGGATTCAAAAAAGGCAGAGAATATCAAAGTAATTGATATAAGTAATGTATCACCGATTGCAGATTATTTTATTATTGCTGACGGTTCAAATCAGAATCAGCTTCAGGCAATGTGTGATGCAGTAGACGAGGAGCTTTACAAAGCAGGCTGCACACAGAAACAGATTGAAGGAAATCGTAATTCCACTTGGATTCTCATGGATTATGGCGACATCATCGTTCATGTATTCTCAAAGGAAGACCGGTTATTCTACGATCTTGAGAGAATCTGGACAGACGGAAAAGAAATTGCTCCTGAAGAATTATAATCTAATGGGCACGCTCTTTGGAATATCCTGGGAAATGCAAAAAAACCCGTGCACGGCAAACAACCATGTACGGGTTTTATATATGTATGAATGGTATCTCCGGCGTTCAACTAAAAGAAACGAAACACACCAAATACCTTACCAAGAATCTCGCATTCGGAAACGATAATCGGTTCCATGGTGTCATTCTCAGGCTGTAAACGATAATAACCGTCTTCTTTATAGAAAGTCTTTACCGTAGCAGAATCGTCAACAAGCGCAACAACCATCTCTCCGTTGCGAGCAGTACTCTGGCGCTGAACAAGTACGGTGTCTCCATCCATAATTCCAACATTAATCATACTTTCACCTTTGACACGAAGCATAAAAGTCTCCGAATTCGGCATATATTCAACCGGAATCGGAAAGTAATCCGAAATATTTTCCTGCGCTAAAATCGGTTCTCCGGCAGCAACCTGTCCGATAATCGGAACATTCACAACCTCACGCCTTGTCAGATTAAAATCATCATCAAGAATTTCAATTGCACGCGGCTTGGTTGGATCGCGTCTGATAAATCCGTTTTTTTCAAGCGTCTCAAGATGAGAGTGAACAGAAGAAGTAGACTTCAGATTTACCGCCTCACAGATTTCGCGAACGGCCGGCGGATAACCGCGCTTTAATATTTCTTCTTTGATATATTCAAGTATTTCACGCTGCTTATCGCTGATTTTTCCTTTTGCCATAAAAACCTCCAAATAAATAATGAAATAGAAATCGCTCGATATTTTTTTATATTTTATCATATGAAATACGAAAAGGCAAACATATATTCCGAAAATTTGTTCGAAAAAGCTATTGACAAACAGTTGTTCGGGTAGTATATTAATCACAGAACAACCGTTCGAGAACAGATGTTTTGTCAGTTTAATCGCAATGGAGGTACGGATTTATGAGAACACATCAAAATACATATATGAATCGTTCTTTTATGTCAAAATCAATTTCTCTGGTTCTGGGATTAATGATTATATTATTACTTACACTTTCTCTCAGCGCACTTGCAACAGCAAAACATACGCATGCTGCACAGCGTGACAGTTATACCACTTATGAAAGCATTCGTATTGAACATGGAGATACTCTTTGGAATATTGCTGAGCATTACAGTGATGCCAGACATACAGATGCCTTTGTCGAAGAAGTCAAAGCATTGAACGGATTAACGACTGATAAGATTTATCCGGGCGCATATTTATTAATACCTATTACAAATTATTTATAATACATGCAATTGTTCATCCATGACACAGCAGATAAGGATGAGATTATTATGTCGGCTATGCAGAAAAAAAATGTGCATTTGGCGGTGGATGGGAACCGGCCCCCGGAGAATAAAATTCAGCAAGAAAATGTTAGTCAAGCTGTTTGCTCCTTTTGGTGAACTTAATGATATGGCAGTCAACATGGCAGGCGGAATATTGGATTATCATGCTAACTATACAAATGATGATGAAATCGGTGAATTATGTCTTGCCATTCAAAATTCTAATGTTGCAATCAGTGGTTATATCAATGAAATAAGCGAGAAACTCTCAAATATGTCAGAGGGAGATCTCACTGTTGAGATTGATAAAAATTATGTTGGAGATTTTTCTTCATTAAAGGATTCCATTAACGGAATTGCAACATCCATGCGTGAGACGATGAATATAATTGCGACAGCCGCTGATGCCGTGAATGTTTCTGCTGAAAATGTTGCTGAAGGCGCCGGTGGATTGGCAAACGATGTACAGCAGGTAACAATGCTTGTCAACGATGTTAATGTTCAGATTGAAGATATTCAGACGAAGTTTACAAACAGTCTTGAAGTTGCAGATGAATCAATGAAACTTTCCGATTCAGCTATGAACTATCTTGATGAAAGTAACAAACAGACCACCGATCTCCTTGAAGCGATGAAGCAAATTACAGAAAAATCGAATCTGATTTCTGAAATTATTGAGATTATTAATGGGATTGCCTCACAGACCAATCTGCTTGCACTTAATGCATCCATTGAAGCAGCAAGAGCAGGAGAGGCCGGTAAGGGTTTTGCCGTTGTTGCTGATTCTGTAAGAGATTTGGCAGAGCAGACAGCAAATGCAGTTGGAAATATCAGTTCGTTTCATGCATAAGGAAATTAAATCATTTAAGATATAACTCATTTAATCCTCCTTATCACGCAATTGTACAATTTTTCCAGCCATACGCCGGCGTTCATCTGCCTGTGCGGCATAATGCTTTCTGGTTGTATTGACATCTTTATGTCCCAGAACATCTGCAACCAGGTAGATATCGCCGGTTTCCTGATAGAGTGCTGTACCATATGTACTACGCAATTTATGAGGCGTAATATTTTTTACGGTTGTTACCAGCTTGGAATACTTCTTTACGAGGTTTTCTATAGAACGAACTTGAATTCGCTTCTTTTGCATCGAAAGAAAGAGGGCATTGGTATGACCTTCAACAGCTTCAATTAATTCCCGTTCTTCGAGATAATCAAGCAGTGCAATTGCTACTTCATCACTGAAATATACAATTACTTCAGCACCACCTTTTCTATGGATTTTAACACCGTTATTCTTAAAATCTAAATCATCAATATCAATTCCCACACATTCTGAAACACGAATTCCTGTACCAAGCATCAAAGTCATAATTGCCAAATCGCGTCGTTTGGTTTGTTCATGATACATTTGTTGGCGAGGCGTAAGCTTTTCTCCGGATTCAACCTGGTCGAGTAACATCGCAACTTCATCAATATCCAGGCGTGTAATTGTTTTTTCATGAATCTTTGGCGTAGTAACTAAAGCCGGTGGATTCTTTTCAATCATTTCTTTTTTATAATAATAGTTGTAAAGACTTCTTACACTTGCCAGTTTTCTTGCGATTCCTCGTTCATCATTCGTATGCTCAACACCGTTTTTCTCATAATATTTCAAATATGACATAAATTCTTCAATATCGAGTGCCGTAATATCATCCAAAATCTGTAAGGGATACTCTTGAACAGTCATCTTATGATAAACAGGATTATTATCATGAATAAATTCAAAAAAGATGCCTAAATCGTATGCATATGCCAAACGAGTACGAGATGAGGTAGAAGGTTCAATTCCAAGAAAGTACTCACGACAAAATCTTGGCAGAAACTTCATTTGATCCCGTAATCTGACAGCATTTGTTATTGTTACCTTTTCATGATATGCTTTTTCCTTCATCGTTTACCTCTTTCGAATCACATATTAAAAAATTATGAGAAATCAAATTGCGTTCTCAGTCAAAAATGATTATACTGATATCTGTTGTAACTGTGATCATATGACCGGCATCATTATTTTTTTGTTCTTCATTATTATTCTAACTGATTTTATAGAAGAAGCAAGCAATTTATGTTTGAAGAATGAACCATCCAATCACGCCGTATTATTTACATAAAACATATTTATGTAATTCAATCAAAACCAAAGAATAAAAAGGAGTCACACGATGAAATTTGTAATCCAAAAGGTAACGCATGCATCCGTAACTGTTGATGAGCAAATCATAGGAAACATAGGAAAAGGATTTCTTGTATTAATAGGCGTTGCTGAAAATGATACCAGGGAAATTGCAGACAGATTAATTAAGAAACTTCTTGGGCTAAGAATTTTTGAAGACGCAAACGGAAAAACGAATTTATCACTGAAAGATGTAGATGGCAGCTTACTTCTTGTAAGTCAGTTTACATTGTACGCAGATTGCAGAAAAGGTAACCGCCCATCCTTTATAAAAGCAGGCAATCCAACACTTGCCAATGAACTCTATGAGTATATTATCAAAAAATGTAGGGAGGAATTTCCTGTCGAAACCGGATCATTTGGTGCGGATATGAAAGTTGAATTATTAAATGACGGACCTTTTACAATCATATTGGATTCTGAAGAGTTATGTTCGTAAAAGAAATACAAAACCGGCCTTCAAATTTCAGAAAGCCGGTTTTGTGTTTGTCACGCGCATAAACGAGCGTTTACCGCATATAACTTTTCGTTAAAGTGAACAGTGTTTTGCGAAAGCGTGTTTTCGTAGAAAACTCAAGGAAGCGGTAGTTGACTGCGTGCGACTTTAATTCTACCAAAACGGAGCACGCACGGTTGTCAACTATTTGCAAAACGGTACTTTAACGATAAAGTTATTTATCAGAAAGAGCCAAAACGGCTCTTTTTTTATTGCCGTAGTTATGTGACATTGGCTTGATTGCCAAAAAAATAAAGCTAGTTAATTCTAGTGTCAAAAGAAAAGGAGAAAAAATATGAAGATTTCTGTAACAGCAAAATTGATTGTAGTGTCCGGTAAAGCAAAAGAGTATAACATGAACGGTCAAAGTGGTATTTCTTACCGTCTTGGCGTGTCTGACATTAACGGGGATGAAACCGGAGAAATAAAGTGTACGGAAGAAGTCTATAAGGCATTTTCCGATAAAGTTATCCAGCGCTTTAAGGAAATTGAGTTAATTCTTGAAATGGACACAAGTAATGGTGGGCGTATTGTTGGATTTGTTCCCAACAAGTAATAATTGGTAGTTGCGCAGTAATGCGTGATTATATATCCCTATTGGCGGTAGGCATTTCAACCATGCTTGCCGCCATGTAAAAAAGGAATGGGGAAAGAAATGGATGAAATTGAAGTACAAGCTTTTGAAGCTGAAACGCATGATGCAGGAATTGAAGCATATGCTCTTGAAACTGAAAATATTAGTAATGAAGCTGTGGTGGTTTCTAGTGC
>JAQXMB010000030.1 GCA_029012425.1 bacterium | reverse complement strand
TAAGGTTGGTCGTGTGGAACAGCTTGGTTTTGCAGCGGCTTCCGAGGGAGTAAGCGTGCCGGTTCTTCGCGAGGCGGTTACAATGCTTATGACCTGGCCCGGTGCACCAACGCTCTATTACGGAGATGAGGCAGGAGTTTGCGGTTTTACGGATCCTGACAACAGGCGAACCTATCCGTGGGATAATCCCAACCGGGAATTGATTGAATTCCATAAGCAGATCATTGCAATACATAAGCGCGAGAAGGCACTTCGCACCGGTTCATTTAAAATGCTTTGGGGCGAGTATGGTTATTTGGCATATGCGCGCTTTACGAGAACAGAACAGCTGGTTGTGCTGATTAACAATTCCAATGAGGTCAAAGATGTGAAACAAAAAGTAAGAGATGCCGGTATTCCTTTTGAGTGCGAGCTTGACCGATTAATGATTACCTCGGAGGAGGGATTTTCTTTTGCACCGATTCGATATCCTGTTTCAGGTGGAAAGATCGAGGTTGTAATGCCGGCACATTCTGCGGCAATTTTTAAGCGCAGGTAAGCATGACAATCTGCAAAATTGCTTGTTAATTGGGTACTTCGGTTGTATAATAGGACGCGAATGAGCAATTGAACATGGATACAAGGAGAAATGATATGAGTAAAGTAAGAACAAGATTTGCACCGAGTCCCACCGGAAGAATGCATGTGGGCAATCTTCGTACAGCGTTGTATACTTATCTGATTGCGAAGCATGAGGGTGGAGATTTTATATTAAGAATAGAAGATACCGATCAGGAACGCTTTTTTGAGGAGGCACTCGACATCATTTATCGTACACTGGACAAGACAGGGCTTAAGCATGATGAAGGACCCGATAAGGATGGTGGAGTCGGTCCCTATGTACAGAGCGAGCGTTGCCGGAGCGGATTGTATATGGAATATGCAAAGCAGCTGATTGAAAAGGGTGCTGCATATTATTGTTTCTGCGACAAGGAGAGAATTGATTCTCTTCGAAAGACGGTTGCAGGAAAAGAGATTATGATGTATGACAAGCATTGTCTGCATCTGTCTAAGGAAGAGGTTGAGGCGAATTTGGCAGCCGGAAAGCCGTTCGTTATCCGTGCAAATATGCCGACAGAAGGAACAACTACCTTCCATGATGAGATTTATGGTGATATCTCAGCTCCCAACGAAGAACTCGATGACATGATTCTGATCAAGTCAGACGGATATCCGACCTATAATTTTGCAAATGTTGTAGATGATCATCTGATGGGAATCACACATGTAATCCGCGGAAGCGAGTATTTGTCCTCTGCTCCGAAATATACCATCCTCTACAAGGCATTCGGATGGGAGGAACCGAAGTATATTCACTGCCCGCTCATTGTAAATGAGGAGCATCAGAAGCTTTCTAAGAGAAGCGGACATTCTTCGTACGAAGATTTGATTGAGCAGGGATTCTTATCAGAGGCAGTTGTGAACTTTGTGGCACTGCTTGGTTGGAGTCCTTCCGATAACCGCGAGATTTTTACTTTGGATGAGCTTGTTGAGGCGTTCGATTATAAGCACATCAGCAAATCTCCCGCTGTTTTTGATATGGTGAAGCTTCGTTGGATGAACGGCGAGTATTTCAAGGCGATGGATGATGAGAAGTTCTTTGAGATGGCGCAGCCTGTAATGAAGGAGGTCATCACAAAGGATTATGATTTGAAGAAGATTGCGAAGATGGTAAAGACCCGTATTGAGATTCTTCCTGATATCAAGGAGCATATCGATTTCTTCGAGGCAGTTCCGGAGTATGATATCGCTATGTATACGCACAAGAAGATGAAGACGAATGAGCAGACTTCGCTTGAGGTGCTAAGCGATGTTCTTCCTTTGCTTGAGAAGCAGGAGGATTACAGCAATGATGCGCTGTATCAGATGCTCTGTGGATATGTTGAGGAGAAGGGCGTGAAGAACGGTTATGTGATGTGGCCGATTCGTACCGCTGTATCCGGAAAGCAGATGACACCGGGTGGAGCAACGGA
>JAQXMB010000029.1 GCA_029012425.1 bacterium | reverse complement strand
TTTGAGCTTGGTCTGGTGAAATACGCGATTCCTGCTTACTATGTGATTGCATGTGCGGAGGCGAGCAGTAATCTTGCCCGATTTGACGGAGTGAAGTACGGCTATCGCTGCACGGATGCAGAAGGATTGCACCGGATGTATAAAATGACCCGTTCAAAAGGGTTTGGCGATGAGGTGAAGCGCAGGATTATGCTCGGTTCATTCGTGTTAAGCTCCGGCTATTACGATGCGTATTACCTGAAGGCGCTTCGTGTAAAAGCGCTGATTAAGAAGGCGTTTGATGAGGCGTTTGCCAGGTATGATGTTTTGCTTGGACCGACAGCGCCCACAACAGCTCCAAGGCTTGGAGCTTCGCTTGCTGACCCCATGCAGATGTATCTGGGAGATATCTATACGGTTGCTGTGAATCTGGCCGGCCTTCCTGCGATGAGCCTGCCGTGCGGTATGGATGATAACGGGCTTCCGATCGGACTTCAGCTGATTGCGGACTGTTTTGAGGAAAAAAAGATGATTCGCGCGGCCTATGCATATGAGAGGACGAGAGCATATGAACGATGTCCGTTCAACAGGGAGAACGGCAGAAAGGAGTCGGCAGATGCGTAAAGAATATGAGACCGTCATCGGACTGGAAGTGCATGTGGAACTCGCAACTAGGACAAAAATCTTTTGTGCCTGTCCAACAGAGTTTGGTGGCGCGATCAATGCACATACATGCCCGGTTTGTACCGGCATGCCCGGGGCGCTTCCGGTGTTAAACAGGCAGGTGGTTGATTATGCCATTGCGGTTGGACTTGCAACCAACTGTACCATTTCAAAACATAACCGGTTTGACAGAAAAAACTATTTTTACCCGGATAATCCGCAAAACTATCAGATTTCCCAGCTGTATGAGCCAATCTGCCGGGATGGCTATGTGGAAATCGAGACAGAGGACGGCATAAAAAAACAAATCCGCATTCATGAAATTCACATGGAGGAGGATGCCGGAAAACTCGTGCATAGTGACGAGGAGGATATCTCGGTTGTGGACTATAATCGCTCCGGTGTTCCGCTCCTTGAGATTGTGTCTGAACCGGATATGCGCTCCGCAAAAGAGGTGATTGCGTATCTTGAGAAGCTGAGACTAATGATTCAGTATCTGGGGGCCTCGGACTGTAAATTAAATGAGGGATCCATGCGTGCAGATGTCAATATTTCTGTACGAGAAGCCGGAAAATCTGAATATGGAATTCGGACAGAGATGAAGAATCTGAATTCATTTCGTGCGATTTCGCGCGCGATAGAAGGGGAGAGCGCCAGACAGATCAATTTATTGGAAGCCGGGAAACCGGTTGTTTTAGAGACGAGAAGATGGGATGACGGCAAAGGGGAATCCTTTCCAATGCGCTCAAAAGAAGATGCGAAGGATTACCGCTATTTCCCCGAGCCGGACCTTCCCGCAATTGAAATATCGGATGAATGGATAGAATCTGTACGGGCAAAGCAGCCCGAGTTTCGGGAAGAGAAGATGGCTCGATATGAACGCGACTATGGTTTGCCGCAGTACGATGCACAGATTCTGACGGGTTCAAAGAAACTGGCCGATTTTTTTGAAGCAACCTGTGAGCTTTGCGGAAAACCCAAGAAGGTATCAAACTGGCTTATGGGTGAGACGATGCGTCTGCTAAATGAGAGGGAATTAGATCCTGAGGACCTTTCGTTCTCACCGGAAAACCTTGCGAAACTGATAGATCTTGTTGATGCCGGCTCTATCAACCATACGGTTGCGAAGGATGTATTTGAAATGATATTTGCGGATGATATTGACCCGGAGCAGTATGTGAAAGAAAACGGACTTTTGATGGTTCAGGATGAAGACATGCTTCGAAGCGTGGTTGAGCAGGTAATTGCTGACAATTCGCAGTCGGTCAGTGACTATCGAAACGGAAAAGAACGCGCACTTGGCTTCCTTGTCGGTCAGACTATGAAGGCAATGAAGGGAAAAGCAAATCCGACAGTGGTGACGGAACTGTTAAAGGAATTGCTTTAAAAAGTGCCTATCCATTGAATTTTTGCAGTTTTTCCCGTATAATAGGGAGCGATGGAGAAGAAATTATGAAGCACATTTTTATTGTAAATCCCTATGCGGGAAGTATGACTTTTGCAAACAATTTAAGACAGCAGCTTGAGAGTATGGATGGGCTTGAGTATTTTCTGTTCAATTCACGATATACAGGTAATGAAACGGAACTGGTAGAGAAAATTCTCCACTTTTTCCCGGAAGAAAAGCTGCGTATCTACGCCTGTGGTGGTTCCGGAACCTTTCGTAATGTGCTGGAGGGAGTGGGGGAGAATCCCAATGTGGAGCTTGCCTTTTATCCGTGCGGTATGACGAATGATTTCCTAAAGTGTTTTTCATCGGCTGATCGCCGGCGCTTTCTTGATATCAGGGAGCTGATCACCGGCGATGTGTTGCTGCTGGATTCCATTCTGACGAATCACGGCAGAGCAATGAATACTTTTTCCTGTGGAATTGACGCAAACATGCTTGGCTCAATCGCAGATCAACATCCGGTGCGAAGGGTTGGTATTCAGATTCCGTATTCTTTTTATGCGTTTCGATCTCTCGTTGCTTTGAAGAAGACGAATATGCGTGTGCGTGTGGAGGGCCAGAATCTGGACGGATATTATGATGAAATTGTGTGGGCGAACGGAAGGTGTCTGGGAGGCTCCCTTTACATGACAAAGGATTATCGTCCCGATGATGGACTGGCAAATTACATTCTTGTGCCTTCAAGGGGCCGGGTGGCGTTTGTGGCAATTCTGTTCATGCTGTTGACACAGAATACAGATTATGTGAATCGGCGTGCAAGAATAGGGACATCTGAGAAGTTTTTCATATCTCGTGCTGATAAAGGAACGATTACCGCAAACTTAGACGGAGAGACGATACAGGCAGCGGGCGAATGGGAAATGGAGATTCGTCCGGATAGTGTTCGATTTGTAGTACCTAGAGGAGTACATCTTTCATGAGAGATTTTTTACGAGAAAGAAAAATTACATGGGGAATGTTTTTGTTGGAGACAGTCTGTGTATTTATTGTGCTTTTTTTTATGACAAAGACATCACACAGATTTCTGATCTGGTTTGGTCTGGCCGCAGTGATCGTACTTGCAATCACGCATCATCTGGTGTATTTGCCTTCACACAAGTGCAGTGATTTTGTGTGTGGTGCATTGATGTTTGGCTTTGCGGTAGGTGTTTATCTGACTTATTCCATCGGAACTAGGTCAGCCCGAATGCTTCCGGCATGTCTCTTTTTTATTTTGGTTGAGGCAACCATGTACAAAAATCTTCAATTGAATATCTTTATATTGGCGATAAGCATTTTCCTGAGCTTGCTTTCCATTGTGCTTGTTGACTTAAATGTACTTGTCAGAAATTTCAGCGCTCAGGAGTTTACTTTCATCTTTCTTATGATGCTTGTCGGCAATGCTCTGATGATTCTCATGCAGACGCAGGATCTTTTTACAGAGCGTGTTGCGCAGGAGGATGAGAAGAGTCTTGATGATCTGCTGCACTTAGTAGAGATGAAGTGTGAGGATGCAACACTGGCAGCTGAGGCAAAGAGTAGTTTTCTTGCAAATATGTCGCATGAGATTCGAACGCCGATTAATGCTATTTTAGGAATGAATGAGATGATTTTGCGTGAGTGCAGTGAAGATGAGATTCACGGTTATGCGCAAAATATTCAGAGTGCGTCAACGGCACTGTTGTCTTTGATTAATGATATTCTTGATATCTCCAAGATTGAGTCCGGTAAGATGGAGGTTGTCCCTGAAAACTATCATTTGGGGAATCTGCTGTATGATATCATTGTTGTAATTAAGCCCCGACTTGAGAAAAAGAATCTGAAACTGAATCTGGAGATTGATGAGACAATCCCCAGTCAGCTGTTCGGTGACGAGGTTCGAATTCGTCAGATAATTACAAATATTATGACCAATGCTGCTAAATATACTGAAAAAGGAAGTGTTACGCTTCGCGTGCAGATGAAAAAGCAGGATGAGCATCATATTCTTCTTCAGGTGGCTGTGGAGGACACCGGAATAGGCATCAAGGAAGGAAAGGATGTTTTGTTTGCATCGTTCCAGCGAGGCGGCGATCTGAAGTCACATCATATAGAGGGAACAGGTCTTGGACTTTCTATTACACAACAGCTGCTCCAGATGATGGGCAGCGAGCTTGAGATGGAAAGCGTATATGGTGAAGGATCGACTTTTTCTTTTGAGCTTCCACAGCTTGTGATTTCCGAGGAACCCATTGGAAGTATGGAAGACATGTTCCAGCGTCGGGCAAAATGCGAGGAGAAGTATCAGACAAGCTTTGTTGCGCCGAATGCCAGAGTGCTTGTTGTCGATGATAATTCCATGAACCGCTCTGTCGTAAAGGCATTGCTTAAGGAGACACAGGTTCAGCTTGATATGGCAGAGGATGGACAGTTTGCTGTTGAGCGTTGCCGGGAAATCGTATATGACCTGATTTTAATGGATCATTTAATGCCCCGTATGGATGGAATACAGGCGTTACATACAATCCGTGAGGACCCGAATGGACGGAACTGTGATTCTCCGATTGTAATTCTGACCGCAAATGCAGTTGCGGGAATGAAACAGGAATATTTAGATGAAGGATTTAATGGTTTTTTGGCTAAGCCGGTTCAGGGTGAGCGGCTGGAAGAGACATTGATTCAATTCCTTCCGGAGAGTCTTGTGGAGATTACCATGCGCCAGACAGAGCAGGATGAGCAGGAGCTTGAGCGACAGGAAACCTTCCAGCAGCTGCTGGAGAAGCTTGGAATTATTGATATTGCATTTGAGGATGCATTGCAGTACTCTTCGGGAACCGTGGACAGCGTTCTGGATAATATGAAGGGATACCTGCATGAGTCCGGTGAGAATTTAGAGCGAATTGAAAAAGAATATGTGCAGAACAATTGGAATGATTATAAGATACATGTTCACGCACTTAAGAGTACCTCCCGTGTGGTCGGAGCGGTTCATATGGCATTCATTGCAGAACAGATGGAGCATGCGGCAAGAGATTTGGATTTCGATTATATTCAGGCAAACCATTCACATCTGATGGATGAATATAAAGAAGTACTTGATGAGTTGCAGCGTCTGTATTCATATGCAGGAACAGCCGGATTGGTGAGTGAAGCAGTTGATCAGCCTGTTGAGACGGATTTCTATAGACAGGAACTGGAAAAGTTTATCGCCGGAATCGAAGAGTTTGATGTTGATTTTCAGGAGTTAAAACAGTTTTGTAATATTTATCCGGGCGGAAATATGTTTAAGGAAGAACGAATGGGATTGCTTCAGATGGTAGAAGCATTTGACTATGAGGGCATAGAAAAACAATTGAACTGTATTTTGCAAAAGCTGTAAATGATCTGATATTTCATAGGAGAAGGCCACATGGATAAAGAATTCGAAAAAGTATATATGGAACAGCATGATAGAGAGATGACATGGCGTATTCATAAGCTGGTATTTTTTGCGATTCTCATTGCACCGGTTTTTTACATACTTACCAAGCTTGGGATTTTCCATATGACATATCGTGGAATCATCATGTATATGGTATACACCGGCGGTACATGGCTGTTTGTGGAAGTGCTGTTACGGTTCAAATGCTATATCGTGACAAAGTATTTACAGCTTCTTTTCCTGACTTTATTAATTGCAGCAATTTCTTCGGATGCAAATTTTGGTATTTATCTGACATACTTTGCAATTCCGCTCGTCAGTTGTGTCTATTTTGATTGGACACTTACACTACTTATTTCCATTGCTGGCTATGTCGGAATGATCGGTTTTTTGTATCCGCGCGCAATCAAAATCGTCGAATTAAATAAGGTGAATGTTGCCGATGCATTCACATACTTTGAATCGATTGGTATCGGATACAGTATCGAGTACATTTTCATGATGAGTTTTGCGATTATGGTTGTATATCATGGAAGAGAGATTCGAAAAAATTATTTTGAGACGCAAAAAGACAAGCTTTCCGCAGAGTCTGCAAGTGTGGCAAAGACAAGTTTTCTTGCAAATATGTCGCATGAAATTCGTACACCGATCAACGCAATTATCGGAATGAATGAGATGATTTTGCGTGAAAGTCGTGAAAAGACCATTGTCCATTATGCGGACAATATCAAAAATGCAAGTAAAAATCTGCTGGCACTGATTAATGATGTTCTGGATTTTTCGAAAGTTGAATCCGGAAAAATGGAGATTGTTGAGGCTGCCTATCAGACCAGTTCCATGCTTAACGATCTTGTCAATATGATTCAGCCGCGTATCAATGAGCGAGGATTAAACTTTAAGCTGGATATTGATGAACAGATTCCGTGTGAGCTTTATGGTGATGAAGTGCGTATTCGACAGGTTGTCACGAATTTGCTTACAAATGCAGCAAAGTATACAGAACAGGGATCTGTGACACTGAAGATGCGTTGTACAAGATTGCCAAAGGAAAATGTCATTCGTCTGGATGTGGCTGTTATCGATACAGGTATCGGAATTCGAAAAGCGGATCAGGAGCAGCTGTTCCAGACTTTCCAACGAGTGGATATGCAAAAAAATCACAAGGTGGAAGGTACCGGACTTGGACTCGCACTCAGCAAACAATTGTTGGAGCTGATGGGTTCGAGACTGCTTTTGGACAGTGAATACGGAAGAGGAAGTGCGTTCTTCTTTGGAATTGAACAGAAGATTGTCGATGATTCGCCGATTGGTGATTACAAGAAGATGTATGAGCGCTCTCTGATAAACAGTACGCGCTATCACGAGACTTTTCAGGCTCCGAATGCACGAATTCTTGTAGTGGATGACACACGGATGAATCTGGAAGTATGCCGCGGTCTGTTAAAGAAGACCCGTATTCAGATTGATACGGCGGACAGTGGTATGGAATGTCTGAATATGATTATGCGACAGCAGTATCATATCATTTTTCTTGATCACAAGATGCCCGGGATGGATGGCGTTGAGTGTCTGCAGCGCATGCGCGAACGGGGCATTTTAGAAGGAAGCGGAACACGGGTGATTGCGCTTACTGCAAATGCGGTATCCGGTGCGCGTGAATTCTATATGGAACGGGGATTTGATGACTATCTTTCAAAGCCGATTCAGGGAGAAAAATTAGAGGAGATTATCTGTCAGTATCTTCCGCCACAGCTTTTGTGTATTCCAAAGACAGAAGAGATGGATGAGGAAGTTGAAAATGTAAGCATGCCGGCAATCGACGGAATCAATATTGAGGATGCAATGCGTTTTGCCGGAGGAGATCAGTTAAGCTATATCAATACGCTTCGTCTGTACTATGATGAGTACGAGACCAAACATGATAAGCTGAAAACCTTCTTTGAAGAGCGCAATGCCGCTGAATACCAGATTGTTGTGCACTCTGTGAAGAGTACCTCGAAGCAGATTGGTGCAAATGATCTTTCTGAGCAGGCGCGTATTCTTGAAGAGGCGGCTGACAACGGTACATTGTTTGAAAGAGCTGTGCTGCATGTAGAGATGCTGGAAAAGTTTGATGCACTGTGTGGTCAGATTAAGGAGGTCCTCGCGGCATTTGAAGAGGAAAAAGAAGGAACAGAACTGCTTCCGGTGACACCGGAACAGCTGCGAGAATTCTGTAAGAGTCTCCAGGAGAGTGTGTATGCATATGATATCGAAGAAATTCAGCAGAAGATTCATGCGCTGTGCACATATGATTATCTGGCGGATATTAAAAACAGCATTCAAAAGGCAGCAGATGATTTTGACTATGATGCTGTTACGGATGAGCTGATCCGTTTAGAGCAGCTGCTGCCGAAAGAGTGTTAAGTTCTTGACTTTATTCTGATTGAAAAATATAATAGCAAACGGTAGTTTTGGTATGAACAGACGAGGAGGAATAGCATGGCATTAGCTAAAAAGCCGGTCAACGGCATGAAAGATATCCTGCCGGACGAGATGGCGATTCGTGATTATGTGCAGGGAGTAATAAAGGAAACTTATCGAAGCTTTGGTTTTACACCGATTGAGACTCCGTGTATGGAGAATATCACAAATCTCTCAAGCAAGCAGGGCGGAGAAAACGAAAAACTGATTTTTAAGGTGTTAAAAAGAGGAGAGAAGCTTAAGCTTACTGAGGCAAAAGAGGAAGCGGATGTCGTTGATTTTGGAATGAGATATGACCTGACGGTTCCCCTTGCGCGTTTTTATTCCAATAATGCCAATGATCTTCCGTCACCGTTTAAGGCATTGCAGATGGGAAATGTATGGCGTGCAGACAGACCGCAGCGCGGTCGTTATCGCCAGTTCATGCAGTGTGATATTGACATTTTGGGTGAGCCCAGTAATTTAGCGGAGATCGAGCTCATTCTTGCGACAACCACAACAATTGGTCGTATTGGATTTGAGAATTTTGAGATTCATATCAATGAGCGTCGCATCTTAAAGGCAATGGCTCTTTACAGCGGATTTGCGGAGGAATCATTTGACACCGTATGCATCATTCTGGATAAGATGGACAAGATTGGCAAGGATGGTGTAGCTGAGGAGTTAGAGAAAGAAGGATTTGCAAAGGAATCCATCGACAAATACTTAAGCCTGTTTGACGGTGTTGCGCATGCTGAGAACGGACTGGGATTTCTTGCAGAGACGCTGGCGGATTTTCTGGAGGACGGTGTTTACGAAAACCTTCAGGAAATCATTGATACGGTTGAAGCAACAAAGACAGCGAAATTTGATCTCGTATTTGACCCGACACTTGTTCGTGGAATGGGTTATTATACCGGGACAATTTTTGAGATTGTGATGCCTGAGCTTGGCGCGGCATGTGGCGGCGGTGGACGATATGATAAGATGATCGGACGCTTCACCGGAAATGATGTTCCCGCATGCGGTTTTTCTATCGGATTTGAGCGGATTGTTCTGCTTTTGATGGAGAGCAATTTCAAGATTCCCACGCAGCCGGACAAGAAGGTGTATTTCATCGAGAAGGGTTATCCGGCAGACAAGCTTGTGAATGTCATTGCACAGGCACAGAAAGAACGAAGCGAGGGCAAACAGGTTTTGGTCGTTCGCATGAATAAGAATAAAAAATTCCAGAAAGAAAAGCTCGCAGCAGAAGGCTACGAGCAGTTCGAGGAATTTTTCAATAAATAGGAGGATACAGGAATGAGTGAATCGATGCAGGGACTGCATAGATCCCACAGATGTGCTGAGGTATCAAGCAGCAATATCGGTGAGAAGGTTACCGTTATGGGATGGGTGCAGAAACGCAGAAATCTTGGAAGTTTAATTTTTATTGATTTAAGAGACCGCAGTGGTCTGTTACAGATTGTATTTGACGAGAACAGTGTCAAAGCAGAAGGCTTTGAGAAGGCTGGAACACTTCGCAGCGAGTTTGTTATCGCGGTTGAGGGCGAGGTCTGCAAGAGAAGCGCCGCTGTCAATGAAAATCTGAAAACCGGAGATATTGAAGTGATCGCGACAAGTATTCGTATTCTTTCAGAGTCACAGACGCCTCCGTTCCAGATTGAGGAAAACAGTAAGACAAATGAAGAGATGCGTCTGAAATATCGCTATCTCGATCTTCGCCGCCCGGATATTCAAAAGAACCTGATACTTCGCAGTAAAGTGCTTCGTCTGATGAGAGATTTTATGGCAGATGAGGGATTTTTAGAGATTGAGACGCCGATTTTGTGTAAGTCTACACCTGAGGGCGCTCGTGATTATCTTGTTCCGAGCCGTATTCATCATGGACATTTTTATGCACTGCCCCAGTCACCTCAGATTTTTAAACAGCTTCTGATGGCATCAGGATATGATCGTTACTTCCAGATTGCCCGCTGTTTCCGTGACGAGGATCTTCGTGCAGATCGTCAGCCTGAGTTTACGCAGGCAGATATGGAACTTTCATTCGTAGATATTGAGGATGTATTAGATGTCAATGAGCGTTTGATTCAGTTCCTCTTCAAGGAGACCATCGGAGTGGATGTAACACTCCCTCTGCCCCGTATGCCTTGGCAGGAGGCAATGGACCGTTTCGGTTCAGATAAGCCGGATACCCGTTTCGGAATGGAGCTTTGCGATGTTTCCAAGACGGTGGAAGATTGTGGCTTTGGCGTATTTACCTCAGCACTTGAGGCCGGTGGAAGCGTACGCGGTATCAATGTAAAAGGGCAGGCAGCAATGCCGCGCAAGAAGATTGACAAGCTTGTTGAGTATGCCAAAGGATGTGGAGCGAAAGGTCTCGCATATCTTGCAATCGGTGAGGATGGAACCTACAAGTCATCCTTTACCAAATTTATGACAGAGGATGAGACGCAGGAACTCGTAAGGAAGATGGATGGAGAACCCGGCGACTTACTGTTGTTTGCTGCTGATAAGAATAAGATTGTATGGAATGTACTTGGTCTGATTCGTTTACAGCTCGGTGAGGAGCTTGGACTGATGGATGAGAATCAGTATAACTTCCTTTGGGTTACGGAGTTCCCGCTTCTCGAGTGGTCAGATGAGGAAAATCGTTACATGGCAATGCATCATCCGTTCACCATGCCGATGGAGGAGGATTGGGATAAGATTGACACAGATCCGGGCGCCGTTCGTGCAAAGGCTTATGATATCGTATTAAACGGTACAGAGCTTGGTGGCGGATCAGTCCGAATCCATCAGGATGATGTACAGGAGAAGATGTTTGAGGTACTTGGTTTTACCAAGGAGCGCGCGCATGAGCAGTTTGGATTCCTTTTGGATGCCTTCTCGTATGGCGTGCCGCCGCATGCCGGTCTTGCATACGGCGTTGACCGAATTCTGATGCATATGCTTCACACGGACAATATCAAGGATGTTATTGCATTCCCGAAGATGAAAGATGCTTCTGATCTGATGAGCGAGGCTCCCGGAACGGTTGACGAGGCGCAGCTTGAGGAGCTTGGAATTGCAATTGTTGCAGAGGATGAGGAATAATACGCGTTAAATATTAAAAAAGTATAAAATCTCTTTACAATGAAAAAAGATATGCTATGATTAGCATATCTTTTTTCGTCTATATACATCCGGGTGAGACAACAAATACGACGGAGGTATTTGTTTGTCTATCAGGAAAAAAGTTGGTCTGTTTGGCGTCGGTCAGACGGACATCTGTATCTATTTAGCATCCATATTGCAGAATATGGGCTTTTCAATTTGTGTTTTGGACAATTCGTATGAGCAGGCAATGCATTATTGTATTCCGCATCCCACGGAGAAACTGCTCACAATTACCTATAAAAACATTGATTATGAACAATTGGTGCCGGTAGAGAGCTGGCAGGAGAAGGACTGTGATTATCTGATTGCGGATCTGGGTGTCTGGCCGTCAGATGAGGCGCTTGCTGCCTGTGATGAATTGTATCTTGTCATGGACTGCGCAATAGCCCAGATTTCCCGCTACAGACAGCTTATGACGCGCGTAGGAATTCCTATGAGCGTTATTTTGCGTGATGTCTGTTCGGAGGCAGTCAGTGCAAAACGGGTGCTTGCGATGCTGCAGGAGGAGAACTGCTTCGTTGTTGACTCGTATGTGCTCCCACTGTGTGAAGAGGACATAGCAGGGCGGATTCTGATGCAGTATCAGGGTTATCGCAGGATGTTTCATCTGTCGGGAAACTTTGAGAAGATGCTTGTAAATATCTGCCGAACGATCGCGGAATGTGAGACCGGAATAATCTGGCGCAGCTTAAAGCGTGCCAGAAAGGGGGAATGTGCATGAAGATTCTCTTTTGGGGTGCGCACACAGGATGCGGAACGACAAGCAGTATGGCAGCAGTTGCGTCGCATTGTGCGATGCGTTTTTCTCACCGCTCCTTTGTGTTGCAACACAAAAACGGAAATGGTGATCTGGAAAGCTTTTTTCAGCCACCAAAGCAGCAACGGATGCTCCGGGAGGAGAGCTCTTATTATATGCTGGAAGGAATGGATTATCTCATCTGGCAGGAGCAGCATCGAAGACTTGACTGGATCAGTATGAAGGAGAGCATGATTTCAGTGATCGATAACCGTCTGTTTTATCTGCCGGGCGGTTCGCGGGAAAAACCGGGGTTATATCCGGCGCAGACCTCTTATCTGCAACAACGGGTTATTGACCGGATGGAAGAATTTGCAGATTTGATTTTTATCGATATCGGCAGTGGGAATGATGTGTTTGCCAAGGAACTGCTTGAGACAGCAGATCTCATCATCGTGACACTTCCGCAGAAAAAGGAAGCGTTGGACGGTTTTTTTAAAGAACACAAACCCAATCGCACAGGCCGCATTCTTTATCTCATGGGTAATTATGACAGCAATGAAGTATACAACCGGTCGAATATCAGTCGAATCTATCGAATCGCAGAAAACGATTCCTATGTTGTACCTGCAAATCCCTTCTTTGCGCAGGCTTGTGCAGCAGGAAAAATGGAACAGTTTATGAAGAAGAATTTCCGTTCATCGCGAAGTTACAGCACAGAGCAGTTTATGCGTGAACTTACGAGACTTACAACGGTCATTGAGGAAGCGTACCGTGCGCTTTGAGCGAAAAGGAGAACAGTTTTCGGTGACCTCTCTGGAGACGCTTGATTTGGAAGGGATGGTTGGGCGGACAAGAGATCATGTGAACCGGATCCTCAGAGAGAATCTCTATGAGATGAACCTGGATGCAGCGCAGCTGAGACGATTGGCATGGCAGAAGAAGGAGCTTCGGGAGAATCTGGCCAGATGCGGTGTCGGAGATGAACTGGCGAAAGCATATATTCTGGAATTTCTTCAGGAAAGTCTGTTGAAGCTGTTTCACCTGAATGAGAAAAACATTGATGATGTGTTTTACTTTCGGGAAAAAGAGCGGGGAAATGCGGAATACCTCTTTGACCGACTGCTCTACATCTACAAAAAAAGATATGAAAAGTCTGCGTTTGAACAGATGGTATCCGATAACGGATGGTTTTTGAACGGACAATATGAGTTGTTCGCGGAGGATGTGATCCGGGCGTATCGAAAACAGGGGCGCGAGCTTCGCTTTGTAGAAAAGGTAGAGCTTCTCACATGGAAAGTGTACAGCGCTTATAAAGGTCTTGGTATCATCGACGAGCTTCGGGATATGAATATCGATGGCATCTCCGGTGGGGTATCCGGTTTGCCGGGTGATTATGCGAGTGTGTGGATGTTTTTTCATGGACGAAGTGTACACCTGTGTTTTTTAAATTTCAAAAGTGAGAAAGAATTAGAGCGAATCTGCCGAGGTGTGTGCCGTTATGAACAACCGGGTGAGCTTTCCAGAGCCCGGGGGTATCTTGTGCATGAGATGGCTGACCATTCACGAGTCGTTGTTGCACGACCGGATTTTGCCGAGAGTTGGATGTTTTTTATCCGCAAACTGGGTGGCAGTGGAAAAAAGAATCTGCAGGAATTGTTCTGTCAGCCGGGGGTACAGGTTGCGCTGGAACTGCTGCAATGGATGATGAAGGGATGCTGTGTTGTAGGAATCACCGGAATGCAGGGGTGTGGAAAAACCACGCTTTTGATGGCTCTTGTGGAAAGCATTCCGCCGGAGTATACGCTTCGCGTACTGGAGCTTGCATTTGAACTGCATCTTAGAAGATGGTATCCGGCGCGAAATATTGTAACCTTTCGGGAGACGGGAAGCATCGGCGGCTGGGAAGGTCTGGAGCTTCAGAAAAAGACGGATGGAGCGGTGAGTATTATCGGTGAGGTTGCATCTTCACGCGTTGCAGCCTGGATGGTTGAAAGCGGACAGGTTGGCTCGCTGTTTACACTGTTTACCCATCATGCCAAGACGGCGAGGGCATTGGTTCGTTCGCTTCGCAACAGTCTGCTTAAGGAGGGGAGCTTCCACAATGAACAGGTGGCCATGCAGCAGGTGGTAAGTGTCGTGGATTTTGATGTTCATCTGCATTTGGATCGCAGCGGAAATCGCTATATTGAGCGTATTACGCACATAAGGGAGAATCCGGCGCATCCGGAAGGCTTTGAGACAATTGACCTGATCAGTTATGAAAATGGCACCTATGTACAGAAGCATCGACTGGATAATCAGCTGCGTTCTGACATGGCGCGTTGGATGACAGCGGAAGAAAAGGAGGCGTTCTATGCTGCTGATATTTAATCAGATACTCATGGTTGCACTGGCTTGTATTTCCGTGTGGACATTTCGCAATCGAAAGCGCCATGAGAAGGAGGAGGTGCTGCTCAAGGATTTGGAGAGATACTTTGGCGAGCTGGTCAGCTGCTATGCAAAACGCGAGGATATGGCAGAGGCGATGGAGGAAAGTCTAAGTGTGTGTGGGAGTGCACTCCGGACAGAATTGCATAAGCTGACGGGCGCACTTTTGACGGATGAATTTTCCGAGGAATCCGGGTATTACAGCAAACAGGCAAAAAATCCGTATCTGGTGCTCTTTTTTACGCTTTGTCACACGATAAGAGCATATGGTGATATGCAGCTTTCAGGGATTTCTCTGTTTGCGCACAATATCCGTTATATCAAGGAGGAGGTACGCATGGAACTGTTGCGCAGACAGGAGGGCAGGTTTGCGTTTCTGGGACTTACCGCGCTTTCGATTTTACCGTTTTTCTTTACCGTTCCGATTCGGCGTTGGTCCTGCTCCATCAGTGAAGGAATGCAGCGGTTTTATACCGGCAGTTATGGGTATACAATTTTGCTTTTGTGTTTTTTTGCCACGCTGGTATGCGTGTATTTTGTGCAGGAATTGCAGTACCCTTCCATGCCGCATAACCGGTTTGCCGGGTTTGAGGCACGGGTGTTGTCAACAAAGATGGTTGGCGGATTCATCGATCGCAGGATTAGCAGACGATACAGCTATTATCTGAAAAAAAATGAGCAGCTCAAGCAATTGCAGGGCTACGGAAATATTCGTCAGTTTCTTGTGAGAAAGCTGATTTGTGCGGTTGCAGCTGCGGGAATGATCAGTGTGATTTTTGCTGCTCGCAGCCGGATTGGAGGACTGGGGACGGTACGACCGAAAGAACAGGTACTTCAGATTCTGCTTATTGTATCAATGGGTATTGCAGGGTATTTTTTTCCTGACGCCGGAGTTGTAATTCTACAATCGAGAGTACAGCAGCAGAAGGTGGAGGAGACGCTTCGGTTTGAGACTTTGATACTGATCGTCATGCATTACGGTCAGATTACGGTGGAAGAGATCCTTCGCTGGATGGAACGGTTTTCCGTGGTCTTTTCCGATGCATTTGAACGGGCCGTGGATGAGTATTCCTATCGAAGAAAAGAAACGCTTTTTGCACTCAAGGATGCGCTTGCACACGATCCGGCAAAGCGAATCGTTGACGCTTTGATTGCATGCGATGAAATACCGATTGAGCAGGCATTTTATGACCTTGAAGGGGAGCGGGCCTACGATATGGATCAGTACAAGCAGATGCTTGCAGGTATTCAAAAAGAGAAAGCGGCGCTGGCAAGAGTGGTGGCATTTCTTCCGTTTTTACTCGTGCTTGCGCTATGGCTGATTGTTCCATTTGTGATGGAAGGACTGACACAATTGAATTCATATTAGAGAGAGGACAGGAGGAAAAAT
Source organism: bacterium (assembly GCA_029012425.1). Taxonomy (GTDB): domain Bacteria; phylum Bacillota; class Clostridia; order Lachnospirales; family Lachnospiraceae; genus W0P33-017. The sequence continues at coordinate 9,036 of JAQXMB010000029.1, read as the reverse complement.
GGAGAACAGTTTAAAAGGACTTATGCTGGCAGCAGGGATTATTATTACATGCATCATCATCAGTCTGGGATTCTATATTGCAAGAGAGGCGAGCGATACGGCAAGCAGCGGAACCGGACAGATTAATGAGATGCAGGCAGAGTTTGAAAATACATCAAAAACCATGTATGACAACACGGAAGTATCAGGCAGCGAGGTGATAAATGTGATCCGCAAGTTTTCGGATGAGACAATTGGTATTCGTGTTCAAACGAAAAAGAATACAAGCTTTTACAACTATCAGATCGACGAAGGAGATGGGAGTATTAAGGCTTTGTCCACGGTCGATTACAAGAGCGCTCAGGTGATCACAAACAGTAATTATATCAATCCGACCGGCCGCTTCTTAGGCAGTGTGATTCGGGATGCAAACGGAACAATTACCGGTTTGTCTTTTGTGCAGCAGTAACGGGGGTGATGAGATGGAACATGTGACAGAAGCGCTTTATCAGTCAGTGGCAATCGGATTGTTTGTACTTGCAGTCAGCGTGATGTTTCTTGTTGGAAGGGGGATCGATGCCATGTTTCAGGCTGAATATGCGCTGGAGGCTCCCGGAGAGGTTCTTATGGAGGAAGTGTGAGTGAATGATATATTCGGAAAAATTGTCTCTTTTTTTCTGGCCTCAGTCATTCTGTTCGGACTTCCGCTTGTGTATATGAATGAACGGGCAAAGACTGCACAGCAATTATTTCTGCTCACGGAGGCAACCGGCTTTGTAGATGGCGTGTGCAATACGGGACGCATTGATCAAACCGCGCTGCAGCAGTTCTATGATACGATTGGCGGTGGGAACGACTACATAGATATCAGTATTACACATGTAACAAGAGAGCATGTCTACAATGAGACGCTGGAACGGTACGAGCTGTGCGAGAGATGGTTTGATGAAGAAGATATTTTTGAGAAGGTTTCAGGGGGTGGCGAATACCTGTTTATGCGCGGAGATTTTCTTCGCGTGAAGCTTCAAAGAAAAGGAGGATTTCGTATCCCGGGCGTACCGGCGGACAACACCGTAAATATTAGCTATGGAGGAACAGTAAAGTATGAAGCTTTCTGATTTTTGTATTCTCTTTGTCGGCTTATTTATCTGCACATTCCTTGGGAGAGATCTTGAAATAAGCCGTGCACTGGCTTCGCGTTGTTCAGAGGTAATGTACAACCGGCAGATGGATCGAATCAGCGAGGACGCACTTATGGATGTCGTGGAGCAGCAGTATGACAGTGAGGCTTTGCAGATACGAAACTACCGGCTGGAAGAACAGTATGGAAGACTGCTTCGCCTTGCATTTGATATTGCAGATGAGGATGTCCGGCTGCGTGCGAGAGAGGCAGTCGTGCTTAAAACCCTGGAGCAGTATCCCTATGCAATGAGTTCAGAACAGTTACAGCGAATAACGGAACAGATGGAAAAGGAGATAAATGAGGAAAAAAGACGGCGAAGAGAACTTGCACATATTTCTCTTACACTACCGTTTGCAGATGGCGAAGCTATGTATCAGAGTCTTGCAGGACCGCAGCTTACAATCGTTTTTGATCCAAAAGATATTACCGGATTTATGGATCGGGTGATATTTAGCGGAAGCAGAATCGTGAAAATCGGCGGGTCTTGAGAAAAGCTTGAAAATATGTTAAAATATTGCGTCAGTAGAATTTAGGAGGTAATATGGACAGGACTGTAATTGTTCAATCGATATTTTTGGTGCTTCTGCTTATTTTATCAGCTTTTTTTTCTTCAGCGGAGACGGCGTTTACGACTGTGAATAAGATTTATCTGCGAACGCTTGCAAAAGATGGAAATCGTCGTGCGAAGAGAGTACTGGCAATTGTAGAAGACTCCGGCAAGATGTTGAGTGCGATATTGATTGGCAATAATGTAGTAAATCTGTCGGCATCTTCTCTCGCTACAACACTTGCCATCCGTCTGTTTGGAAGTGTCGGAGCCGGAGTTGCGACAGGTATTTTGACATTTCTTATTTTGATTTTTGGAGAAATTTCGCCGAAGACGATTGCAACACTTCGTGCAGATCGGATAGTTCTTCGTTATGCCGATGTAGTTTGGGGATTAATGGTGATACTTACACCGGTGATTTTTGTGATCAACAAGCTGGCACTGTTGTTTCTGCGTCTGGTGGGGGTTCGTCCGGATGAAGGCGAACATGCTCTGACAGAGGAGGAACTCCGCACAATCGTTGATGTCGGACAGGAGACCGGCGTGATTGAGAACGAAGAACGGGAGATGATTCATAATCTGTTTGACTTTGGTGATGATGAGGCAAAAGAAGTCATGGTTCCGCGTATCGATATGAGCTTTATCGATGTGGATGCGTCGTATGACGAGATGTTTGAGATATACCGTGACTGCTATTTTTCAAGACTTCCCGTATATGAGGAAAGCAGTGATCGCGTAATCGGAGTTCTGAACATGAAAGATGTGCTCGGGTTTACCGGAAGCAAAGAAGAGTTTTCCGTTCGTAAAATCATGCGTGAGCCATTCTTTACCTACGAACACAAAAATACCTACGAGCTTTTTATGGAGATGAAGGAAAATGCTGTCAATCTTGCGATTGTACTTGATGAGTACGGTGTGACGGCAGGACTCATTACAATGGAAGATCTGCTTGAGGAAATCGTCGGAGAAATTCGTGATGAGTACGATTACGATGAGAAGGAAGATTATGAGATTGTGACGGAAGACAGAGAATATCGCGTGAGCGGATCTATGAATCTGGAAGATTTTGGGGAATTGATCGGAATTGAATTTCCGTCAAAGGATTCGGATACGCTTGGAGGTCTTCTGCTGGAACGACTCGAACATTTTCCGGATGAAGGGGAAATTTATGAGGCACCTGAGGGTGTGGATTTTAAGATTCTCTCGATGGATAAAAAACGAATTGAGACAGTGCTTGTAACGAAAAAGAATCAGAGTCCGGCAGAGTAGTCTGCGAAGGAATGAACAAAAGGAGAAAAAGTATGGGGGATTTGATGGCTGCGCTTGAACAAAGAGGCTGCGATATGCGGGGAATACAGGATCGATTTCTTGGCGATGAAGCTTTTTATGCCGAGTGTTTTGAGCAGTTTATGTCCGATGAGGGATTTCGACTGCTTGGAGAGCAACTTTGTGCACATAAAGTCAGAGAAGCCTTTGATACGGCTCATACGCTAAAGGGTCTTGCGAGCAATATGGGGTTAACGGATTTATTTAATCACCTTGTTGTGATTGTTGAACCGTTGCGAAAGGGATGCGATGACGGATTGCTTCCTGTTTATGAAGAGATGCTCGCGTGCTATGAAACATATCGCGCACTGTAATAAAAAATGGCAACGGTAGGATTGGGTTGCCTGTGAAGAGGTTGTTATGTTAGATATTTGTTTGGACACACTGCTTGACGGTGTGAAATTGTTACCGTTTTTGTTTTTCACCTACCTTTTGATGGAATTGCTTGAGCATCGTGCAGGAGACCGTCTGGTAGATAAGATTGCTCGTGTTGATAAGGCAGGACCGCTGCTCGGAGCAGCGTTTGGTGTCGTTCCCCAGTGCGGTTTTTCGGCGGCAGCGTCAAGCATGTATGCGGGAAGGATCATTACACTCGGAACACTGATTGCGATTTATCTGTCGACATCAGATGAGATGCTTCCGATTTTGATTTCATCTTCGATGCCTCCGCTGTTAATTGTGAAGATTCTTGCAATTAAGCTTGTGATTGCGATGATCAGTGGATTTGCGATTGAAATTGTTTTACATTGCGTGTTACATCGAAAGAATGAAGCGATGGATATTCATACGGTATGTGAAGAAGAACACTGTCATTGTGAAGACGGTGTGCTTGTCTCAGCAGTAAAGCATACAATTCGAATTTTTGTTTATATTTTGATTATTTCTTTCGTGTTGAATTTTGCACTTGAAATCATCGGACCGGAGAATCTAAAAGGTATTTTTTCCGGTGTGCCGGTACTTGGACAGATGACAGCTGCTTTGGTGGGACTGATTCCAAACTGTGCATCATCGGTTGTGATCACAAGCCTGTATGTAGATGGCATGATTGATGCCGGAATGATGATGGCCGGATTACTCGCAAATGCAGGCGTCGGTTTTTTGGTGCTCTTTCGGTTGAACCGGAATATCAGGCAGAATATGAGTATTGTCGGAATTGTTTATGTGATTTCGGTTTTATGGGGCATCTTAATCAGTTTCGTAGGTCTGTAGAGGTAATGGGATAAGCGTATGGATACAATTCATATCAGAGCATTGGCAAAAATCAATCTTGGTCTTGATGTGACCGGAGTCCGGGAGGATGGCTATCATCTCGTGAAAATGATAATGCAGACAATTGATCTGTATGATTGGGTGACAATTACCAAAACAGATGATGACGACATTCACCTGACGACAAACCTGAATTATTTGCCGACGGATGAACATAATATTGCATATCAGGCAGCAGCACTTTTGAAGCGCGACTTTCCCCGGATTGGCGGTTTGATGATTGATATTTATAAGTGTATTCCGGTTGCGGCAGGCATGGCAGGTGGCAGTACCAATGCGGCTGCCGTGTTATTTGGCCTAAACAAGTTGTATTCGCTGGGTCTGTCAAAGGGCAGACTGATGGAATATGGTCTGATGCTTGGCGCAGATGTGCCGTATTGTCTGCTTCGGGGAACTGCTCTTGCGGAAGGAATCGGAGAAAAACTTACAAGACTTGAACCGATGCCGGATTGCTTTATTTTAATTGCAAAGCCGCCAATGAGTGTCTCTACCAAAATGGTCTATGAGGCACTTGATGCAAATAAGGAACTGATTCATCCGCCGATTGATGTCCAGTTGGAAGCGCTGAAGGAGGGGAATCTTGGGAAACTGGTTTCGAACATGGGAAATGTGCTGGAAACCGTAACCATTCCGCTGTACCCGCAGATTCAGACGCTGAAAGACCGGATGTATGCCGGTGGAGCAATCGCATCGATGATGAGCGGAAGCGGCCCGACTGTATTTGGTATTTTCGATGATGAGGCGAAAGCTTATGCGATGAAGGAACAGATACGAAGCAGCGGACTTGCGAGACAGGTATATGTTACAAAGCCGTTCAATGTCAGCCGGGGACAGATGTCCGAACAACAGCAGGAGGAACGATCATGACGGATCATTTAGAGTTGAATATGGACGAGTACCTTCCGCTTCGGGATGTCGTATTTCATACACTTCGGGAGGCAATCTTACGGGGAGATCTCTTGCCCGGTGAACGACTGATGGAAATTCAACTCGCATCAAGGCTTGGTGTGAGTCGTACGCCGATTCGGGAAGCAATTCATATGCTTGAGAAGGAAGGTCTGGCAATCATTATTCCGAGGAGAGGTGCACTGGTTGCAGGAATGACGGAAAAGGATATGAGGGATGTACTCGAGATTCGGGAGGCACTTGAGGAATTATCCGTGCAGGTCGCATGCGACAAGATTACACCGGAGCAGATTGCACTTCTCAAAGAAAATATGATAAAATTCGAGGAGTCTTTAAAAAGCGAAGATCTTCGAACAATGGCAAAAGCGGATGAGGAGTTTCATGATGTCATCTATCAGGCAACAGATAATCCGAAGCTTGTGAATATGCTTAATAACCTTCGTGAACCGATGTACCGGTATCGTGCGGAATATTTAAAGAAACCGGAAAACCATGAGCAGCTGCTTGCGGAGCACGAGGCTATCTATGAGGGAATCTGTAAAAAGGACAAACCGGCAGTTACGGAAGTAATTCGTAAGCATATCGACAATCAGGTGGCAGCTGTGCTTCATATGATTCGTCAGCAGGACAAATAGTATGCTCAGGCAGAACGCATAAAAAGAGAAAATCGAAACCATATTATTAGGGACAGGCTTTCGCCTGTCCTTATTTTTATTTCATAGGAAATTCCGCCGAATTTCCCATGAAACAGCGATTTTGCGAATGGTTCTGAATTGCAACAATGATAATCTAAAAAAAGGATATAGAATGATGAGAGAATTAACCATGTATGAGATGAACCAGTTGCAGCAGTATATGATGCAGATGCGACCGGTTTTAAAAAAGAGAGGGCTGTATTCAGACGGAACAAGCGATTATCGTATTCCTGCGGAACCGGACCCGGGAGATGAGGTGCGGATCCGCTTCCGCTCTGCCATCAACAATATTGATATCGTCTGGCTTTGGTCAAATGAAAAACGCTATACACTGGAAAAAGTGGAGACAGCGGACGAATTTGACTATTACGAAGTGAAGATTACTGTCGGAGCGGAGCCGTTTTCCTATTACTTTGAAGTATGTACCGGTCTTTTGCACTGCTTCTACGACCGCTATGGTGTGACAACGGAGCGCAGACCCCAGTATGATTTCTGTATTCAGCCGGGCTTCCACACACCGGATTGGGCAAAGGGAGCGGTGATGTATCAGATTTTAGTTGACCGCTTTTATAATGGAGACAAGAGTAACGACGTAGAGGATGACGAATATTTCTACATCCGCTATGGCAGTAAAAAGATGGCAGACTGGAATCAGCCGCCTTCTGATTTTTCCGTTGCCGAATTTTACGGCGGTGATCTGGAGGGAGTTCGTCAAAAATTAGATTATCTGGCAGACCTGGGAATTGAAGCCATTTACTTCAATCCGCTATTTGTATCTCCGTCAAATCATAAATATGACAGTCAGGATTATGACTACATCGATCCTCATTATGGTGTGATTGTAGAGGACGGCGGGGAATGTCTGGCTCCCGGAGACAGAGACAACCGCAAGGCGACGAAATATCAGAAGCGCACAACAGACCGGCACAATCTGGAAGCAAGTAACCGACTCTTTATCAAAGTAGTGGAGGAAGCGCATGCACGCGGCATCAAGGTCATACTGGACGGTGTATTCAACCACTGCGGTTCTTTTCATAAATGGATGGATCGGGAGGAGATCTACTGCCAAAATGCAGATTATGCGCCGGGGGCATACATCGATCGCGAGAGTCCGTATCGTGGATACTTTGGCTTCCAGGATCAGAATGCGTGGCCATATAACACGACCTATGAAGGCTGGTGGGGACATGATACCCTGCCGAAGCTCAACTATGATGAGTCGCCGGAGTTGTATCAGTATATTTTAAACGTGGCAAAAAAATGGGTATCCCCGCCGTACAATGCGGACGGATGGAGATTGGATGTAGCGGCGGATTTAGGGCACAGCGAAGAGTTCAATCATCAGTTCTGGAGAGATTTCAGAAAAGCGGTGAAATCCGCCAATCCGCAGGCACTGATCCTGGAAGAGCATTACGGAGATGCAACCGCCTGGCTCAAGGGTGATCAGTGGGATACGATCATGAATTACAGCGCTTTTATGGAGCCGATCACCTGGTTTTTGACGGGTATGGAGAAGCACTCTGATGAATTTAACGGCAATCAGATTGGAAATGCCGAATACTTTGAAGGCGCGATGAATCATTTTATGACCAATTTCCTGACACCGTCCCTGCAGTGTTCGATGAATGAGCTGTCCAACCACGATCACTCCAGATTTTTGACACGAACCAATCACAGAGCCGGCCGCGTGCAAAATCTGGGACCGAATGCGGCAAATGAAGGCGTGAGTATACCGGTATTTCGTGAGGCGGTGGTCATGCAGATGACCTGGCCGGGAGCACCGACACTGTATTACGGTGACGAGGCAGGTGTGTGCGGATTTACCGATCCGGATAATCGACGGACATATCCATGGGATAATCCCAATCAGGAGCTCATCGATTTTCATCGGGATGTGATCGCATTGCACAAGAGCATTGATGCATTAAAGACCGGATCCTATAAGCTGCTTGCCGGAGAATATCAGTATCTGGCATATGCGCGATTTAACAAAAAAGATCAATTTGTGATCTTAGTCAACAACCACGACAGGGAAAAAATTGTGAAGCAATCTGTCTGGGCAGCAGGAATCCCGCAGAATTGCGAGATGGATCGCGTGATGATCACATCGGATGCGGGCTATTCGACCCACGTCATCCGTTATCAGGTGAAGGAAGGAAAACTTGAGATCACACTGCCATCCCATTCGGCAGTAGTATTGAAACGGTGTCATTGATGACACCGTTTTTTGTTTTTTACTTCGATGGAGCTTGACATGCGAGTATCTGCCTCGCCCCTTGGGGGAGAGGTGGCATGCGAAGCATGACGGAGAGGGGATTTTATAAAAATTTAATATTTGTATCTATTGCTTTGGTAGAGGTATCATGCTATCATTTTACCAAAGCAGAATCCCCTCTTTATACCAGAGGGGAAATCTAATTCATAGTATTTCTATTTTTTCAATGTTCCATTTCTTGTGTGGGGATAGGATGTGGGATATTCAAAGAGTTCTGCTTTTATCTCAGAGTTATATTTTCACAAAGGAGGGCATTGCATGCAAAATGAAAATAACACAATTTTTGATGACGTCATCCGTACTATTCAGGAACGTCATCCAAAGCTATTGCTTCCGTTGTTTAACGAGGTATTTCACACAAGTTACGGGGACAGTGAACCGATTTATCGCTTGCCGGAGGAATACCGGAAAGTCGTATCAAAAGTAATTGCCGATAGCTGCAATATGGTTCAAAATCGCATTTATCACGTGGAATTTCAAAGCACCCCGGATGGAAACATGGTGATTCGGATGTTGGAGTACGATTTTATGATCGGTTTGAGCAAGATTGAAAATAAAGATGGAAACTTCCGCATGAAGCTCCCGCAATCCTGCATCGTATACATACGAAATACCTCGCATCAGGAATGCCATGCACAGATGGAACTTGAACTGGCAGACCAAACAACGGTATTATACAAAGTTCCGGTTGTTCATATGCAAAATGTTTCTCTCGATGAAATCTTCGAGAAAAAATTGTATATTTACCTGCCGTTTTATATCATGCGCTATGAAAAACAGTATGCATTAATCGAGCAGGATGAAAAAAAGAGGGCGCATTTCTATCAGGAATATGCTAATATATTAGAAAGACTGC